>JBBSUF010000001.1:0-91182 GCA_038235185.1 Lysobacterales bacterium
AGCAGACCCCGCATGAAGACTTTCAGTGCCAAAAACGAGACCGTCCAGCGCGACTGGTACGTCGTCGATGCCGAGGGCAAGACCCTGGGTCGCCTCGCCACAGAGCTCGCCCGCCGCCTGCGTGGCAAGCACAAGCCGGTCTTCACCCCGCATGTCGACACCGGTGATTACCTGGTCGTGGTCAATGCCGAGAAGATCCATGTCACCGGCAACAAGCTGCAGGATAAGATGTATTACCGGTTCACCGGTTACGTCGGCAACCTGAAGTCCGAGAACCTGGCCCAAGCGCTGCACCGCCATCCGGAGCGCGTGATCGAGACTGCCGTCAAGGGTATGTTGCCGAAGAATCCTCTCGGCCGCGCCATGTACCGCAAGCTCAAGGTCTACGCCGGCCCGACCCACCCGCACGCCTCCCAGCAGCCGCAAGTCCTGGAACTCTGACATGGCCATTACGCAGAATTACGGCACTGGCCGTCGCAAGTCTTCCACCGCACGTGTGTTCCTGCGCAAGGGCGACGGCAAGATCACCATCAACGAGCGCACCATCGAAGACTTCTTCGGTCGCGAGACGGCGCGCATGATCGTGCGCCAGCCGCTTGAGCTGACCAAGTCGACCGACAAGTTCGACGTGCTGGTCACGGTCGAGGGCGGTGGCAACACCGGCCAGGCCGGCGCAATCCGCTTGGGCATTTCGCGCGCCTTGGTCGAATACGACGAGTCGCTCAAGGGCGAGCTGCGCAAGGCCGGTTTCATGACCCGCGACGCCCGCGAAGTCGAGCGCAAGAAGGTCGGCCTGCACAAGGCGCGTCGCGCCACGCAGTTCTCCAAGCGCTAATCAGCTAGCGCCAACGGCGCGTTCGCAATACATCCTGCACACCGCGGCACATGGATGTGCCGCCCGCAAAGCAAGCGTAAGCTTCTTTGCGGGAGCAAGGCCCGGCTTGGCCGGACCTTGCGACGTCAGGGTCAGCCCGGACGGGCAGATCCCTGACTACAACATAGCCCCGTAGCCAAGCGGTAAGGCACCTGACTCTGACTCAGGCATCGGTGGTTCGAATCCATCCGGGGCTGCCACATCAAGCCTTGCAGTACTGTAAAAGCCCGCCTCGTGCGGGTTTTTGCTTTGCCGGCCCCACCACATCGCAGGAGAGCACCCATGGTTGCCAGCCTTGCAGCGCCGTTCACTTCGGTTGATGGGTTGGCTCCGCGGATGCGCGATTGCGGTTACGCGGTGCTGACACCGGACAGCGTCACGCAATTGTGTGGCGTCGGTTTCGCGTCGCTCGATGCCTTGCACGACAGTTGGGACGATCTCGCCCCCGATCTTTATCTCAAGGATGGCGGCCATTACCGCCGGCGCCGGCATTCGTGCTTCGTGGTCGAAGAAAGCCGCGTGCTGCACACCCCGCATCGCGCGCATTGGCAATCCGAGGAATACAACGCCCTGCATGGCGGCATGCGTCGCTGGTTCGAGCCGATTCGCGACGACCTGATGGCGAATCCAGCGTGGTCGCAGGTGCTGGGCTCGCTGGCCAGCCTGTTTTCGCAACTGCAGCCCGAGCCGCGCTGGTATGTCGAGGCACACCAGTTCCGCATCGATACCAGCGAAGGCATCGGCCGGCCGACGCCGGAAGGCGCGCATCGCGACGGCGTGGATTTTGTCGCGGTGTTCCTGATCGAGCGGGTTGGCATCAAAGGTGGGGAAACCCGCGTATTCGAGGCGACCGGCCCAAATGGCCAGCGTTTCACGCTGCTGCAGCCGTGGTCGCTACTACTGCTGGACGACACCCGCGTCATCCATGAATCGACACCGATACAGCCACTGGATAATCACGGTCATCGAGACACGTTGGTGCTGACGTTCCGTGCCGGTGGTTTTCAAGGGGATTGAACAGCGGCGGTACAATTGCGACAGCAAATACCGGGCACACACACGATGAAATTGGCTTCATTGAAAGAAGGCGGCCGGGACGGCACGCTGATCGTCGTCTCGCGCGACCTCTTGCACGGCGTACGCGCCACCGGGATTGCACCGACGCTGCAGCGTGCGCTGGAAGACTGGTCGAACCTCGCGCCACGCCTGGTGGCATTGTCCGATGCGCTCAACGACGGCAGCGCCGATGGCGCCTTCGACATCGACACGGCGCAGTTGGCCGCGCCGCTGCCGCGCGCGTATGAATTCGTCGACGGCAGCGCGTACTTGCCACATGTGGCGCGCGTGCGTCGCGCCCGTGGCGCCGAGGTGCCGGAGAGTTTCTACACGGATCCGCTGATGTACCAGGCAACCAGCGCGGGGTTCATGGGGCCGCGCGATCCCGTGCGAGTCGCCGATGAAAGCCATGGCATCGATCTGGAAGCCGAGATCGTGATCGTTACCGACGACGTGCCGATGGCGGTGACCCCGGAGCAGGCCGCCTCGCATATCCAGTTGATCGGCCTGGTCAATGACGTCTCGCTGCGCAACCTAATCCCGGGTGAGCTGGCGAAGGGATTCGGTTTCCTGCAGTCCAAGCCGCGCTCGGCGTTGTCGCCGGTGTTCGTGACGCCTGACGAGCTCGGTGACGCATGGCGCGGCAGCAAACTGCACTTGCCGTTGGTGACCCATGTCAATGGCGAGTGGTTCGGTGCGCCCGAAGCCGGCGTCGATATGCAATTCGATTTTTCGCAGTTGCTGGCGCACGTGGCAAAAACGCGACCGGTGTCGGCAGGAACGATTATCGGCTCAGGCACTATCGCTAACGAGGACACCAGCAAGGGAGCGTCATGCTTCGCCGAAAAGCGCACCGTCGAGACTCTGGAACACGGCAAGCCGCGGACGCCTTTCATGTCCTTCGGCGACCTGGTGCGGATCGAAATGCTGGATGGCGCGGGCAAGAGCATTTTTGGCGCCATCGAACAGCGCATCGAACGCCAGCCGTTGCCGTGATCGGGGCGTCTGAACCGTCCGACGGCCGGTTCGCGCGACCGACGGTCGGCTGGGCGGTCACTTGCCGGGCTAAGGTGCCAGCTGCGGCGCTGACGACAGGCGCCACCGCATGGGGAGCGGAAGGACGCAATGGTGATTGAAAAGCTGTGCCTGTTTTCCTATTGGCGCTCCAGCGCCGCCTACCGCGTGCGGATCGGCCTCAACCTGAAAGGGCTGGCCTATGACATCGCGCCCGTGCATCTGTTGCGCGATGGCGGCGAGCAGCACAGCGATGAGTTCAAGGTCACCAATCCGCAGCAGTTGATTCCCGTGCTGCAGCATGGACACCGCATGTTGCGGCAGTCGGTGGCGATCCTGGAATACCTGGACGAAATGTGGCCGGCGCCGATGCTGCTGCCGGCGACCGCGCGCGAACGCCAGCGCGTGCGCGCCCTGGCGCAGCTGATCGCCTGCGACATCCATCCACTCAATAACCTGCGTGTGCTGCAGTATTTCGAGCGCGACTGGGGCGTGCCCCAGCCCGAACGCGATGTGTGGATGCGGCACTGGATGGTCGAAGGCCTGTCCGCCTTCGAGGCGATGCTGCTCGATCACCCGTCAACCGGCACCTTCTGTGACGGTAATGCGCCAACGATTGCCGATTGCTGCCTGATCCCTCAGCTCTACAACGCACGCCGGTTCGCCATCGACATGTCGCCATATCCGACGATCATGCGGATCGAGGCAGCCTGCCTTGCGCTACCCGCATTCGACGCCGCACGGCCGGAGAGGCAGCCCGACGCGCCCTAGTGCTTCATGGCGCGCGTTGCACTGCTGGCTCAGTGCTGGCTTGACGCGGTCGAGAAGACCTCGGCATACGGATCATGTTCGCCGCTCGAACCTTCGGACAGGCGGAATTTCAGCGCCAGCCCATCGCGTGAATCGGCGGCGCGCAAGGCTTCCTCGCGTTCGACCCGGCCTTCCTTGTACATGCGGAACAGGCACTGGTCGAAACTTTCCATGCCCGACTCGAGGGATTCCTCCATGGCCTGCTTCAGTTCGTGGATCTGGCCGCGACGCAGCAGGTCGCGGATCATCGGCGTGTTGATCAGGATTTCAGCCGCGGGCAGGCGGCGGCCATCGACTCCTACCACCAGCCGCTGCGACACGACCGCCTTGAGGTTCAGCGCGAGGTTCATCAACACGTTTTTGTGCGCGCCCTCGGGGAAGAAGTTGAGGATGCGCTCGATGGTCTGGTCGGCGTTGTTGGAATGCAGGGTCGCCAGGCAGATGTGCCCGGTCTCGGCGAAGGCGATCGCCGCTTCCATCGTCGTGGCGTCGAGGATTTCGCCGATCAGGATCACGTCCGGCGCTTCGCGCATCGCGTTCTTGAGCGCGTTGTGGAACGCGTGGGTATCGATGCCCACTTCGCGCTGGTTGACGATCGACTGCTTGTGCTTGTGCAGGTATTCGATCGGGTCCTCGATGGTGAGGATGTGACCGGTGCTGCTGGAATTGCGGTGATCAATCATCGAGGCCAGCGTGGTGGACTTGCCCGAGCCGGTGGAGCCCACGATCAGCACCAGCCCGCGCGGGGCCATGATGATGTCCTTGAGTACCTGCGGCAGCTGCAGCTCCTCGATCGAGGGGATCACGCTGCGGATCGCGCGTATCACCATGCCCACCTCGCCGCGCTGCTTGAACACATTGATGCGGAAGCGCCCCGAGTCCTGCAGCGCCAACGCCATGTTGAGTTCAAGGTCGCGCTCGAACATTGGCACCTGGCCTTCGTCCATCAGTGAATAGGCGATCTTCTTGACCATGCCGGGCGGCAGGCCCGTGCTTCCCAGCGCGTGCAGCGTGCCTTCAACCTTGATGTACACCGGCGCGCCGGTGGTCAGGAACATGTCGGAGGCGTTTTTCTCCGTCATCAGCTTCAGGAAATAGCCGATATCCATTCATCCACCCCTCAATAAAGATGCCATCGTTGCAGACAACGCAGAACCTGATGAAAATGACCGCGCGTCGCCCCTCCGCCACACGGCACCCCGATGAATCGAAGCTTCGCACATAAGTCCTGCGCCCGGCAGGCCCTCCCAACGCGGATCACGCAACTGCTGTTGCCGCTGGCTTCAATGGCCCTGCTGGGCGCGTGTGCGACGCTGCCGCCGCCCACCAGCGAATTGGCGGCAGCGCAGGAGGCGGTGGCGCATGCGGCCGGGGTTGATGCCGATCAGTACGCCGGCGACACGATCACGCAAGCGCGCAGCGAGTTGAGCCAGGCCCAGGCCGCCATGGCAAAGGGACGGGACGACGATGCGCGTGCGTTGGCAGTTGCCGCCGCGAGCGACGCCGAGCTCGCCAGCGCGACCAGCGTTGCGGCCACCACCCGCGCCGAATACATACAGCATCGCAACGAAATTGCTGAACTCCACCAGCGGCTGCAAATCCCTGGCGAGACTGCCCCGCCAAGCGCGCTGGATGCATCGGGACCGATAACCCCCATGGTCCCGCCAGCTGTTGGCACCCTAGGTGCAGGCGCGGAAGCTGCCGCCGTGGTGGGACGGTTACAGGCGCTGGAAGCCGATCCGCGCTTGAACGTCTTCGCCGCGTATGAACGATTGCGTGCGCACCAGGCGGTCGATGCGATTCCTGCCGCCGGGAAGCGTGGCCGCGACAACGCCACGCGCATTGCCGAGCGCCGGGTGTCCATTGCCGAACTTGCCGCGCGCACCGAGGCCACGCGTCGCGAGATCGACCGCCTTGAGCGTGAGCGCAGCGAATTGCTGGTGGAAGCCAGCCGCCAGGACGCCGAGCGCGCCCGCCAGGAAGCCGAACAGCTGCGCGTGCAGGCGCAGGTCCAGGCCGAGGAAACGCAACGCCTGCGCGCCCAGGCCGACGCTGCGGCTGCTGCCCAGCAGCAGGCCGAGAACGTGATCGTCGATGTGACCAACGACCAGACGGCGAAGCTTGCGGCCGCCAAGGACAAGGAGGCGGCGCTGGCCCGTCAGGAAGCCGACCTGCTGGCCGGTAAGTCCGCATCTGCTGCCAAGCCGAAGCCTGCTCGGCACCCCAAACCTGCCGCCAAGAAAAAGTCCAATTAAATCAATAACTTACTGTCAATGCTGCGACTGCCTGTTCCGTCCGCCAGGCGCGGTGGATTTCAGATCGAAGCGCTTGCCGGTGCCCGCCCGGGGGAGTAGGGTCAGAGTTGCAGGCAGACCGTCAATTCCCCGTCGCCTGGCAACGCCAGTGAGCTGATGACCGACGCATTCGACCAAGCACGCACCATCGCAGGCATGCCCAGTTCCGGCATGCGTCATAAGCGGCTTGGGCGTGGGCCGGCTTCCTCACACGTTCCCCCGCAACGCCCAGCCTGGCTGGACAGCCGGCCTGAGCGTCAAGCTTTGATGACCCATGCTGAAGGAGGTTCCATGTTCGAAGGGCAATCCCAGACAGATGTCGACGCATTGATCCAAGGCAACTCCGAGTTCAAGCAGCTGTACCAACGCCACAAGCAACTCGACAAGCAGGTACTGGACGCAGAACTCGGCGTGCTGCCGATCGACGACACCACGCTGATGCAGATGAAGCGCGAAAAACTCGCCGCCAAGGATCGTCTCACCCGTCTTTATGACGTCCTGCATCACTGACGCATCTCTTTTTTCCGTCGCGGGCGGCGGCGACCTCCTCGTCGATCGCCGCCGCCCGCGAGCTGTACTGACTTTTCTGCACCACACCAACGATACTCGCGCTCTCGCCGCCACCGCGACCGCGCATGACCATCCATCAATCCGTCCTCGCCCTCGTCGGTGAGACGCCCATCGTCCAGGCGCAGCATCTCGATGCCGGTCCCTGCACGCTGTACCTGAAGCTCGAAAGCCAGAACCCGGGCGGGTCGATCAAGGACCGCATCGGTCTGTCGATGATCGAAGCGGCCGAGAAGCGCGGCGACATCAAGCCCGGCGACACGCTAGTGGAAGGTACTGCCGGCAATACCGGGATTGGCCTGGCGCTGGTGGCTCAGCAGAAGGGTTACAAACTCATCCTGGTCGTCCCGGACAAGATGAGCCGCGAAAAAATCTTCAACCTGAAGGCAATGGGCGCCCGGGTGGTGCTGACGCGATCGGATGTCGCCAAGGGCCATCCGGACTACTACCAGGACCTCGCCGCGAAGATCGCCAGCGACACGCCCGGCGCGTACTTCATCAATCAGTTCGGCAATCCGGATAATCCGGCTGCGCATGAATTTGGTACGGGTCCGGAAATCCTGCGACAGATGGATGGCGACCTCGACGCGATCGTGTTCGGTTGTGGCAGCTCGGGCACGATGACCGGGCTATCGCGCTGCTTCGCGCAGTACTCGCCGAAAACTGAACTGATCCTCGCCGATCCCGTCGGTTCGATCCTGGCCGAGTACATCAACGAAGGAACGCTCAGCGAGAAATCCGCGAGCTGGCTGGTCGAAGGCATCGGCGAGGATTTCCTGCCGCCCATCTCCGATTTTTCACGGGTCACGCAGGCGTATGCCATCAGCGACAAGGAAAGCTTCCTTACTGCGCGCGAGCTGCTGGAAAAGGAAGGCATCCTCGGTGGCTCATCGACCGGCACGCTGCTCGCCGCCGCGCTGAAATACTGTCGCACGCAGACCACGCCAAAACGCGTACTGGTGTTTGTCTGTGACACCGGCAACAAGTACCTGTCGAAGCTGTACAACGACTTCTGGATGCTGGATAACGGCTTCCTGGAACGCCAGCAACACGGCGACCTGCGCGACCTGATCCTGCGTCCATTTTCGCAGCGCGATACGGTCGTCGTTGGTCCCAACGACCTGCTGGTGACGGCGTACCAGCGGATGAAGCTGTACGACGTCTCGCAGTTGCCAGTGATGGAGGGCGACGACCTCGTCGGCATGGTCGACGAGTCGGACGTGCTGCTGCATGTCTACGGCGACGAGACGCGTTTCCGCGATCCAGTGTCGACGGCGATGGTGAGCAAGCTTGACCGTCTGGACGTCAAGTCGTCGATCGAGGCGCTGCTGCCGGTGTTCGATCGCGGCCACGTCGCCATCGTCACCGACGGGGCGAAATTCCTCGGACTGATCACCCGGATCGACCTGCTCAACTACCTGCGCAGGCGCGTCCAGTAACCGGGTTTGCAAGGTGCGGATGATAGAATCGGGGCTGCGTTTCCACGGTTGATCCACATGAATGACTCACACGACGGCGGCTCGACAACGTCGCGTCCGGGCCTCGGTACGCTCGCCATCCATGGCGGCCAGTCGGTCGATCCATCGACCGGCGCGGTGATGGTGCCGATCTACGCGACCAGCACCTATGCCCAGTCCAGTCCCGGCGTGCACCAGGGCTTCGAATATTCGCGCACGCACAATCCGACGCGTTTCGCTTACGAGCGATGCGTGGCGTCGCTGGAAGGTGGCACCCGCGGCTTCGCGTTCGCGTCCGGACTTGCCGCTACGTCCACGCTGCTGGACCTGCTCGACAGCGGCGATCATGTCGTGGCCATGGACGACGTCTACGGCGGCACCTATCGCCTGTTCGAACGCGTGCGCCGGCGCAGCGCGGGGCTGGATTTCAGTTTCGTCGACCTGACCGACCCTGCGGCATTCGAAGCGTCGATCAAGCCGAACACGAAGCTCGTCTGGATCGAGACGCCAACCAATCCCACGCTGAAGATCGTCGATATCTC
Source organism: Lysobacterales bacterium (assembly GCA_038235185.1). Lineage (GTDB taxonomy): Bacteria > Pseudomonadota > Gammaproteobacteria > Xanthomonadales > Xanthomonadaceae > Cognatiluteimonas. The sequence continues at coordinate 8,615 of JBBSUF010000001.1, forward strand.
AGCCATCTCGGCACTCGCGCGCAAGCACGGACTGATGGTGGTGGTCGACAACACGTTTGCATCCCCCATCCTGCAGCGCCCGCTTGAACATGGCGCCGACGTCGTCGTGCATTCGGCGACCAAATATCTCAACGGCCACTCCGACATGGTCGGCGGCATGGTGGTGGTCGGCGACAACGCGGAACTCGCCGAACAACTGGCGTTCCTGCAGAATTCGGTCGGCGCCATCCAGGGGCCGTTCGACAGCTTCCTCGCACTGCGCGGATTGAAGACACTGCACCTGCGCATGCGTGCTCACTGCGAGAACGCGCAGGTGCTGGCGGAATTCCTCTCTGCGCATCCGGCGATCGACAAGGTCGTCTATCCGGGCCTTGAATCCCATCCGCAACATGCGCTTGCCGCACGACAGATGGATGGCTTCGGCGGCATCGTCTCGATCTGGCTGAAAGGCGGTTTCGAGGCTGCGAAGCATTTTTGCGAACGCACCGAATTGTTCACGCTTGCCGAGTCGTTGGGCGGCGTCGAAAGCCTGGTCAACCATCCTGCGGTGATGACCCATGCCTCCGTGCCCATCGAGCGGCGCGCTGCTCTTGGAATTGACGACAACCTGGTGCGGCTCAGCGTTGGTGTGGAAGCGCTTGATGACCTTTGTAACGAATTGACAGTCGTGTTGGATTCTCTGCGTTGACTCATGGACGAATCCGGACTCGCATTGCAATTGCAGCATAGGCGTGAGCCTGTATTACGCCCCGTCCATTGGCTGGCAGCTCCGTTTGCCGCGTTTTTCCGGCATCGCGATCTGACCCGGGAATTAACCAAGCGCGAGATCCTGGGACGTTACCGGGGGGCAAGTTTTGGCTTGCTGTGGTCGCTGTTCAACCCGCTGCTGGTCCTGGCGGTCTATACGGTTGCCTTTGGCGGCATCCTGAAAAGCCGATGGCCGCAGCAGGGCAGTCATGACGTGCCATTCGGCCTCATCATTTTTGTCGGCATCATCGTCCATGGACTGTTTGCCGAGTGTTTTACGATCGCTCCGCGGCTGATGGTGCAGAACGCGAACTATGTCAAAAAGGTCGTCTTTCCGCTCGATCTTCTGGTTTGGCCACTGGTCTTGTCGGCGCTGTTCCATACGCTGATGAGTTCGGTGGTGTTCCTGCTGCTGGGGGCTTTCATATATGGGCATTTTTCGCCGCTCGCGATCCTGCTGCCTGTTGTCTTGGTGCCGCTGGTGTTGTTGACCGTAGCAGTGTGCTGGGTCGTTGCCAGTCTGGGCGTTTATTTCCGCGATATCGGGTTGGTGACGCCGGTGGTGTCCACGGCATTGTTCTTCCTGTCGTCCGCAATTGTCCCGCTGCAATCGGTGCCACCGCACTTCCGGATTTTCTTTCAGCTCAACCCGCTGACTTTCTTCATCGACCAGGCGCGAATGGTAACGCTCTGGGGCCAGTGGCCCGACTGGGTTCAGCTCGGCAAATACTTGTTGATCGCAGTTGTCGCCTGTTATTTGGCCAACATGTGGTTCCGCAAGGTCAGCAAGGGATTTGCGGATGTCCTCTGAAGTTGTCCTGCGTCTGCGCGATGTCTGCAAATCCTTTCCCGCGTTCGACAAGCCCTACCAGCGACTGTTACAGCTGTTTTCTCACGGCAACCGCGAGAGCGGCCAGTTCCAGGCGCTACGCGGCGTCGACCTAGTGGTGCGTCGTGGCGAAGCAGTCGGATTGATTGGCAGCAATGGTTCTGGTAAGTCAACGTTGTTGCAAATCATCTGTGGAATCCTGCAGCCCACCAGCGGCACAGTCGAAGCCACCGCGCGCATTGCCGCCCTGCTGGAATTGGGCGCCGGATTCAACCCGGAATTTACCGGTCGGGAAAACATTCGGCTCAACGGCAGCCTGCATGGACTCAGTGCCACGGATATCAACCAGCGGATGGATGAGATCCTTGCGTTTGCTGAGATCGGTGATTATGTGGATCACCCGGTCAAGACGTATTCCAGTGGCATGTTCGTGCGCTTGGCATTCGCCGTGGCGGTACACACCAATCCTGACGTGTTGATCGTAGACGAAGCCCTGGCAGTCGGAGATATCTACTTCCAGCGCAAATGCTACAAGCGCATTGCCGTGATGCGGCAACAGGGATGCACGCTGCTCTTCGTGACACACTCGGTCGATCTGCTGCTTCAGATGTGCGATCGCGCCGTCCTGCTGGACCATGGCCGGATCATTTTTGATGGTGATGCAAAGGCGACCGTCGCCGAATACATGAAGCGCCTGTTTGGAGCGCGATCGGCGATCGACGAGCATGAGGCAGCGCATGTGGATTGCGCCCCGGTCCCAGTCGACGAAATGATGCAATTGCGGAGTGGTGGCCACGCCGATCAGTTCGCATTGCGCAGCGGCTACAACCGGAACGAAACACGCGTGGGCGATGGGCGGGCCGTGACCTGCGATTATCTTGTGCGGAGTTCACAGGGCGATGGCCCGACCCTTCTGGCCCGCGAACCTTTCGCCATCTGGGTGCGTTATGCATTTTCCGCGGATGTCGAACGGCTTGTGTTCGGCCTTCGAGTCTGTACGGTCGGTGGTCTGGCTGTTTACAGCTCCAACACGTTCGTGGCTGGAGACCGGTTGTTCGATTGCCGTGCCGGTGACGTAGTGATCGCAGAGTTCCGCTTGCGCTGTGCGTTGTTGCCGGGCCAGTACTTCGTGACGCTGGGGGTTTCGTGCTTTGACATGCTTGGCAGGGAAATCGTCGCGCTGGATCGGCGCATGGAGGCGGTCACGCTGACCGTGCTCGGCGGGCGGACCCATGCGGAAGGCATCGCTGACATGGAGGCGGACATCATCATCCAGGATGCCGTCAGCGGTGCTGAGAGATCGGCATCGTGAAGCTGCGCAACAATGAGCGGTTGTTGGTGTCATCCCCTAACGGTGGAGGCGTGTTCCTGCTGGCCGATGGGCAGGTCCAGCGCTTGTCCCATGTTGATACCACTGGCATCGCGCAGACTCCGACCGGCCTGCTGTGGGCGCGACAGTCAGACGGCGGAAATCGGGTGCGGCGGATCTCAGCTGCGCATTGGAATTCGTCGATACTCCATGACGGCCCTCTGGACCTGCATGACCTGTTGTGGCATGACGGGTTCATCTATGCGGTCAGCACAGAATGCAACGCAGTATTGAAGCTGGACGAATCCCTGCGCGAACTCCAGCGCTGGACGCTGTCGGATATCCCAGACTCACTGCACGTGAATTCGATCTGCTTTCTTCATGGGCGTCTTGTCGCCTCGATTTTCGGTCGATTCCAGCAGCATCGCGGCTACAAGAACGCGACCCGCGGTGCCGGACAAGTACTGGATGTTGTCAGCGGAAGCGTATTGGTGACCGGGTTGTCGCAGCCACATTCGCTCAAGGTGCAAGATGGCCGGCTGTGGCTTTGCGATTCAGAAGCCCACAGGTTGCGGGTGTTCGAAAACGGCAAGCAGGTTGAGGAGGTCGACCTGTCGGGTTATGTGCGGGGGTTGGCCTTCGGTCGGGAGGATATTTACGTCGGGTTGAGCCTTTCGCGTAATGACGCCAGCGCCGAGGGGGGCAGTGCGAGCATCGTGGTGCTCGATCACGCCACGTTGATGCGGCGGGGCAGCATTGATATACCCGCCAAGGAAATCTACGACGTCTGCGTGCTGGAGGGGGACAGTACGAGGTTGAATGACGCTGCGCGTTCCGAGGCAATGGCCGAGGTCGAATGGCTACTGGGTCAGCGCGCAGTCGCCGATGCGCAATCGCGAACACGCGACGCGTGGGCACTGCAGCTGGATTCAGAACTGCATACATTGCGCCAACAGCACGCGCAGACGGTGGGCCATCACGACGAGACGGTCGCTTGGGCGAAGTCGATCGAGTCGGACTTGGCACGTTCCAACGCGGCGTTGCTCAGCACGCAGGCGGCACACGGCGACACAGTCGAATGGGCCAAATCTCTCGAATCCGACCTTCAAAGTTCGAATGCGGCACTCGCCCAGGCGCAGGCGGCACATGCCGAAGCAATCACCTGGGCGCAGTCGTTGCAGGCAGAGAATGATATCGACCGTGAGAATTTCCGCACGCTGCAGATCGACCATGCGGAAAAATCTGCATGGGCGCTGCGCTTGAATGCCGAGGTTCAGTCCTTGCGCCAGCACGCCACGTTGCGCGAAGCCTATGCGTTGGATCTGCGCCAACGCATGGAGGCCGTGCTGGCGTCGCGTTCGTGGCGGATCACCCAGCCTCTGCGTTGGTTCACCAGTCGGATGCGGGGGACTAACGAAAGCGTGACCCTCCCATTCGAGCATCGGGTCACGCCCGCGCTTCCAGAATCGTCTAACGATGAGAGCGCGGTGCTGGAGGGTCTCGCGTTTCCGGTTGTCGACAAGCCCGTGGTTTCGATCGTCATCCCGACTTACGGCAAGCTCGACTACACAGCCAGCTGCCTGCACTCGATCATCGCTGCAGGCGCGGCGGTGAGCATTGAAGTGCTGGTGCTGGAGGATGCATCCGGCGACGTGGACATGCAGCACCTGCGTGCAATTCCCGGCCTGCGCTATCACGAGAACCCGGTGAATCTCGGCTTCCTGCTGTCGTGCAACCAGGCACTGACGATGGCAAAAGGGGAGTACGTCTGCTTCCTCAACAACGACACCGTGGTCACCCCGGGCTGGCTGAACGCGCTGCTCGATGTGATCTTGCGTTTCCCGGATTGCGGCATGGTCGGCTCCAAGCTGGTGTATCCCGATGGGCGCCTGCAAGAAGCTGGTGGCATCGTCTGGGCAGACGCAAGCGCGTGGAATTTCGGACGGCTCGACGATCCCGGCCAGCCCGCCTACAACTACGTGCACGAGGCGGACTACATTTCCGGAGCGTCGCTGCTGCTGCGCACCGATACGTTTCGCGCGCTCGGCGGATTCGATGAGTGTTATGTGCCGGCGTACTGCGAGGACACCGATCTTGCCTTCCGCATCCGCGCGATGGGTCAGAAGGTCTACCTGCAGCCGGCCTCGGTCGTCATCCATCACGAGGGCGTTTCGCACGGAACCGATACCGGCTCGGGCATCAAGGGCTACCAGGTCGCGAACCAGCAGAAGTTCCGGGAACGGTGGGCCGAGGAATTGACTCGCGCGCATTTCGACAACGCCGAACATGTCTTCCTGGCGCGTGATCGCTCGCAATTGAAAAAAACCGTGCTGGTCATCGACCACTACGTGCCCCAGCCCGACCGCGATGCCGGTTCACGGGCGATGTCGCAGCTGATGTGCGTCCTCCAGCGGCAGGGCATGTCGGTGAAATTCTGGCCGCAGAACCTGCATCACGATCCCGTGTATGCACCGCTGTTGCAGCAACAGGGCATTGAAGTCTTCCACGGCAACCAGTACGCCGGCCGCTTCGAGGAATGGATCGCGGACAACGGCAAGTATCTGGACTACGTGGTGATGAGCCGCCCGCATATCTCGGTCGAGTTCATCGACGCGGTGCGGCGACATAGCGCTGCGAAAATCATCTATTACGGACACGACATCCACCACCTGCGCCTGCGCGAGCAGATGAAGGTGGACGCAGATCCGACCGTTGTTGCCGAAGCGGGCCGCTACCAGAAGCTTGAGGAGCAGATGTGGGCCAAGTCGGACCTGATCCTATACCCGGCCGACGGTGAGACTTACGTTGTGCGGGAATGGTTGCTGCGAAACGGTAGCAAGGCGTTGGCTGAAACCATCCCGCTGTATGCGTATGACAGCGTTGCCGATGCGCCGGCGGCCAACCTGCATGAGCGTCGCGACCTGCTGTTTGTCGCCGGCTTCGCGCACACGCCCAACGCGGACGGCGCGGCGTGGTTCGTGCGTGAAGTCCTGCCGAAAGTGCATCGGGCATATCCTGACATCCATCTCTATCTGGTGGGTTCCCACCCCAATGCAACAGTCCTGGATCTCGCCGGGCCCGGTATCACCGTCACCGGCTACGTCAGCGAGGAAGCGCTCGCTGACTACTACAAACGTGCTCGGGTGGTGGTGGCGCCGTTGCGATATGGCGGCGGGATGAAGGGAAAAATACTGGAGGCCATGCGCTTTGGCGTGCCGTGTGTCACATCCGAGGCGGGGGCGCAGGGGTTGGTGGATGCGCGGGGATTCTTGGCCGCTACTGACGAGGAAGACGATTTCGCGCAGCAAGTGACAGACTTACTTCGCGACGATGACAAATGGGCCCGCATCTCGTCGCAAGCTCAAGAGTTCATTGAAGCGCGCTTCAGTGCAGCCGCTGTCTGGAGCGTACTTTCGACGTCAGTTGATCCTGCTCCGTACGTCAATGTTGCGACCCGATGCTTAAAGATCGAATCCAGGTAAATCAATAACACCCGCTGTGGGACTAGACATCGCTTTTTCGGACTGCAGCCTCGGGTGACAAGCCGCGTGCGTAACGACGCTCAGGAGGTTCTCCTGCAGTCATTACCGCCATCATGTGCGTCGGGGTCAGAGTGCCGTCGCGAAAGCCTTGTTCGTCGGCTTCGTGCACTCGATCGATAAACCTTCGGTCCCATTTTCCCTTGGCATCAAAATGATGGCCAAAGCATCGGTCGACGAACGGATCAACGACGTTGCCGAAAGCAGCGAAAACATAAAAATTGAATCGCTCGAGAAGCAGTGGAAGCACGTCCTGCGCGCGGATTCCTTCAAAACCCTCATCCGAGCAATCCCAGTTTTCGTATGTCTCCTCGTAGCGGTTCAGCAATAAATTCTGGCGGTAATCCATTGGGAGTTCCGACCAGAAGCGTTGCACCCGTTCAAATGCTTCCGGCCATCGTTGGTGGCCGTTGCGGCCAATCATGTCGCTCGTGACAAAGTAAGCCGCCGGCCCAAGCGACAGCTTGAGTTCGTCGAAAAGGTGCTCTAGATGGAGTACATGGTGGAGGGATTGATTCGCCATCGCGCCATCGTAGGTGCGATTCGCGCCCCATTCATTGAAGTCGCCCTCAGTGAAGGAAAGGTAGTCGCCAACTCCCTCCGCGAGGGCGAGGTCGCGGCCCCGAGCGAGCATGACTGGGCTCAGGTCGAGGCACTCAATCGTGAAGTTGGACAGCCCCCTGGCCAACAGTCGCTGCGCCACGCGCACCTCGGTGTCGCAATTACCGGAGCCGATACTCAGGAACACCGGAGCCGCAGTCGCGAGGCTACGCTGGGAAGACTCGTGCAGGAACTTGGCAAATAGTTCGTCAGGATGATTGAACCCCACCTCCTCCAACATCGGCCGCACATAGTTATGTGACCAATAGTGAAAAATTTCAGGCAGCGCATGGACATCGAGATCCGCGGCGAATCGGGTCTTCTCCGCTTCGAGCTTTTCTTGGTAATCAGATTGATCGCTCATTGAGAAATACTCTGATTTGGTTCTTTTTCAAGGGGCTGGGATGACAATGCGCGGCCGCGCAAATGCAATCCAATGGCCGCTAGAGTTTCCGCTGGGGGAGTCCGCCGCAAAGATTACAGATAATCTCTTGCCTGCGAACTGGGCGAGCGACAGAGAAACCGGTACGTAGCGCGGCTTGCCATCCACATCAGGAGGTACGAGGGCATTCGCCCACGCCACAGCAGGTTCTCCGGTTGAACCCCGCATGCTTACCAGCGCACGGGCACGCGTCTGGCTTGGATAAATCATGCCAACGTCGAAACGCAACGTGGCGTTAGCCGGCACGTCTATCCCGTCATACCGATACGAAAATCCCGACACCACGGTCAACGTGTCCCTGACTCCCTGTTCCGACGCCCACGGCATTGCGAGCACGCCGCGTCCGGTTGGAGTTGAGACGTGGCGTGAATCGCTGATGTGGCCTTCGTTGAAGCGCTTGATGAAATCGTATTGGGTCTCGCCCTCGGGGAGGATCACCTGCGCTGTCGGTTTGGGCGTGAGATCGACGAACCGGTTCTGCGCATCGGGACCGTAGATGTGCGTATCTGAAGCCAGGCCCGCAGCGACTGCCGCATCCACCGAAACAAAACACTGCGTGCTGCGCCCACGGCCCCCGTAGACGCGGAAAAACCCGCCGTTATGGAGCGTCCAGGAACATTGGTCCGCGCCAGCGAGCAAATCCACGCCACCATGCTGGCTGGGATAACCATCCACGATGTCATGCTTGACCTGAGCGGCCAGGCGCGGCGACGAGATGAAAAAGATTCGGTCGAAGTACCGCATGATTGCGGTGTCGAGTCCCAGCGATGCCAGGCATACAACCACGGCCAGGCCAACCCGGAATCGGCGCAACTCGCCAATTGGCCCGGCAGCCCAGGCAACCGCCAGCATTCCAATCGTGAACGGGGCAAGCAGCCAGCGCTGCTCAAGGCGGACGGTCAACAGGCTTGGCACCAGCAAAGCCCCGGCGAGTGCAAGCAGCAACAAAGGCCATCGCAGGCGTGCGAATGCCGACTCTTGGGGCGGCTGCGTTCGGGCAAGTGCATCGCGCGTACCGAGCGCGAGCACGCCGAGCCAGCACAACGAGAACAGCAGCGCCAGGTACCACGCAAGGCGCCACGCATGCGACACGCTGGCACCGACCAGGTAATCGGGTCCGGTGTTGAAGCCGAACACCGAGCGGATGGCTTCGGTGGCGTGCTCAAGGATCAACGGGAAGCAGAGATCCAGATGCGTGCCGCCAGTGCCGACCAGGAAATAGGCCTTGAGCACGTAGGTCTTGAACGCGATGTAGTACACGGGCAACGCCACGCAACCGGCGAGCAGCGCCAGCCAGCGCGCACGCGGCAGCGCACGGATGTTCGGCGACAGCACGAAGACGACTCCCAGCCAGACCGCCGTGACCATCGAACGCTCGTGCGAATGCATCGCCAGGAAGGAGAACAGCAATGCCAGCCATGACCAGCGCCAGGCGTTTGCCACGCCGGCATCAGCACGGACCGCCGAATACACCACGCCCAGGCACAGCGCCAAGGTGAGGCTTTCCACCGGCCCGATCATTTGCGTGACCTGGTACGCGGCGAAACGCGACATCACCACGGCAAGCGTGATCAGCAGCGCCACCAGCCAGTTACCGCGACTCAGTCGTCGCGCGATGGCGAACACCAGCACGCCGATCACGCCCTGGATCAACACGTTGAGGGCGAGGAATGCCTGGATGCGATCGCCGAACACATTCATCATCGCGATGACGACACCCGATGCCACCGGCCGGAATCGTTCGTAACAGGTCGTTGTCAGGATTTCCGCCGCGCGCGTGGCGCACTGGCCGTCCTTGAACAACAGCAGGTAGTCGAGGTCATCGCCGTAAAACACGGCCGGCATCCAGGGCAAGAAGCGCCAGAGCGCCGCGCACACGGATGCGAGAAACACCAGGATCAGCGAAGTGCGCCGCCACTTGGCGGGATCTGTCACAGATGACGTCGCGCCACGCGCGTCCATGATCGATGCCATCACTTGGCTGCCCTTAGCGACCAAAACTTGGCCGTGGTGAAATTGAAGACGACAATCAATGGAATCAGCGCGCATTGCACATAAAAGGCATCAAAGCCGTAGCGGCGGACCAGGAAGTGCAGCGTCAGCAGGTTGAGCGCAAGTGAAGCCAGGCTGGCCAGGAAGAACTTGCCGAAGCGCGCTTTGAAACGCAGCTGCTCTTCGGGACGGAACACCCACGAAAAATTCAACACGTAAGAGAACACCATTCCGACCGCCCACGATGCCGTGAGACCGACCAGGTAGTTCACGTGCAGCAGCTTCACCAGCACGAAAAAGACGATGAAGGTCAGCACGAAGTTCACGCCGCCAACGATAAGGAACTTCGCGGCTTCGATCCTGAAGCGGAGTGAGGAAGGGTCGCGTAGAGGCGCGACCGGCGCACGATCACGATGCATGCGGTTTCCTGGCGATCACCAGCAGGGTGCCGCCAAACGGGAGCGATACGCCAAGTTGGATCAGCGCCTCGTCGATGCGCATTAGCTTGTCGAACAACCAGTTCACAGGGCGCGGAAAACCAACTCGTTGCTCGAAGTTCGTGTCGTCCACGCTGTCGGGGTTTGCTGCCGGACGGTCGAGCAACCGGACCACCGCCATCAGCGGAAACAGTACGAAAAGAAAAGACGTGCGCCGTACCACGGTGAAACCGCGCTGCTCTAGCTTGTCCACCAGCTCCCGTCGCGTGTACCTCCGCTTGTGCTTGACGATCTGATCGAGCCGACTCCACAGGAACTTGTGCTGCGGCACGGTGACGATGAAGTGCCCACCATCGACCAGCATGGCGTGGATGTTGGCAATCGCCGCGACGTCGTCATCGATGTGCTCGATCACGTCAAAGGCGGCGATGATGTCGAACTTTTCGGGCAGCACCCCTTGCTTGGCGTCGTACTGGATGAACTCAACCTGCGGTAGCCTGCGCTTGGCGAAATGCAGGCCCTTAATGTAGATCTCCGAACCCGTGATGTGCAGCCCGGTATCGGAGGCCAACTCTTCGATGAACGCACCTGTCCCGCAACCGATTTCGAGGAAACGCGGTTGCGTCAGCGACTTTGCATAGCGGCGGATCATCTTCGTCAACAACCGATTCCTGGAGCGGACCCAGAAGCTGTCCTGCTCGAGACGATCCGTGACGTCGAATCCGTCGTCTGGATAATCCGTGTACTGCTCGGCTTCTTCCGGGCTGTAGCACTTGATGCCGTCGACCAGCACGTAGTGAAGGGGCGCGCTCACAGGTATTTTTCCCGGACGATGTAGTTAGGCTTCTTGCGCACCTCGTCGTAGATGCGCCAGATGTACTCGCCGATGATGCCGAGCATGAACATGATCAGGCCGCCGACGAGCAGCACGACGATCATCAACGGCGCCCAGCCGGCAAATGGCGTGTCGCCACGGAGCCAGGCGTAGACGATCGTCAGGCTGTAGAGCAGGCCGGCGGTGGCGGTGACGATGCCTGCGAGCGAAATGAACCGGATTGGCAGGTATGACGCATCGAGAAAGGCGTCGAGGAAGTTCTTCAGCTTTTTGCGCAAGTTGTATTGCGACTTGCCGATGGTGCGTTTCAGGCGGACATACGGGATGAAGCTGGTGCGGTAGCCGGTCCACAGCAGGTCGCCCTGGAAGAAACGGTTGCGCACGTCGATTGAATTGAATTCGTCGAGGGCCTTGCGATCCATCAGCACGAAGTCGAAACCACCAGGTGGGATCTCCGGGATCGCCAGGCGCAATGCACCGTAGGCAAAGCGAGAGAACACCTTGGCCGACAAGGTGTCGGAGCGATCAGTGCGGTAGCAGACGACGATCTCCGCGCCCTCACACCACTTTGCGACCATCTGCGGAATCAACTCGACGGGATCCTGCAGGTCGGCCGAGATATTGATCGTCGCCGCGCCCGAGGCCTGCGCCAGTCCGGCCAGCATCGCCGACATCTGCCCGAAGTTTCGGGTAAAGGTGATCGCCTTGATGCGTTGGTCGTGCTCGCGAAGGTCGAGGATTTCCTGCAGCGATCCATCATCGGAACCGTCGTCCACGAACACGATTTCGTAGTCGTATGAATTCAGGCTCTCGGCGAACACGGAGCGAATCTTCTGATAGGTCGGCGTGATCGCACCGGCATTGCGATAGACTGCGACCACGAACGAAATCGTCTGCCGGGCGGAGACGGGCAATGCTTCGGCTCGCATCGTCGGCGGGATCTGCGTGGTGCTCACGCGGGACCCTTCTGGCACATCAGGAAGATGCTCGAGCACAGGTCTGGGTATTGCTGGCCGAGCATGTAGCAGCCGTCGAGGTACTCCTGCGAGATGATGTCGGTCTCGAGCAGCCGATCCCATTGGAAGTTGGCCAGCGCCTTGAAGAAGATGCCGCTGCGATGCACGACATCCAGCCCGGCCAGGGTAGCGTCGCGCTCCAGCGTGTCCAGCGTGTACGTACAACGGTGGCCATGCTCGGCTTCGGCCGGCGTCACCGCGGCGTTGTGGCTGATCAATCCCATCTTCACTGCGATCTGCCGCGAGGGCGCGTTTGCATTGGGGCAGACCAGGAAGAAGCGTCCGCCGTCGGCCAGCCATTCGTCGTTGATACGCCTGAGCACGCGTACCGGGTCGTCGATGTGCTCAAGCACATGGGTGAGGATGATGTTGTCGTACTTGCGTGGGAGCTGCGCCTGCTCGAAGCGTGCGTGTACGAAGGTCGCCTTGTCGCCCAGGCGTTGACGCGACGCCGCCACAGCGTCGCCCGATGCCTCGACGCAGGTGACATCGTCGAATCGTGTGACCAAGCGCCGGGTGAAGTCGCCCATGAAGCTTCCCAGCTCCAGTACGCTGCCATCGCGAAAAAATGGCTCGAAGGACCGCAACATGTACGGATGCATGACATCGAAGTCGAAGCCATAGGCGTACTGGTGGTCGGCGGTGTCCTTCAACTCCGCGTCGTAGTCACGGGCGTTGTTCATTGGTGCTGGGATCCTGAAGTGGCAGTCGCATCGAAAGGAAATCAGTATCGCCGCCGGATTCGACGAAACCAAGCTTGCGGTACAGGCCAATGGCCTGGGGGCTTGCCCGCGAGACCTCCAGCGCGAGCTCCTGCATCCGCAGCTGTCGCGCTTCGGCGACACACGAGTGCATGAGGGTCGACGCGATGCCCGCCCGCGCATGACCGGGTAGCACGCTGACGCTGGTGACGAAGCCACTCTGACTACGCTGGTCGTTGAGGTAGGCCGCGACCAGGCCCGCCAGCACGGGACCATCCCAGGCCTCGAACGTGGTTGCGAGCTGCGACAGCTTGTCCGCATAGGTGGCCAGGTCGACGCGCGATGAGAGCGACGGCAGGTACTGCGCGTCACAGGCCTGCAAGTGCGCCAGGATGGCCTCCCGGGTGGCGGTCATCCGGCGATAGGCGACGGGAGATGTCATTCGAGTACAGCAACCCCGAAACCGTGCCGACCGAATTCGTTGCCGTTGTACAACAGATAGACCTTGCCGTCGCAGCGGAACAGGTGCGGGTAGCACTGCATGTCGCTATCCCATCCTTCCTCCGCGACATCGATCCCGATGGAAGCATCGTCCCGATGCCAGGTCAGCAAGTCATCGGACCAGGCATGGCCAAGACGATAACCGCGGCCCTTGGTTTGCCGGAAATCAAAAGACTCGCGATAACAGAACACCATGTGGTGACGATCGCCGATCGACACGACGGTAGGCAACGCCTGGCTTTCTTCTTCAAGGCGGTCGGGAACGATTCGCGCGCCCTGCTTGTTCCAGCGGATTCCATCGGCGGAGGTTGCATGCCCGATCTTGTAGATCCGGTCAGGTGCCTGCGCGCCTGGGAATTGTTTCCACTGCGTGCCGAAGATGTACCACATGTGGAATACGCCGGCGCGCACCTGCACGAACGGATCGCCCACCAGGAAGGGCTCGTGTAGCGAAGCGGTGAGCACCGGGCCTTCGCCGATCCGCTCGAAGGTCAGGCCGCCGTCGTGACTGAAGGCCAGGCCGATGCCGGTGTCGACGGATACCGAAACCCGGCGTGTCCAGCCGCTGGTGTAACCGAAGATGCGGTCGTCGTGGCGCAGGACGTTCATTGGGAAAATCCCGTGCTCGTCGAAGCAGCCTAGGTTGCCAAGGGGAATCACCGGCTTGTCGGACACCCGCAACACTTGGCGGAAGTCCTTGCTGAAATCCGCGAAGCAGACATGGCTCAGATATTTGCCGTTGCCCGGATCACGTTGCCGGCTGGAGAAGTACACACGGACGAACCCGTCGCACTCCAGTGCCTGCGGCGACTGCGCGAATTCGCCGCATCCGCCGGGCAGGACATGGTCGGTGGGGTCGAACACTTTGCCGAGCTTGGTCCATTTCATCGCTGCGGCCTCATAAGGTGCCTTCGAGCTTGGCGAGCCCGAAGCCGTGGCGACCGACCTGGTTGCCCAGGTAAAGCATGTAGATCGCACCATCGAGCGCGAAGACATGCGCGTAGCTGATCATTTCCGAATCCCATCCATCCTCGGACACGTCGATGCCTGCCTTTGAATCATCCCGCGTCCAGTGCAACATGTCGTTGGATACCGCATAGCCGATCCGGTAGCCTTTTTCCCTGCCGCGATAGCCTTGGCTGTGGCGATAGCTGAAAAACATGTGGTAGCGGCCGTTGTGCAGGAAAACATCCGGACACGCTTGCGCTTCGTCTTCCTCGATCCTGCTGGGAATCAGGTCGCGATTGAGCTTGTCCCAGTTCAGTCCGTCGTCGGACGTTGCCATGCGTATCTTGTAGACCGGCTCAGGCCGGCCATCGGCGACCACCCATTTGCGGCCGGCGATGTACCACAGCTGCCATCGCCCGTCGTATCGGCGGATTTTGGGGCCGCTGAGGACGAATGGTTCGTCGACAGATGCTGCGAGCACCGGGCCGCTGCCCAGCTTGCCGAACGTGACTCCACCGTCGCGACTCCTGGCTACGCCGATGGCGACATCGAACGGTACCGACTCGCAGCGCGTCCAGCCCGCGTAGTACGCCACCACACCATCACCATCGCGGACCACGGACACCGGATAGGTGCCGAACTCGTCAAACATGCCGGTCCCGCCGAGCGCCAGGATCGGCTCCTGCGCGATCCGCAGGATGTTGAAGAGGTTGTAGCGGTCCAAGTCGACGAATGCGGAATAGCTGGCGTATTGCCCAGCTGCGTCCGGTGGCGGGCGACAGGAAAAATAAACGCGGACGAAGTCGCCGAACATCAACACGCAGGGCGCCTGAGCAAACTGTTGCAACCACGGCCGATCGGTGACCGTTGCGGGGTCGAAGACCCGTCCGAGTTTCTTCCAGTGGAACATCGATCATGACCTTGCGCGTCGGAAAATGGTGGCCCATACCGGAAGGGCGCTGCCCATCGGAGACGGCGCGGTCGTGCTCCGGTTGCCCGCGACTCCAGCGAAAGCGACGGTCGAAGTGCGTCGGGATTGTACTTGCTGGAGCCGCGTCCGGCATTCGCGGAGCTTTATTGATGCTAGATGAGCTCGAATCCGTGTTCGAGCTGGCCGGCAATCGCGGGCGGTGAATTGAACATCAATACGTCAATGATCGAGAGCCAAGGCACGAACGGTTGGCCGAATTGCGCGTATTGCACCTCCCTGCTGCGAAGGTATGAGAGGGCGACGCCTTGGACGCCAAATGCCTCCCGGGAATACAGCGCCTGTCCACCGATGGGATTGACGTATTGGTCGGCGCCGAGGGCCCGGCAGATGGCCAGCACCTTGTCCTGCGCCTGCAGTGAGTGGTCGATGGCTACGGTCGAGGATTTCACGATGGGCGTGTCGATCCCGAGATAGCTGCACACGCCGGTGATTGACTTGTGGACGTAATCGAAAAGATTGCCGGCTCCGTCGAGCACGATCTCCTCCAGCAGTGGAAACGCGCTGGCGAATTGCGGAGCCCTGCGGTATGCCTCACGCAGCCGGTTCAACAGTTTGGCACGATCAAAATCCGCTGCGAGTTCACGCTGCTGGATATCCAGGAAATCGGAATCCTTCCTGATCGGAATAGAGAACGTAGCGTCACTGCCACCGAGCAGGAACCGGTTGCGGTTGATCCAGCCCTTCTTGGTGTACTGGATGTTGTCGTAGACGACGAACACATCCACCGCGCGGATCAGCTGGAAGTAGCCGATGTACGGAAGGAAATAAGGCTGCATGATCGCAGCCTTCATCCACGCTCATCCCGGCATAGCGCGAGCCGCCGGCGCAAGAAACGCGAACTCATGCAGTGATGACGGCAAGCACCGCATCCACGTCCGTGGACGCGAGGTCCGGATAGATCGGCAGGCACAGGACGCGGTCGGCGATCTCGGTAGCCACCGGCAAGTTGCCGCGGCTGGACGAGGGCAAGCCGCGGTACATCGGGAAATCCGAGATCAACGGATAGAAATAGCGGCGGGCGAGGATGTCGTGGTCGCGCATTTTCTGATAGAGCGCGTCGCGCGACAGCGGGTAGTCGCCACCCACCAGGATCGGGAAATACGAGTAGTTCTGCGTCGCGTCCGGGGACGCGGTGGGCAACGTGATGCCCGGCACTCCACCCAGCACGGCGCAATAGCGCTCGTGGATATCGCGTCGAGCAGCGATCGAGCGATCGACGTAATCCAGTTGCAGCAGCCCGAAGGCAGCCTGGACCTCGTTCATTTTGCCGTTGATGCCAGCGGCGACAACCGTCACTTCGTCGACGAAGCCGAAATTCTTGAGATAGTCGATGCGCTGCTTGGTCTTGGCATCCGGGCAGATGATCGCGCCGCCTTCGAAAGTGTTGAATACCTTGGTTGCATGGAAGCTGAGGACGGAAAGGTCGCCAAAATTCAGCAGCGATTGCCCCTTGTAGCGCACGCCGAACGCATGCGCCGCGTCATAGATTACCCGCAGGCCGTAGGTGTCGGCGATATTCTGGATGCGCTCGACGTCGCAAGGATTGCCATAGCAGTGCACCGGCATGATCGCGGTCGTTTGCGATGTGATCGCAGATTCGATCTTGTCGGGATCCAGGTTGAACGTATTCGCATCGATGTCGACGAAGACCGGCTTGATGTTGTTCCACAGCAACGAGTGCGCCGTGGCTACGAATGAATAGGGTGTCGTGATCACTTCGCCAGTGATGCGCAACGACTGCAGCGAAGTAATCAGCGCGATCGTTGCGTTGGTGAACAGGCTGAGGTGCTCGACGCCAAGATAGAGGGAGAGCTCCTTTTCCAAGCGCTGGTGGTACTGACCGGCGTTGGTCAGCCACTTGGATTCCCAGATCCGGGCCAGATGCGGGATGAACTCCTCCAGCGGCGGCATGAATGGCTGGGTGACGGGGATGGGGCGAGTGCTCAAGATGACTCCGGGACCCTTGGCTTGCATTGCCATGACGGGCTGCGAAGGGGTGCGCCCGCACGACGACCGGCGGCGATCACCACCGATCGGTTCTCAGCCGCGGATTTTGGTCAGGGGCAGGCAGGGCCTTGCACAGTGGCCCGGGCAAGTTCCTGTCCGGTTGCGCGATCTTTGACCGCGAAGATCGAGCCAGGCCCAGCCCATGGTCCCGTCTTGGCTTCGCCCGCGGTTCCACTGGCCGTAAACAGCGTAAGCGGATGAGTAGCCGAACCCGTCCACACTTCGATGTCCTTGACGTCCGGATGCTCCTTGCGGATGTCCCAGCGCACGGTCACCACCGCGCCGATCTTGCATGAATCCAGGCTGGCGGGTTCAATCGACACTGGACCCGTAGTCGCCGCAGCGGCTGCGACCGAAGGCGCGGAAGCAGGAGAAGCTGCGGTTTTGGAGGCATCAGTATCCGAGGGCTGACAGGCACTGAGGCCGATCATCAGCAAAGTAGCGGCGGCTATCAAACGGGCGCAATACATGGGTAAAAGCCTCGGTTGGGAGGGGAAACGGAGCGCAATGATAGCGTTTCGGCCATGGCGTCGCAGTTCTTGCCTCAGCGAGCTACTGCATTCACGTGCCTGCCTGCACGCGCAGCCGTTAGACTTTGCCCTCCCCCAGGCGTCCGCGCAGATGACAGAGTCCATGACCCCTTCCAGCGCCATCGCGGCAGGAAAGCTGTATGCCAGAGCCGAGGACGCGTTGCACGGCATCCTCGCGCAAGGCCAGACCATTGCCGTGGGTGGCTTCGGCCTGTGCGGCATTCCCGAAGCGCTGATCGCCGCGCTGCGCGATTCCGGCGTCAGCGGGTTGACCGTGATTTCCAACAACGCTGGTGTCGATGGCTTCGGCCTCGGGCAGCTGCTGCAGACACGGCAGATCCGCAAGATGATTTCGTCGTATGTCGGCGAGAACAAGGAATTTGAACGCCAGTATCTTGGCGGTGAACTCGAACTCGAATTCAATCCGCAGGGCACGCTGGCCGAACGCCTGCGTGCGGGCGGCGCTGGCATCCCCGCGTTCTTCACCCGCACCGGCTACGGCACCATCGTGGCCGAGGGCAAGGAGACGCGCGAGTTCGACGGCCACATGTACGTGATGGAAACCGCGCTCAAGGCCGACGTTTCGCTGGTCAAGGCTTGGAAGGCCGACACGGCCGGCAACTTGGTGTTCCGCAAGACCGCGCGCAACTTCAATCCGGCGGTGGCGATGGCCGGCAAGGTCTGCATCGTCGAGGTCGAGGAGATCGTCGAGATCGGCGCGATCGATCCAGACCACGTGCACCTGCCCGGCATCTATGTCGACCGCATCGTCCACAACCCGACGCCCGAAAAACGCATCGAGCAGCGCACCGTGCGCGCAGGAGTTGTGTGATGGCCTGGACCCGTGAACAGATGGCGCAACGCGCCGCGCAGGAACTCAGCGATGGCGCTTACGTCAATCTCGGCATCGGCCTGCCGACTCTGGTGGCCAATTACATTCCTGACGGCATGGACGTGTGGCTGCAATCCGAAAACGGCCTGCTCGGCATCGGTCCGTTCCCGACTGAGGACGAACTGGATGCCGATCTGATCAATGCCGGGAAGCAGACCGTGACCGCGCGTCCGGGCGCCAGCTATTTCGGCAGCCAGGATTCGTTCGCGATGATCCGTGGCGGGCACATCGACCTGGCCATCCTCGGCGCGATGCAGGTCACCGACCGCGGCGACCTCGCCAACTGGATGGTACCCGGCAAGATGGTCAAGGGCATGGGCGGTGCAATGGACCTCGTGGCCGGCGTCAAGCGCGTGGTGGTACTGATGGAACACACCGCGAAAAATGGCGAATACAAGATCCTGCCGCAATGCACGCTGCCGCTGACCGGAGTCGGTGTCGTCAACCGGATCATTACCGACCTGGCCGTATTCGACGTCACTGATGACGGTCTGCGGCTTGTCGAAACCGCACCGGAGATCTGCGTTGCGGACTTGCGCGAGAAGACCGGAGTTGCCTTCAATTGATGGCGAATGCGATGAATTGCCTGTTTTTGGATATTCGGCTCGTGCGCGAAAGCCGGCATTCACGCTTCTGGTTGTAGATACGTTATCCAGAGGGCCCCCTTAGTCTCGCCTATGTTCGGGCGATAGGTGATTGATCATGTCTAGATACACGCGCCCCGGTTTTATGGTGCTGGCACTTCTGGTCTTGGCTAGCTGTGCCAAAGAGCCGCAAAGTCATGAGTCCGACGGTGCGGCCGAATTGGCGCGGCCTGAATCACTGACTTTTAACCCTACCAGCCCAGCGCTGGCTGTCAGTCATGCATTTGCCCATTTTCCCGACCGTGGTGAACTGGTCGCGTACCCCGGCAAGGTGGGTATACAGGACGGTGCCTACACATGGCACCGCACTGAACTGAGCGAGTTGCATGCGCTGCATGCAATCGTTGATGGCCACCTTCGTGTCACCACGCCATCCGGTGAGCAGCTGGATTTCCAGTACGACAATCACGTCGAGCATCCAACCGGGGATTGGACCTGGGTTGGTCACATTGCCGGCCATCCGAACGAGCAAACGATTCTTACCTTTGGCGAGCACGCTGCTTTCGGCTCGATTGCTCAACCCGGAAAATTGCCGATGCGCCTGACAGTGCGCAACGGCGTCGGCTGGCTGGTGGAGACCGATGCGCGAAAGGTGGCTGGCATCATCAATGCAGCGACCCGTCCGCAGCATCCGGACTTTTTGGTTCCACCGAAGGCCGCAGCTCCTGGTGTTACCCCGCGTATGGCAGGAGCTTCGTCGGTGTCGAGGGGTTCGGCTACGAGCATGGCGTCTGCAGCCGCGGCGACGGCGACCACAGTCGATTTGGTCCTGGGCTATACGCCGGCGTTTGCCAGCGATAACGGCGGCACGTCCGGCGCCATCACGCACCTTAACTATCTGGTCGATGTCACCAACGTCGCCTACGTGAACAGCCAGATCGACGCGAAAATACGGCTGGTGGCGACGGTGCCGGTTACGTATCCGGATGCCACCAGCAACGACACTACGCTGTCGCAGCTTACCGGTTACGACGCGACGAGCAATAGTACGACCACCCCTGACCCTGCGTTCAATGCGTTGCGGGCGGCACGCGATCAGTATGGTGCCGACATGGTGTCACTGGTCCGCAGCTTCCGCGACCCTGAAAATGGCGGATGCGGCGTTGGCTGGCTGATCGGTGGGGGAAGACAGGCCATCGATCAGAGCGACAGCTATTTTGCCTACTCGGTGGTGAGCGATGGCACCGATATCGGAACCGATGGGAAGAGGTACTACTGCCTGGACGAAACGCTGGCGCACGAACTTGGCCATGGGATGGGGGCCGCCCATGACGTGGATACCGCAAAGGGAAGCAATGGTGCGCTGGATAACAACGAATACGGAGCGTTTTCGTATTCCTTCGGGTACAAATCGATCCCCGGGAACTTCTACACGGTGATGGCCTATGGTGATACCGGGCAGCAGATCGATCGCATCTTCTCCGACCCACGCAGCACGTTCTGCGGCGGCAACGCCTGTGGTATCACGGATCAGGCTGACAATGCCCGCACCTTGATCCAGACGATTCCGATCGTGGCGACCTTCAGGGCCACGGCGGTGGCATACCCCCCACCCAGCATTACCGCTCGTCCCCGGGTCGATATGAACGGTGATGGCAAGTCGGACATCGTGTGGCGAAACGCGACATCTGGACAGACATCGCGTTGGTATATGAGTGGCGCCACGCGTATCGGCGGTGCGCTCGATTCGATGCCCAGTAACTATCACATCGTCGGTATCGGGGATTTCGATGGTGATGGTCGCAGCGATCTATTGTGGGCCGACACCGCCAACAGTTATCTGTTGATGTGGTTCAGTGACGCGGATGGCCAGTATCGCGGCAGCTATGTCGACAGCATCCCTGCGGGCTGGTCGGTATCGGGCGTGGCCGACATGAATGGTGACGGTACGGCGGACATCGTGTTCCGCAACGCATCCTTGGGCCAGACCTCGCGCTGGTACATGCGCGGCGAAACCCGGATTGGCAGCGCTATCGACGCGATGCCATCCAACTATCGCATTATGGGTATCGGCGATTTCGATGGGAACGGTCGCGCTGACCTTCTGTGGAGCGACAGTGCCAACAGCTATTTGTTGATGTGGCTGACCGGTTCCGACGGGCAGTATCGCGGTAGCTATATCGACAGCATCCCGGCGGGCTGGTCGGTGGCGGGGGTTGCCGACATGAACGGAGATGGCACTTCTGACATCGTCTGGCGTAACGCGGCTGCAGGTCAGACCTCGCGGTGGTATATGCAGGGCGCCACCCGGATCGGCGGTGCGCTGGATGCCATGCCCGGCAATTACAGCATTATCGGCATTAGCGATTTCGACGGAGATGGCCGTGGCGACTTACTGTGGGCCGATAGTGCCTATACCTACCTGCTGATGTGGTTCAGCGGGGCAGACGGCCAATACCGCGGAACCTACGTGGACAGCATTCCTTTGGGCTGGTCGGTCACCAACGGCACGTATTGAGCCGGGATGCAGCGACGCCAGTCAGGGGCATCGAGGACCGCCAAGCGTGGTGTGGAACAGCTCCGTTCCCGACGTCTTGGCTCTGAGCACAAAGACCATTCCCGGGCGTGCCCATGCGCCGGTCGTCGCATGATCGACCGGGCCGCCCTCTGCAAATAACTTTGCCCGGGCGCCCGGTTCGTTGGTCCACAGCTGCACGGTCGCGATGGCAGGGCGTATGGCCTGCACGTTCCATGTGAGCGTGACTTCTGAAGGCGGGTCGCAAGCCTTTACCATGGCAGGCGATAACGATAGACCGGTGGGTGTGGTCCCAGCGTCCGGGGCTTTCGGCGATCGATCACATGCCGCAAGAGGCGCAAGCAACGCCAGTACGCAAACGATACCGGACACATGTGGGAAAGACGTCATTGCTGCGAGAGCGCTTGTTGCAGTTCGGGCAGCAGTTTGAACAAATCCCCGACCAAGCCGATGTCGGCGATCTCGAAGATCGGGCACTCCGGGTCCTTGTTGATCGCGACGATCGTACCTGCGTCCTTGATGCCGGTGAGATGCTGGATCGCGCCGCTGATGCCGACGGCGATGTACAGCTCGGGCGAAATGATTTTCCCGGTCTGCCCGACCTGCAGTTCGTTCGGCACGTAACCGGCGTCGACTGCTGCGCGCGACGCTCCGACCGCAGCGCCGAGTTTGTCGGCAAAGTCGTAGATGATCTTGAAGTTCTCCGCCGAGCCAACCCCGCGGCCACCGGAGACGACACGTTTTGCGCTCTGCAGGTCAGGACGGTCGGATTTTCCGGCGGCAAGGCCAATGAAGCGGGTGTGCGTGGGCAGCGTCGCGTCGACTGCAACCGTTTCGATGGGGGCGCTGTTTCCCTTCGCAGACTCGGGCCACGATGCAGTGCGCACGGTGGCAACGACGGTGTGATCGGCCGGGGCTTCGACCGTGATGATCGCGTTACCTGCGTAAATCGGCCGCTTGAACGTGTGGCTGCCATCAACTGCCATCACATCCGATACCTGCGACACGCCAAGCAATGCGGCGACGCACGGCATCAAATCCTTGCCGAAGGTCGTGCTTGGGCCGAATACATGCGTGTAACCCTGCGCGAGTTGCGCGACCTGCGGCGCAAATACCTGCGCGATCGGCTGGGCATTCGCCAGATTGGTCACAGCAAGGACGCGCGCGACGCCTGCGGTCTGCGCCGCTTCGCTCGCCACGGCGGCCGGGTCGGCGGCAAGCACTACGATGTCGATGCATTCGGGTTTCAGTGCCTGTGCCGCCGACACGCATTTGGCGGTCGACGCATTGAGTTTGCCGGCGAGGTGCTCGGCGACGATCAATACCTTGCTCATCACAACAACCCCTTCTGCTTCAGCGCCGCGACCAGTTCGCCAGCATCCTTCACCATCACGCCTTTGCTGCGTTTGGGTGGCGGCGCGTATTGGGTGGTCTTCAACGTATCGCCTGTATCAACGCCAAGGTCGGCGAACGCGATCGTCTCCATCGGCTTGCTTTTGGCCTTCATGATGTCAGGCAGCTTGATGAAACGCGGCTCGTTCAGGCGAAGGTCGGTGGTGATGACCGCTGGCAGGTCGACTTCGAGTGTTTCCAGTCCCGCATCGACTTCGCGCGTCACGGTGGCCTTGTCGTTGGCGACTTCCAGTTTTGAGGCGAACGTCGCCTGTGGCCGCTTCCACAACGTGGCCAGCATCTGCCCCGTTTGGCTGGAGTCATCATCGATCGCCTGCTTGCCAAGGATGACGAGGTCGGGTTGTTCCTTCTCGATCAGCTTGAGAAAGGTCCGGGCGGCGGTCAGCGGCTGGATTGGCTGGTCGCAGACCACATGGATTGCGCGGTTGGCGCCCATCGCGAGACCGTTGCGCAGATGTGCCTGGGCATCGGCGGGCCCGATCGTAGCGACGATCACTTCAGTCGCGATGCCCTTGTCACGCAGGCGCAGCGCTTCTTCCAGCGCGATCTCGTCGAAAGGATTGACGGAGAGCTTGACGCCATCGGTGACTACGCCGGAACCATCCGGCTTGACCTGGATGCGGACGTTGTAGTCCACGACGCGCTTGTAGCCGACGAGGATTTTCATCGTGGGAGTCCTTGCTGGGAAGTGGTGCCACACGAAGTGGAGGTTTGGTCGAGTTCCATGGAGCTAGGAGCAGGTCGTAATGTTACCGGCAAGGCACATGCAGCGCGACTTTGTGCGTCGGCCTGAGTGCTACGCATCGGAGAGCTTGGTGAATATACTCAGTGCCACGCCAGCTGGAGCAGCCTTTGTCAACGCAAGTCCTGACCCCATCGCAATCGTGGACCCGGCTTGCGATGTGGGCGGTGTTTGCGACGGCGTTCATCAACGCCCTGCAATATACGGTTGCGGTTTGCAATCCCTTGATATCCGCCGACAACTGGATATTCATCGACACCTTCCTGCGCCCTGCCATTGATGGGCGATTGGATATAGGTGATTTTCTCGTCAAGCGCGCCGGGGTTGATCATGCGCAGCCATTAAACAAGCTGCTGATGTTGTTGAATTACCGCCTGTTTGGACTGGACTTCGCGATCGAGGGCGTGGTCGGGATGGGCTTCGGCCTTGCGGCACTGCTGGTGCTGTATCGCGCCAGTATTGCCGATACGTTGTCCCCCTCTCGCCCATCAGTCTTCTACGCCCTGATGGCGGCAGCCGCGGCTGTGTGGTTTTCCCTTAACAGCTCGATGATCTATTCGTTTTCGCTGGTGACGATGGGTTTCGCTCCGTTCTTTTTTGCCCTGACCTGTATCTGGGCGGCTTGGCATGCCCTGGAGCACGAGCGACTGTGGCCATTATTCCTTGCGATGGTCATCTATGGCGTGATCGGCGACGATTCCGCGATTATTGCCGTACTGGTCTTGACGATGGTGTCGCTGGCTTGGGGTTGGCGCAGCGGCTGTATGCGTCAGGCTTGGCGCGCTGTGTCGGTCATGGTGGTGGCAGTAGTGCTTTGTCGGATCTTCTACGCGGTGTTCGGCGAGATTCGTGGCGCCACTCTTCCAGTATTCAATGTCCCGCTTGCGCAACGCGTAGCTGGCCTTACCTCGCACTGGCGCGATGCGTGGCAGTGGTTCGCCATACCGACGACATCCGGCGTGGCTTACATCGCGCCTCTGCAAAGACTCCTCGGCGCGCCCTGGCACGTGGCGCAGACAGTCCTGGCGCTGGTACTACTGCTGGCCCATGGCTGGTTCTGGCGAGCGGCGTGGCGCACTCCAATCCGCGCCACGTCCTTCGTGGCGATTTCGCTGATGTTGTTGTTCTATGCCTATCTGACGGGGTTGCTGCTGACGCGGATTTTCGTGCGTGGTGCCGACTACCTCAACCAGCCGCGCTACATCAGCTTTTACCAGTTCAACATCATCGCGCTTCTGGTGATGGCCGCAGCGCGCTCACTACAGCCCCATGCCACCGGCCTGCGCCGTTGGGCATGGGTCCCCGTGCTGGTACTGTTGCTGGTGCAGATCCCGCTGTCGCTGAGCGCCCGTTGGGAGGCACCCTATATTCGAGAATATTACGTACAGATGGCGCAGCAATGGGCTGCAATGGCGTTGGATCCGCTACATCCTCCAGTCGTCTGTGCGCCAGAACTGGCCTTATGCCAGATGCCGTATGCGCGGCGCTTGGCCGCGCTACATTTTGTCCGCGACAAGCGAATCAACCTGTATTCACCGCGTTTCGACGCGGCCCATCCGCAACTCGCGCGTGCCGCGGCGCCGATGCTGCCCAACGCGGCAGGGTCAGCGCCTGAGTGAGTGGTCCAAGGCATACAATGCCGCGTCAGCCGCTTCGAACACCCATGGCAACATTTCTTCCAGGCCGATCCACATCGGCAATCGCACCAGGCAATCTCCGACGCGCTCGGTGACTGGAAGCGGCCCTGCGCTGCGCGCAAATCGCTGCCCTGCCGGGGAGGAATGCAGCGGCACGTAGTGGAAGACCGCATACACGCCTGCGGCGCGCAGGTCTGCAATGAACTGCGTGCGGGATGCGAGATCCGGCAGTAGCAGGTAGTACATATGTGCGTTGTGTTCGCACTCCGCCGGGATGATCGGTCGGCGCACGCGACCTGCCGCTTCGTGCGGCGCCGCCCACTCGTGGTAGAGGCCCCAGATCGCCAGCCGGCGCGCGGTGAGTGCCTGCGCATCTTCCAGCTGTGCGGCAAGGAAAGCAGCGGTGATTTCGCCAGGAAGGTAGGACGAGCCTGGTTCCACCCATGTGTATTTGTCGACTTCACCGCGAAAGAAACGGCTGCGATTAGTGCCCTTTTCACGGATTGCCTCCGCGCGCGCAAACAAGGTTGGGTCGTTGACCAGCAACGCGCCGCCTTCGCCGGAAATGACATTCTTGGTCTCGTGAAAGCTCAATGCACCCAGGGCGCCGAGCGTGCCCAGGTGGTGGCTGCGATAGCGCGACAGGATCGCCTGTGCTGCGTCCTCGATCACCATCAAGCCATGACGTGCTGCGATGGCGAGGATCTCATCCATCGCACAGGCAACTCCGGCGTAGTGCACTACGCATATCGCACGAGTACGCGGGGTGATCGCCGCTTCGATCAGACGTTCGTCAAGGTTGAGCGTATCGGCGCGGATGTCGACGAAGACAGGCACCGCACCGCGCAACACGAACGCATTGACGGTGGAAACGAAGGTGAAAGACGGCACGATTACTTCGTCTAGGGGCTGCAGGTCGCACAGCAGCGCCGCCATCTCCAGCGCACCGGTGCACGAATGTGTCAGCAACGCATGCGGGCTGCCGGTCAATGCTTCGAGCGCACGGTGGCAGCGATGGGTGAAAGGACCATCGCCGGACAGATGTGTGTTGGCATGGGCCTGGCGGATGTATTCCAGTTCGCGCCCCGTCATGAAGGGTTTGTTGAAGGCGATCATGCTGCGGGTCTGGTGATGGTCGCGACCACCAACCGACTGGAGCCGACGGGCAGGCGTGCGCCCATCCGTAACAGCGCTCGTTCGACAGCCAGCAATCCGCCGAGCAACGTGTTTATGATCGGATGCGGCGCCAGTTCCGCGTGCGCTTGAGAAAGCGGGGCCGCTTTCGAGTCCTTCCGTCGACGCGCAAACCACAGCAGGGGCAACAACACCGTCATGAACGAGGTGGTGTAGAGCACGGTAAAGCCAGCGCTGCGGAGCTTGGCTTCCAGCTCGCCGCTGCGATATCGGCGCTTGTGTTGCGCGAGATCATCCTGGCTGCTCCACAAGGACGGATGCTGCGGGACACACAGCACCACGCCTCCGCCGTCTTTCAGCGCAAGCCTGAACTGCGCAAGGACAGTTTCATCTTCGCTGATATGTTCAAGGACGTCATACGCGCCGATGACATCGAATTCGCTTTCGTAGGGCAGCGCGCGCGCATCGAGTTGCAGAAATTCCACGCCAGGCGCTCGCGCGGCGGCGAAAGGAAGGCCGGCTGCCAGCACTTCGCTGGCGGTGATGCGTGCTTGTGGAAACGCGGACTGCACCGCCGCCAGCACGCATCCCGTGCCGCAGCCAACTTCCAGATAGCGGCGCATGTCGGGAAACCAGCGGCGTAGCGCATGGACGATCAGGCGATTGCGTGACTCGAACCAGAAGTGCCCATCCTCGCTGGCGGCCAGCATCTTGAATGCCGCAGGATCAAACCCTTCGACTTCGCCTGCAAGCAAGGGTGCGAGTTGCGGCACGCCTTGTTCGATCGCAGGTGCAAACCCGCAACTTGAACAATGAAACAAAGGATCCACGTTCGCTGTGCCACATCGCAGGCATCGCCTCATCCGCGACTCCCGACCACGAGCCCCAACACGACCAGGACGACGCCGGCGATGCGCCATGCGTTCAGAGGCTCAACGAAAATCCATGCTCCGCCCAGCACCACGAAGATGAACACCAGCGCCGTCAGCGGATAGGCCTGGCTCAATGGAAGTCTGGTCATCGCCAGCATCCAGGCAAGTGCCGCCAGGAACGCGGCAGCAAATGCACTCAGGATCCACGGATTGAGAAGCAGCCTGGCAATGTATCCAATTCGATCTGGTGTGCCAGTCGGCACCACTCCAGCCTGCAGCATCTGCCATTTCACGACGAACTGCCCGTATACCGTCAATGCGATGGTAATAAGGACACAAACCCAAGCGGATTCCTTGGTCACGAGCCGCTTTCTGACGGATCGAATCCACGCACCGCAAGACCGAAGCCGGTGCGTCCGTAACCATTACCGTTGTAGAGCATGTATTCGCGCCCTGCGTATGCGAAAGCGAAAGGGTAACAGGCCAGTTCGGTGTCCCATCCGTGCGTCGAGAGCGGAGGGCCGACGATGTCATCTCGCCTCATCCAAGTCACGCCATCAACGGATTGGGCATAGCCAATACGATAGTCTGAAGTGCTCACGTCGCCCCGATGGCAGAACCACATTCCGTAGCCACCCCCAGGTAGAGCGACAACTTGAGGCCGCGCGATCGCCGTTTCACCCGGGCGTAAATCCAGCACTGTTGAGCCGTCGGGTCGCCAATGAACCCCATCGATTGAACGAGCAGACTTGATTGCGTAGCGCATGTCATAGGGCCCGTCACCCCAGCCCAGCGACGAGCCGTACCACATGCGCCACCGGTTGTCTTCGCGAAGTACGGAGGGGTAGGACAGGCTGTAAGGATCGTAGAGCGAACGATCGAGTACCGGGGCGGGAGAAACCTTCTCGAAACCATCGCCCTCGAGTGTTCCAATAGCAAGCCCGACAGCATTCAACCACGGTGACGGACGACGCAGGTTCCAGCCCAGGTAATACAGCCACAGTTGACCGTCGAACTGGACGGCGCATCCCATGCTGCAACCGCAGTCATCAAAAGTCCCAATGGCGCCCGGCGTAACCAAGGGTCGTCGTGAAATGTCGGACACGCGAATTCCATCCCGCAGGTCGAGCACAAGGCTGGCAACATGCGAGCGCTGTTCGGCATCGCGGCTGGAAAAGAACACGCGCATCCTGCCGTCAGTCAGCCAAACCCCAAAGGGATTTGCGGCATGGCTGTGCATCCACGGCACGCTACCATCCGGAACGAAGACGCGCCCGAGTTTGTGCCAGGTACTTGTGCTGGGGTCAGTCACGTGCGGGCGAGACTTCTGTAGCCTGGGCGACATATACGCCGCGCTCGACTGTGTCGCCAAGTATCAGCGAACCGGCGCCGATGATGCCCGAGGCGCCGATCGTAACGTGGTCGCGCACCGTGGTGTTGACGCCTATGAAGCAGTTTCTCTTCACCGTCACCCCGCCGGACACCACCACGTGAGAAGTAATAAAGCAATTGTCCTCAATGGTGCTGTGGTGCCCGATGTGATTGCCGCTCCACAAAGTGACATTGTTTCCGATCCGAACGAACGGTTGCACCGTATTGTCCTCCAGGATGAAACAGTTGCGGCCGATCGCCACGCCCGGGAATATGCTGGCACGGCTGCTGATGTAGCTCGCCAGTCGATACCCCAACGCGTCAGCGGCCGAGACCTTGGCTTCGCGTACGGTATTGCGCTTGGCGTAGCTCAAGGCGATGAACATATCGTAGCGGTCAGGCGGACAACGCTCTGTCACTTCATTGAAGGCAATCAATGGCAGGCCCTCGAATGTATCGCTTGTGAGATAGTCGCGATCAACTGTGAAGGCAACCACTTCGCGGCCCCCATCGTGGGAAAAATAGAATGCCGCGAGTTGCGCGATGTCGCCGGCACCGAACACGATCAGTGGCCGCGGAGCGTCACTCATGCAGGCTCCTTGCGCACCAGGATGGTGAATTCGTACAAGCCATAGTCGTGCAGTAGCACGACGTGGCGTGAGTGGTCGAGGCAGTAGGCCAAAGTTGCGGCGGGATCGGCGTAGTAGAGATCGGGGCGCATGCGATCGCGGTCGCTTCGTGAGCTTAGGCAGTTGAAGGCGTAGCCGCGACGGCTGTCGGCATGCATGCCATCGAGCGTCGCGCGCATGTAGTCGTGCCACACTTCGTCAGGGATGGTGCCGCGGACGTTGAAGATGCCACTTGCCACGGCATAGTCGACCGGGACGTCGGGGCGCGGACCTTCAACAAACCGGGCATGAAGGTGATGTCCATGGCGTTCACGGGCGGCGGCGATCATGTTTTCCGAAACATCCGTGCCGATGTAATCGCAGCGAACCCCGCCAGCGTCCAGGTAGTCGAGCAGGGCGCCATATCCGCAACCGATATCGGCGATGCTGAAATCCTGCGCGTCGTCGATCAGATGCCCCAGTTGGCGGAAACGAAGCGCCTGTGATTCGGCGCCGTTCCAGTCAACCCCGTGCGGCGTCGCGCCGTGGGTCGCGAGCCGATGGTTGTAGTAGTCGGCGACCCGGTCGAGCAGGGCCGCCTGGGTATCAGCGACCACTGCCATCGTAAACCTCGCGCACGGTGACATAGGGACGTTGCTTTACCTCGGAAAAGACCTTTGCGAGGTAAATGCCGATAATCCCCAGGAACAGGATGATCAGGCCACCCAGGAACCAGATCGAAACCATCATCGAGGTATAGCCATCGACCGGAATCTGGTGGAACAAGCGCCGGTACACCAGCCAGGCAGCAAACGCCGCGCCTGCCAGTGAAATCAAAATCCCCGTATAGAAGATCATCTTCAGCGGCTTGGCACTGAAAGCAGTCACCGAGTTCACAATCAATGACAACTTGCGACGCAGGCTGTAGCTGGTGCTGCCCTTGCTGCCCTTCTCGAATGCGAAGGCCTCTTGACGAAAGCCGGTGCTGTGCCAGAGCCCAGCCATGAAGCCCTCGCGTTCGCGATATTGGAGGAGAGAGTCGACATAGCGCCGCGTCATTAGTCGAACAGTAGCGAGGTTACGCGGCAATGGAATGTCGCCCAGATATCGGATCAACAAGTAATAAGCGTTGCCGGTGATGTAGTCGATCAGGCCACCGCGGCGATGCGAGAGTTGCCCGTAGATGACATCGATGTCGCGGTCGGCCTGCATGCGCTCCCAGAACTCGCGGAGCAATTCCGGCGGTTCTTCCAGGTCGACGTCGATCAGGAACACGCGCTCGCCACGCGCGTGCTCCAGCCCGGCCATCATCGCGCGGTGGTGGCCAAAATTGCGTGACAGGTCTACCACCCGTACCTCGGGATGGGCATCGGCGAGGCGGCGGGCGATCACCAGCGAATCGTCGGGTGAGCCGTCGTTAACCAAAACGATTTCGACTGTGTCGTCGAGGCCTTCTGCGGCGCGCAAGCTACGCGCCACGAAATCATCGAGATACGGCGCGGACTGGTACATCGTGCCGACGATTGAGAGCATTCGTTTCAGGCCATGCGTTTCATGTAGCGTGGTGCATCGGGCCCGGTGCGGAACAGGAGGTCCAGGGCGCTGACCGCATGTTCGAATACGCCGGGTTCCTGCGAGTATTGAGGATACCCATGATAATCGGCGAACACGACCCGCACCCCGGCCGCGGAGAACAGCGATTCGTCCAGATAATCCCGTGCGGCGGGACCGGACAGGTATTCGTCGGCCTCGAGGGCCTGACACAGGGAGACCAGGCGTTCAGTTCTTCCCTCGCGCTGCGGCAGATCCATCGACCATGACATCGGGGTATCAATCTCCATTAGCGAGCACAACACCTCGATGAGGCGTCGGTTGACGTTGCTTAGTGACAGCTCTCCGGCGAGTGCGGCATACGTGGTTTCAATAACATCGTGATAGCGTTCGAAATACCGAGATCGAGCATAAGCATGGTGCAGCGCACGCCAATGCAATCCATGCCAATCCGGGTCGGCGATACGAGCATCGCAAATGCGCTGATGGAACTTCCCTTTGACCTCAACGGGCACGCTTAACCATTGCAGGCCCTGGGCAGACTTGATCCGGTTTCGGCTGCGCCAGTCGCGGCGCGTGTATTGCATATCGTCAAACAAGACAAAATGGTCAACCGAGCGAATCAGGTCGAAATACCCCTTCCACGGAATGTAGGATGATTGGACGATGGCGATCCGTTTGCTCATGGGTACAGTTTACGATTGGGCCATGCAGTTTGGGACCAAGGGGCAGATCTGACTGCGTAGGGTCGGAGTACCTTATTGGGTCATTTACTGATCACCCCTCGGAATCGGGACTCGGGGTCTAGCTTCGCTAGAATATCCGGCTTGTCGCTCCTGGATTGCGCATGATCCCTGCCAATCGGCTGTCCCATCTCGACCGGCTCGAAGCCGGAAGTATCCACATCCTGCGAGAAGTGGCAGCCGGCTTCCGCAATCCGGCGCTGCTCTATTCTGTGGGCAAGGACAGTTCGGTACTCCTGCATCTGCTGCTAAAGGCGTTTTATCCGGCACGTCCACCGATGCCATTGCTGCATGTCGACACCGGATGGAAGTTTCGCGAAATGATTGCGTTCCGCGACCGACGCGCCGCCGAGACCGGCGTCGAGCTGCGCACGCACACCAATCCCAATGGGGTAGCGGCGGGGGTCGGGCCGATTACGCACGGTGCGACGGTACACACCGACATCATGAAGACCCAGGCGTTGAAGCAAGCGCTGGATCAGTGGGGATTCGATGCCGCGATCGGCGGTGCGCGTCGTGACGAGGAAAAATCACGTGCGAAGGAGCGCATTTTTTCATTCCGCACCGCACAGCATCGCTGGGACCCGAAAAACCAGCGCCCCGAATTGTGGGATCTGTACAACACGCGAATCCAGAAAGACGAATCGGTGCGCGTGTTCCCACTCTCCAACTGGACCGAGCTTGATGTCTGGCTGTACATCTATCGCGAAAAAATCCCGGTGCCGGCGTTGTATTTCGCCGCCGAGCGTCCCGTGGTCGAGCGCGATGGTGCGCTGCTGCTGGTGGATGACGCGCGCCTGCCGCTGCACGACGGGGAAGTGCCGGCGCACAAGCGTGTGCGTTTCCGTACGCTCGGTTGCTATCCGTTGACCGGCGCGATCGAATCCGATGCTGACACGCTGGAGAAAATCATCGCCGAGATGCTGGTGGCCACTAGCTCCGAACGTCAGGGCCGCGCCATCGACCATGATCCCTCGGCATCAATGGAAAAAAAGAAGCAGGAAGGATATTTCTGATGTCCAATCTCCGGGCTCAAACCGATGCTGCAGCCTCTGTATTGAGTGCCAACCTCCAGCAGCACGAGTCAAGAAGCCTGTTGCGATTCATCACTTGCGGCAGCGTTGATGACGGGAAAAGCACGCTGATAGGACGACTTTTGTACGATTCGAAGGTGTTGCTCGTCGACCAGCTGGCTGCACTTGAAGCTGACAGTCGACGTGACGGCGCCCAAGGCGAAGACATCGACTTTGCGTCACTTGTCGATGGTCTCGCCGCTGAGCGCGAGCAGGGGATTACCATCGATGTCGCCTACCGTTTTTTCAATACCAACCAGCGCAAATTCATAATTGCCGATTGCCCGGGGCACGAGCAATACACCAGGAATATGGCGACCGGCGCGTCGACTGCGGATCTGGCAGTGGTGCTGGTGGATGCGCGCAAAGGGTTGCTGACGCAGACGCGCCGCCATAGCTATATCGTGTCGTTATTCGGCATTCGGCATGTCGCGCTGGCGGTCAACAAGATGGACCTGTTGGACTATGACCAGACCGTATTCGACGAAATCGTTGCCGGTTATCGGGAGCTGGCCAAGAAACTGAGCATCGATCATGTGCAGCCAATCGCGCTGTCGGCGCTGAAAGGCGACAACGTTTTGCAGCGTTCCACCGCCATGCCGTGGTATCAGGGCCCCACCTTGCTGCAGCATCTGGAATCCGTCGAAGTCGGGTTCGCGGATCGGGACGACATCGGCTTGCGATTACCAGTGCAATGGGTCTGTCGCCCGGATCAGGATTTCCGCGGGTTCGCCGGTACCATTGCCGCCGGCATGGTCAAGCCCGGGGATAACGTCATTGTCCTACCGTCGGGTCGGCGATCGAGCATCGCACGCATTGTCACTGCCGATGGCGACCTCGATAGCGCCGTTAGAGGGCAGTCGATCACGGTGACGCTCGCAGACGAATTGGACGTCGGGCGTGGCGACGTCATCGCCAGCGCCACCCTTCCGGCACAGGTCGCCGACCAGTTCGCCGCGCATGTGTTGTGGATGGGAGAGCAGGCGCTGCTTCCTGGTCGTCCCTACTGGTTGAAGATCGGAGCAAACACCGTCAGCGCCAGCGTCACGGAGATCAAGCACAAGATTGACGTGAACACGCAGGACCATTTGGCCGCAAAACACCTGGAACTCAACGAAGTCGCCTACTGCAACCTGCATCTGGATCGCCAGATTCCTTTCGAGGCGTATACCGACAATCGTGAACTCGGTGGCTTCATCCTGATTGATCGCCAGACAAACGCCACTGTCGCTGCCGGTACGCTTGATTTTGCATTGCGCCGCGCCGGTAACATTCATTGGCAGCATGTTGATGTCGACAAGCACGTGCGCGCACGACTCAAGGCACAGCAACCACGTTGCGTGTGGTTCACTGGGTTGTCGGGGTCGGGCAAGTCGACCATCGCCAATCTGGTCGAAAAGCGATTACTGGCGATGGGCCATCACACCTACCTTCTAGATGGCGACAACGTGCGTCACGGCCTCAACAAGGATCTCGGATTTACCGACGAGGATCGCGTCGAGAACATCCGCCGCGTTGCCGAAGTCGCCAGGTTGATGGTGGACGCGGGACTGATCGTGTTGGTGAGTTTCATCTCGCCGTTCCGTGCTGAACGGCGCATGGCGCGCGCGATGTTCGAGGACAATGAATTCATCGAAGCCTTCGTCGACACGCCGCTTGAGATCGTAGAGCGACGTGACGTCAAGGGACTTTATGCCAAAGCGCGCGCTGGTGAGATACGCAACTTCACAGGCATCGATTCGCCTTACGAGCCGCCGGAGCACGCGGAATTGCGCCTGTCTACCGAAACTCTAACGCCCCACGACTTGGCCGAGCGCGTCGTTGCGAAGTTGCTGGAGTAGACCAATTAAAGTTGAAAGCTACAGGTCTTGGTAATTCGGCCCCGACCCGCCTTCTGGCGTGACCCAGGTAATGATCTCGTAGGGATCCTTGATGTCGCAGGTCTTGCAGTGCACGCAGTTGGCGGCGTTGATCTGCAGGCGCTTGCCGCTGCTGCCGTCGTCGGAAATTGAATCGACGATCTCGTACACGTTGGCCGGGCAGAACCGCGTGCAGGGGTTGTCGTATTCGACCGTGCAGCGCTCGATGCAGATGCTGGTGTCGTGCACGACCAGATGCACTGGCTGGTTCTCATCATGTTGTGTCGCTGCGAAATACACACCCTGCAGCCGGTCACGGGGCGCGAGGGTGCGCTGCAGGTAGTCGCGTTTTGGTTGCTCTTGCGTGCCGAGCTTGTCGAGCGACGACCAGTCGGGTTTGTTGCGTAGTGTCCACGGCGACAGTCCACCGGTGACGGTTTCCCAGGCGGCGTTGACCATGCCGAACCACAACCCGCGCTTGAACCCGGGCTTGATGTTGCGCACGCTGCGCAACTCGGTCATTGCAGGGGATGCGCGCAACGCCGCGTTGAATCCTTCAGTAGTCAAAGCGCCCTGCGTCAGCGAGTTCGCCAGGTGTTCGGCGGCGAGCATGCCGCTGCGGATCGCCTGGTGCGTGCCCTTGATCTTCGGCACGTTGAGTAGCCCGGCGCCATCGCCGATCAGCAAGGCGCCAGGCATTTCCACGTTCGGCAGCGACTGCCAGCCACCGGTGACGATCGCGCGTGCGCCGGCCGACACGATGCTGCCACCTTCAAGCAGCGGCGCGACGGACGAATGGTTCTTCCATTGCTGGAACGCTTCCCAGGGTTTGTATTGCGGGTCGGCA
This sequence comes from Lysobacterales bacterium, assembly GCA_038235185.1. Lineage (GTDB taxonomy): Bacteria > Pseudomonadota > Gammaproteobacteria > Xanthomonadales > Xanthomonadaceae > Cognatiluteimonas. The sequence goes on from JBBSUF010000001.1 coordinate 43,901, forward strand.
TAGTCGAGGCCGCTGACATACCCCAGCGCGATGCGATCGGCGTCCAGGTGATACAGGAAACTTCCCCCGTAAATGTCATTGCTGGCCGGCCAGCCGAGTGTGTGCACGATCTTGCCCGGTGTCACGCGACCCGCCGGAAGCTGCCACAACTCCTTGATGCCGATTGAATACGCTTGCGGATCACTCGCTGCATCCAGCGAAAAGCGTTTTACCAATTGCTTGGTCAGGCTGCCGCGTGCACCTTCGGCCAGCACGGTGACCTTGGCCTTGATGTCGATACCGGCGGTGAATCCGGATTTGTGCGTGCCGTCCTTCGCCACGCCCATGTCACCGATGCGCACGCCGATGACGCGGCCATCGTCGTCGTGTAGTGTTGCGGCGGCGGCGAAGCCTGGATAGATCTCGACGCCAAGCGCCTCGGCCTGTGGCGCCAGCCACGCGCACATTGCGCCGAGACTGACGATGAAATTGCCGCGGTTGTGAAGCCCCGGAGGCGTCGGCAATTTGCGCCTTCCGGTTTTCGACAGCAGCCAGAATTCGTCGTCGGTGGCAGGCACGCAGATCGGCGGCGGATGGTCGCGCCAGCCCGGCAGCAATGCATCGAGTGGGCCGGGTTCGATCACCGCGCCGGACAGGATGTGCGCACCAACGGTCGCGCCTTTTTCGATCACGCACACACTGATATCGGGATTGAGCTGTTTCAGTCGGATCGCGAATGACAACCCCGCTGGGCCGGCGCCTACGGTGACGACGTCGTACTCCATCACGTCGCGTTCGACTTCGCTCATGCCCGTACTCCGTTCGTCGCAGCTGCAGTGGCCCAATTCTCGGGGTTTGCACGCAAGGCGGCAAATCGGCAGCATCCGAACGATGCCACTGACACCTCTACCATTGCCCGACGCTAAGGTTGGCCTCGACCCGACGTGGTTGGGTAGTGGCGAAGCCGATTGGCTGTTGGCCGACCTGCTCATGACTATCCCCTGGCAGGTACATCGCATCCGCATGTTCGGGCGAGAGGTCGATTCACCGCGCCTGAGCTGCTGGATCGGCGATCCGGGCGCGGATTACACCTACTCGGGGACCCGTTTCGAACCGGTGAGCTGGTCCGACAGCCTGCAGTCGTTACGCACGCGCTTTCGCGAGCAGCTGCATGTCGATTTCAACAGCGTGCTTGCCAATCTCTATCGCGGCGGTCACGACCGCATGGGTTGGCACAGCGACAACGAGCGCGAGCTGGGTTCGGCACCAGTGATTGCGTCGGTGAGCCTGGGCGCAACGCGGCGCTTCGTGCTGAAGCGCCGCGATGACCCTTCAATCAAACTCGCGCTGGACCTGCCGAACGGCAGCCTACTGGTGATGGCGGGCCACACGCAGTCGCATTACCGGCACGCCTTGCCTGCAACAGCGAAACCCATCGGTGCGCGGATCAACCTGACATTCCGACGAATCACGAATCACTTGGCGCTGCGGTGACCCTTCAGCTCGCGTGCGTTGCCGGTGGTCAGCGTCCAGCCGGCGATGTCGTGGGTGATCGCACCCAGTGCCGTACCAAAGGCCTGCGCGACGGCAGCGGTGCTGGTGCCGCTGGCGGGCACGGTCTGGAGGAACGTCTGCGAGGCGACGATGTCCTGATCGGTGGCATGCAACAACTTGGCCGTGACCTCGATGGTCGCGGCCGGCACCGCATTACCGGCGTAATTCGACTCGAAGCGGCGCACTTCCGTCAGCAGGGTGTAGTCGGCAGCGATGCCACTGCCTTGGCGCGCGACGGCGGCAATTTTCCCTGAATCCTCCAGCGTGCGCAGTATGGTGGACTCGATCTGCTCGCTCGGTGTTTTCGCCCAGCTTGCGTCCTGGTAGACCTCAAGTTCACCCGGTGTCGGCCGCACCGCGATGCGCAGCGTGTCGACCATGCGCGCCGCATCCGGATGCGCCAGCGCCAGCTGCCACTTCACCGTTGGCCACGATGGGTCGGCTACGACATGGGGATCGGGTGCATAGATCGTCGGTGGCGTCTTGCTGCCCAGGATCGAACAGCCCGACAGCAACAGCATCAACAGCAAGGTCGGCTTCGTGATTTTGAGCTGCTTTATGTTCATTTTGGCTTGAATTCCTTCGGGGAGTCGCGACCCAGGATGTAGCGTGCCGGGCTGCCTTCAAGGCGGTCACTGATATGTCGCAGGTCGCGCACCAGGCCGCGCAGTTCGCCCAGGGTCGGGCCGAGTTGCGACAGGCCATCATTGGCGAAGCTGTGGATCGCCGCGCGGTTTTCACTGAGGATGGTGTCGGCTCCGCCTGCGGCGGAATCGAGCTTGGTCAGCGTGCTGTCGAGTTTGGTCATCAGCGCCGGCAGCTTGGCGATCAGTTCACGGTCGACGTCCTTCACTGCATGGTTGGTGGTGTCCAGCGTCGACGACAGTTTCTCGCTTGCTTCGCGCGCGTTGACCAGCAATTTGCGAATGTCCTCGCGCTGGTCGGCGACCGCGCCGGTCATCGCCTGCAGGTTGTCCAGCGTCTTGGCGATTTTCTTGACGTTCTCTTCGCTGAGAACTTCGTCCATCCGCGCAACGAGACGGTTGGCGGTGTCGGCGATGTTCTGCAACGCGGACGCTTCAGTCTTGATGACGGGAATTTCATGATGGTCGACAGCCACCAGCATCGGCGCACTCGGAGATCCGCCGGTGAGCTGGATGAACGGACTTCCGGTCAGGCCGGTGATCGACATCTTGGCCTTGGTGTCGACCTTGATCGGTGTATCGGCCTGCAGTTTCAGCCGCGCCAGCACCTGTCGCGGATCGTTGGGGGCAAGCTTGAGCGACTCGACGGTACCGACCGAGATGCCGTTGTATTGCACGGAGCTGCCCTGGGTGAGGCCGGTGACCGGTTCATTGAAGATGACCCAGTACTCCTGCCATCCCTGCTCCGACGAATACTTCGCCGCCCACAGGCCGAACCCCAGCAGCAGCACCGCGGTGAGGATGGTGAAGGCACCGATGAGGACGTAATTGGCCTTGGTTTCCATGTTCAGGTGGCCTCGGCAGATGTGCCTGATTCGAAAGTGGATGGATCGGGAGTGGATGATGCGGGGAGTGATGGCGGGGTGGAGGATGTAACGGTCGACGCCTCACTGCGCGCCGCGCGACCGCGAGGGCCGTTGAAGTATTCCTGCACCCAGGGATGATCGAATTCCTGCAGTTTGGCCAAGGTGTCCACTGCAACGATCTTGCGATCGGCGATCACCGCCACGCGGTCGCAGATAGCGTACAGCGTGTCCAGGTCATGGGTGATGAGGAACACCGTCAGGCCCAACGCCTGCTGCAGTGTGCGGATCAGCGTGTCGAAGGCATCCGCACCAATCGGGTCGAGCCCGGCGGTGGGTTCATCCAGGAACAACAGCGGCGGATCCAGCGCCAGCGCACGCGCGAGCCCGGCGCGCTTGCGCATGCCGCCGGACAGTTGCGAAGGCAGTTTGTTCAGCGCGTCGGCGGGAAGTCCGGAGAGCTTGACCTTGAGCAGTGCCAACTCATAACGCAGTGAATCGCGCAGGTCCGGGTGATGTTCCTTCAGCGGCACCTGCACGTTTTCACCGACCGTGAGCGAGGAGAACAACGCGCCATCCTGGAACAGCACGCCAGTGTTGCGTTCAATGTGCAGCCGGTCGTCCGGGTCCTGCGAACGCGCATCCACGCCAAGCAACTCGATCTCCCCTGCATCAGGTGTCCGCAGCCCCAAAATGGAGCGCATCAACACCGATTTGCCCGAGCCCGAACCGCCGACAACTCCAAGGATTTCCCCGGGCATCACGTCCAGGTCCAGACCGTCGTGCACGACCTGTTCACCGAATCGGTTGACCAGTCCGCGCACGCGGATGATCGGCTTGCTGGTGTCGACATCCGAGTCGCGATCCGCTTTGATATCGGCGGCTGCTTCGGATTCTATGGAATCGGTCGACATCACCAGCCCACCTGCATGAACCAGATCGCGGCGATCGCGTCCAGGATGATCACCAGCGAGATGGCCTGCACCACGCTGGATGTGGTGCGTTCACCGACGGATTGCGCGGTGCCCTGCACCTGCAGGCCTTCCAGGCAGCCAATCAGCCCGATCACCAGTGCGAACAACGGCGCCTTCGATAGTCCAACCAGGAAATGTCGCAGGTGCATCGTCTCCTGCATGCGCGCCAGGTAGGCCTGCGGCGGAATACCCAGGCTGAAGGCGCCCACCGACATGCCACCCAGGAGTCCGGCGATATCGGCGATGAAGCTCAGCAGCGGCAGCATCACCAGCAATGCCAGTACGCGTGGAATCACCAGCACGTCGATCGGGTCCAGGCCGAGCGTGCGCATGGCATCGACCTCCTCGCGGCTGACCATCGCGCCGATCTGCGCGGTGAACGCACTGGCGGTGCGTCCGGCCAGCAGGATTGCTGTCAGCAGCACGCCGAACTCGCGCAGGAAGGCGACGTTCACCAGCTCCACGACATAAATGGTCGCGCCAAAGTCCTGCAGGATGTTCGCGCCCAAAAACGCGATCACCGCGCCGACCAGGTAGGACAGCAGGATTACCAGCGGCACCGCATCCAGGCCAACCTGCTCCATGTGGTGCACGGTTGCCGTCAGGTGGAAGCGGCGCGGCTGGTGCACCATGCGCAGCATCTTGGCCAGGTTCTCGCCGAGGAAACTGATCAGCGCGACAATCTCGATCCAGTTGTCGTGGACCGCGAAACCCAGGCGCCCGAGCGCCGCGGAAAATCCGTATTCGCGTTTTTTCTTCGGGCGGTCGTCGGCAACATCCTCGATCGCGGCGACCAATGCGTGATGGTCTGGCCGGAACTTGAAGCCGTCGAAATCCAGTTCATGCCGGCGCGCGAATCGCAGCAACTGCAGCACGCCGGTCGAATCCAGCCGATCCACGCCAGTGGCATCCACGCTACCCGGCTGTTTGGGGGCCTCATGCAGCAGGGTGCCCAGTTCGCTGGCGTATTGCAGCGTCCAGCGCCCGTGCAGCCGCAAACCCGCGCCGTCGTGAGCGGCACCATCGTCCAGATCGATACTCGGGGCTTTGCTGGCGACAGCCATACCGCAATCCAAGGGGCGCTGCGGGCCGAGGATACAGATTCGCCATAACTGCGTCGTGATTGCAGCGCTGCGCGCATGCCGTGCTGCGTGCGATCCTGTCGACATGCATGACCGCGCAGACACCATCCCCGCGACCATTCCTTCGGCCACCTATGCCGCGCGGCTGGCGTTCGTCGTCGAACTGGCCGAGCACCTGCACGCGTACGGCACCACCGCACAACGCCTGGAAGGGGCGCTCAACGCGGTGGCTGCGAGCCTGCATCTGGATTGCGAACCATGGTCGAACCCCACCGGCCTGATCCTGACCTTCAGTGATCCCGAGCGTGCCGCGGGGGAAAGCGACAGCACCCGTGTCATCCGGTTGCCGCCGGGGGACACGGACCTGGCCAAGTTGTGCGCCACCGACCGCATTGCCGAAGACGTCATGGCCGGGCGGCTGGATCTTGCGGCCGGGCATGCCGCGCTGCGCGCGCTGGACCACACGCCGGGCTGGCGCGAAAACTTTCTTCAGGTGTTCGGGTTTGGCCTTGCCGCCGCCTCGGTGGCCGGGCTTCTGCGCTTGCCATGGCTCGACATCGCCACCGCTGGCACCACCGGCCTGTTGATCGGCTGGCTGGACGTCACCACCCGCCAGCGCCCACAACTCAAGGAAGCTGGTGACGCGCTGGCAGCGCTGCTGGCGGGTTTCATCGCCATCGGGGTGGCGAGTTTCGTCGCCCCGCTCAACCTCAACACCGTGATCATCGCCTCGCTGATCGTGTTGCTGCCTGGCATGGCGCTGACCAACGCCGTGAACGAACTCACCAGCCAGCATCTTGTATCCGGCACCGCGCGCTTTGCCGGCGCGCTGACCACGGTGATGAAGCTCGCCGTCGGCATGGTCATCGCCTTGAAGCTTTCAGACCTGATTGGCATCACCCCGCACATCCGGGCGTGGCGGCCGCAGCCCGAAGCAGTCGAATGGGTGTCGCTGGGACTGGCGGCCTATGCATTCGCCGTGCTGTTCCGCGCAGCGACGCGTGATTATCCGGTGGTCATGCTATCGGCCATCGCCGGTTACCTGATCTCGCGGTTGGTTGGAGGTGTATGGGGCAGTCCTGCCGGGATTTTCCTGTCTGCATTGACGATGACGGCCGCCGGGAACGCTTATGCGCGATGGGTGCATCGTCCGGGCGCGGTGGTGCGCGTGCCCGGCATCATCATGCTGGTGCCTGGCAGCGCCAGCCTGCGCGGGGTGATGACCGTGTTGCAGCGAAACGATGTCATCGCAGGCCACAACGCCGCGTTGACCGTGATGAACATCCTGCTGGCGCTGGTGGCGGGGTTGTTGTTCGGGAACCTGTTGTTGCCGACGCGAAGGAATTTGTAGTTCAAGATGGGTTTGGATTCTCGCCATCGCTCTAAAACGCTTTCGCCGTTGGCGAGTCACTTTTCTTTGCAAGCGCCCAAAGAAAAGTAACCAAAAGAAAGGGCGCTTCCCCGACACAGCAAACTCGCCAAGTTCATTCTGAAAGAAATTTTCCGACTCGCCATCCTGGGCTCGGTCGGAAAACTGCGCACATCCGGTGCGCAGCCCTCCGGGTCTGCGGAGTGCTGCGGTGTTCAGATATTTTCGAATCAACCGCAAGACACATTTCTGCAAGACTAATGTGCACGAATCTTAGTCCTCAACGAAAAACGCCGGCACATGGCCGGCGTTTTTGATCCAAGGAAAACACTCAGCGGATCAGATAATCCTCGAGCTTCCTGCCCTTGGCGACTTCCGCGGCCAGCCAGCGGGGTTGTTGGCCGCGACCGGCCCAGGTTTCAGTGGCGTTCTGGGGATTGCGGTATTTCGGGGCGACCTTGCCGGTCGATTTTCCTTTTGTCGTCTTTCTGGCCTTGTTAGGAGCCGCTTTGTCAGCGCGGCTGCTGGACGGAACCGCGCTGCCGAACAACTCGGCGATCGTATAACCCTCGCTCTTGGCCAACTGCACAAGTTTGTTGCGCACCGTGCTCAAGGGCTTGCGCTTGCTCAGGGTGATCTTGCGCTTGTTGGCTTGGTTGATCAGGTTCTGCAATTCGCGGGCGGAAAGTTTATTGACATCGATCGACATGGGTTTTCCAGAAAGCCGGGCGGGTTGGTCTAGCCATTACATCGCATATGCAGACATTATTTGGCAGGAATCAACTTCATCATCAGCGCTTGTCGGTCCAGCTGCTCGGAATCGCCACTGCTGCGTGCGCGATATTCGAACGTCCCGGCAGTCAGGCCACGCTCGGAGACCACGACGCGATGCGGAATGCCGATCAGTTCGATATCCGCGAACATCGCGCCGGCACGCAGGCCGCGATCATCCAGCACGGTATCCACGCCACTGGCGAGCAGCTCCCGGTATAACGCATCCGCTGCCTCGGCAACCGCCGGGTCGTTCTTCGGATTGATGACGCATACGGCCACCTGCCACGGCGCCATTGCCGCCGGCCACACGATGCCCGCATCGTCATGGTTCTGCTCGATCGCGGCCGCCACGATGCGCGACACGCCGATGCCGTAACAGCCCATTGCCGGGGTCACGGCCTTGCCGTTGGAATCCAGCACCGTGCAGGCCATCGCCTGCGCATAGGTGCAGCCGAGCTGGAAGACGTGGCCGACTTCGATACCGCGCGCCAACCCCAGCGTTCCGCGCCCATCGGGGGACGGATCGCCAGCGACCACGTTGCGGATGTCGGCGACAAGATCCGGCTCGGGCAAGTCGCGCCCCCAGTTCACCCCTGTCAGGTGGTAGCCCGTTTCATTGGCGCCGACCACGAAATCGGCCAAGGCCGCGACGTCGCGGTCGGCAATGACGCGGATGGATTTACGCGGCGCGACCGGTCCGAGGAAACCGGGTTCGCTGCCAAGGTGCTCGGAGATTTCGGCTTCGGTCGCCAAACGGTAATTGGACAATCCGGTCAGCTTCGCCAGCTTGATTTCATTGACGACGTGATCGCCGCGCACCAGTGCCAAGACGAATTGTCCGACCGTGCCTGCAGCGCCCTGCGTCATCAGCGCGACGGACTTCACCGTTCGCGGTAGCGGCAACGCAAGCAGCGCGGCAACGTCTTCGCAGGTTTTCTGCGTGGGTGTTTCTACTTTCCGCATCGCCTGGGAAGGGTTCGCACGCGCACCGGGCGCGGCAGACATCGCGGTTTCGACATTGGCGGCGTAATCGGAGCCGTCCGAAAATGCGATGGCGTCCTCGCCCGAGTCCGCAAGCACGTGGAACTCCTGCGACGCATCGCCGCCGATGGCGCCGGAATCCGCCTGCACCGCTCGGAACTTCAGCCCCAGCCGGGTGAAGATACGGCTGTAGGCGGCGATCATGTTTCGGTATTCAAGCTCCAGCCCGGCGTCGTCGATGTGGAATGAGTACGCGTCCTTCATCAGGAACTCGCGCGCACGCATGATGCCGAAACGCGGCCGGATCTCGTCTCGGAACTTGGTCTGGATCTGGTAGAAATTGATCGGTAGCTGCTTGTAGCTGGCCAGCTCGTTGCGCGCGAAGTCGGTGATGACTTCCTCGGCGGTCGGGCCATAGCAGTATTCGGCGTCCTTGCGATCCTTGATCTTGAGCAGCTGGCCGCCGAACTTCTGCCAGCGCCCGGTTTCCTCCCACAACTCACGCGGTTGGATCGAGGGCATCAGCAATTCAATCGCCCCGGCACGATCCATTTCGTCGCGCACCACCTGCTCGACCTTCCGCAGCACGCGCAGGCCCAGTGGCGACCAGGTGTAGATGCCGGCGGCAAGCTTGCGCAGCATGCCTGCCTTGAGCATCAGCTTGTGGCTGATGATTTCGGCGTCGGCAGGCGTTTCCTTGCTGGTGCGGAGGTGGAACTGCGACAGGCGCATCAGGCTGCTTCAACAAAAGGGATGCGCAGTTTGCCACGCAAGCCTGCGTGGCTTCACCCGCACCTGCGGACACCCCCTTTGGCGTGTTACCTGGGCGCGGCGGCCTTGTCGGCCACGGCCGTCTCACAGGTGACCTTCAAGGTCGCTTGCGCCAGTTGCATCTGGTTGGCGCGGTCATCAGCGGACAAGGTCTTGTCGGGCTTGCCATCGCCGTTGCTGTCGATCTGCACCGCTTCCTTGCCCTGCAGCAGCGCCATGTTCTTGCGCGCGATGTCGCAGGAAGGATTTTCGGTAGGCTTTGCAGCCGGCTTGGCGTCACCCACATCCACCTGGTCGTTGTGGATGGTACGGGTCCTGTAGGCGCCCGTGGCGGGCGGGGTGCTGCTGTACTGGGTGACGCCGTGGGCGTCCTTCCACTGATAAACGTCGCCCGCATTTGCGGTTGCACAGACGGCCAGGGCGAGCAGGCCCAGCGTCAAGGCACGTTTCTTCATGACAAGGTGTGGACGTTGCATGGGAAATTCCTGGAGTCACGTGGGTGCGGGGAGCGATTGCAGCACCGCATGCACCCCGGCGCAAGCGACCGGTCCACAAAACCCCTGATTGGTTCAGCTGCCCGGACGGTGTCCGGGTCCGCGGTGGCAGCTACACTGCCCCGATGAACGACGTGCCCCCCCAGCGTCCACGCAGCCGCGGCATTTACCTGCTGCCCAACCTGTTCACGACAGGCGGCTTGTTCGGCGGCTTTTTTGCGATCATCGCCGCCTCCCAAGGCCGGTTCGAGGCCGCTTGCGTGGCAATTTTCATCGCCTCGGTACTGGATGGGATCGACGGCCGTGTCGCGCGAATGACCAACACCCAGACCGAGTTCGGCGTGCAATACGATTCGCTGGCCGACCTGGTCAGCTTCGGCATGGCGCCGTCGCTGGTGATGTATTACTGGGCGCTGTCGGCATTGAAGCTCGATGGCGTCACTGCGGGCAAGATTGGCTGGCTGACGTCGTTCCTGTATGCCGCATGCGCTGCGTTGCGGCTGGCGCGATTCAACAGCCAGGTGGCCCAGGTCGACAAGCGCTGGTTCATCGGCCTTGCCAGCCCCGCCGCCGCAGGGATGATGGCGAGTTTCGTCTGGACATGCGTGGAGTTCGGATGGGCCGGCGAACAGCTGCGTTACGTCGCGATCGCGGTGACTGTCGTCGCCGCATTGCTGATGGTCAGCCGCATCCGCTACAGCAGTTTCAAGGGACCGCGTGGCCCGAAAGGCGATCGCGTGCCGTTCTGGGCCATCGTGCTGGCATTGGCGGTGTTGATCGCATTGGTGCTGGATCCGCCGCTGATGTTGCTGACCGCAACCACCGTGTACGCCATATCCGGACCGGTGCTCTGGTTGCGGCGTCGGCGCGGCGCCTCACCGATGCAGAACGGTTGACCGCAATGTGGGACCCCTGCCAGCGCGAAATCCTCGTGGCGCTCGGTTGCGCGCCCTGGGTGCTTGCCCCGCCTGAAATTCCCGATGATCCGTTGCTGCGTGCGCTGTTGCATGCGGCCGGCCGCACCCCGGACGCCAGCGATGTCGCGGCCGTGCTGCGCATGCTGCCGCCGACCAGCAGCCTGCTCGGAAATCCTGGCGCCAAGCGTGCGTTGTGGCCGCGGTTGCGACAGCTGCGCCGAACCCCGCAATGAATGCGCGCACGCGCGATGTCGAACCATCGCCATCCACCAGCCTGCGGCCGATGCGCGAAGAAGACCTGGACGCGGTGCTGGAGATCGAGCTGCGGGCGTATCCATTCCCATGGACGCGCGGGATCTTCCAGGATTGCCTGCGCGCGAGTTACCCGGCATGGGTCTTGCACCGCGAAGGCACCATGATCGGATACGGGATGTTGAGCATGGCTGCCGATGAGGCGCATGTGCTCAATGTCTGCGCTGCGCCCGAGGAGCAAGGGCGCGGCCACGGCCGTCGGCTGTTGCGTACCCTGCTGCAGCAGGCGCGCACACGTGGCGCGCAGCGGGTGTTCCTGGAAGTACGCCCCTCCAATACCGGGGCGATTGCGCTGTATCACGCCGAAGGCTTCAACGAGATCGGCCGGCGACCGCGGTATTACCCCGCCAAAGCGGGGCGTGAGGACGCCATCGTGATGGCCAAGGAACTGTTCGTCGACTGAGCGTTTCAGATCTTCGCGCGCTGCGTGGCAAGCGCATCGCGCTGCATCGTCCAGTCCAGCAAGCGCTGGCGCTCCAGCTCGACGACTGCAGGTGGCGCGTGCTGCACGAACGTGTCGCTGGCGAGTTTCCCGCGCGACTTTTCGATCTCGCCCTCGACCCGTTTGAGTTCCTTGTCCAGCCGCGCGCGTTCTGCGCCGAGGTCGACCAGGCCTTCGAGCGGTACCAGCAACTTCAACTCGCCCACCACGGCTGAAGCCGAAGCGGGCGCATGGGTCGCATCGGTAATGAACTCAATGCGTTCTAGTTTGTTGAGGAAGCGCAGTTGCTGGCCGAAGCGCTCCACGCGCGCGCGGTCGTTGGCGTTGCCATCGGCCAGCAGCAGCGTGACCTGTTTGGCTGGCGGCACGTTGAGCTCGCTACGCAGCTTGCGCAAGCCCGTCACCATCTCCTTCAGCCATTCGATATCGGCTTGCGCATCGCCTTGGGCAACGGTGAAATCCGACGCCTGTGGATACGGGCGCACCATGATCGTGGTGTCGGTGATTCCCAATCTCGGAGCCACTGACAGCCACAATTCCTCGGTGACGAAGGGAATCAGCGGATGTAGTAGCGACAACAGGCGCTCGAGCACGAACAACAATGTATGGCGGGTACTGTTTGCGGCTTCTATAGCCGCGCCATTGAGCGCGGGCTTCGCAAGCTCGACGAACCAGTCGCAGAAATCGTTCCACGCGAATTCGTATAGCGCCTGCGCCAGCAGGTCGAATCGGTAGTTGGCGAAATGCGTTTGCGCCTGCGCGGCGGTGTTTGCCAATTGCGCCAGGATCCAGCGCTCGGCATCCGTGCGCGGCTGCGGCGGCCCACTGAACGTCGCGCCTTCGGTATTCATCAGCACGAAGCGAGTTGCATTCCACAGCTTGTTGCAGAAATTCTTGTAGCCCTCGGCACGGCCGAGATCGAATTTGATGTCGCGTCCATGCCCGGCGAGCGCGGCCATGGTGAAGCGTAATGCGTCCGCGCCAAATGCCGGAATCCCGTCAGGAAATTCCTTGCGCGTTGCCTTTTCGATCTTCGGCGCGTCCTTCGGATTCATCAGCCCAGTCGTGCGCTTGGCGAGTAGCTCGTCGAGAGTGATGCCGTCGATGAGATCCAGCGGATCGAGCACGTTGCCCTTCGACTTCGACATCTTCTTCCCGTCCTTGTCGCGGACGAGGCCGGTGATGTAGACATCGTGGAAGGGAACTTCACCCACCAGCTTGTCCGTCATCATGATCATCCGGGCGACCCAGAAGAAAATGATGTCGAAGCCGGTCACCAGCACCGACGACGGCACGAATTTTTCAAAGCCGCGTTCGTGCATCAACGCCTGGTTCGGCCAGCCCATCGTGCTGACCGGCCAAAGGGCCGACGAGAACCAGGTCTCCAGCACATCGTTGTCCTGCGACAACGCGACACCGGCATCGAGCGAATGCCTGGCGCGGACTTCGGCTTCACTGCGTCCGACGTAGATCCTGCCCTGCGCGTCGTACCAGGCCGGAATGCGATGACCCCACCACAGCTGGCGGCTGATGCACCAGTCCTGGATGTTTTCCATCCAGTGGCGATAGGTGTTGATCCAGTTAGCGGGGACGAACTTGATTGCACCCGTCTCAGCGAGCTCAAGGCCTTTCGCTCCCAGCGTGTCCATCTTCACGAACCATTGGTCCGTGAGGTACGGCTCGATCGCCTGCCCGCTACGATCACCACGCGGCACCTGAAGTTTGTGCGGTTTGGTTTCGACCAGCAGGCCTGCGATCTCGAGATCTGCGAGCACGAGTTTGCGTGCGTCGTAGCGGTCAAGGCCCCAGTACTTCTGAGGTATTCCAACATCCATGGCCATCGCATCGGCGGCCATCGTTAGAGTTGGCGTCTTGGCGTTCTCTGCGCCACGACGCTGCTTCCATGAAATGTTGTCTATAACTTTTGCATCGGGCGTAAAGATATTGATTAACGGCAACGAGTGACGCTTGCCCACTGCGTAATCGTTGAAGTCATGCGCAGGCGTCACCTTCACCACGCCAGTGCCGAATTCGCGATCGACATAGTCGTCGGCAATCACGGGAATTAGTCTTCCCGTGAGCGGCAGCGTCACGGTCTTGCCGACCAGGTGCGTGTAGCGCTCGTCGTCCGGATGCACCATCACCGCGGTATCGCCCAGCATGGTTTCCGGGCGCGTGGTCGCGACCACCAGCGAACCGCTGCCATCGCTGAGCGGATAGGAGATCGACCACAGGAAGCCGTCCTCTTCCTCGTTGACGACTTCCAGGTCAGAGATCGCGGTCTTCAGTACCGGATCCCAGTTGACCAGGCGCTGGCCGCGATAGATCAGGCCCTCTTCGTGCAGGCGCACGAAGGCCTCGACCACGGCCTCGGCGGGCATCGGATCCATGGTGAACGCACTGCGCGACCAGTCACCGGAGGTGCCCATTCGGCGCATCTGCCGCTCGATGGTATGACCGGATTGTTCGCGCCATTCCCAGACTTTTTCGATGAACCCGTCGCGGCCGAGTGAATCGCGGGTTTCGTTCTTGCCTTCCAGCTTGAGGTTGCGCGACACCACCATCTCGGTGGCGATGCCGGCGTGGTCGGTGCCCAACTGCCACAGCGTATCGAAGCCACGCATGCGGTGGTAACGGATCAACGCATCCTGCAGCGTGTACTGGAAGGCATGCCCCATGTGCAGGGTGCCGGTGACGTTCGGCGGCGGCAGCAGGATGCAGTAGGGCTCACCCTTGCCGCTGGGTTTGAACACGCCGCTGGATTCCCACTGCGCATACAGGCGCGCTTCGAACTGGGTGGGGTCGTAACCGGGGGCAAGCGCAGTCATCAGGGTGGCATCACATGTCGAATTTCTTGAGGTCCAGGCCACGCGCCTTGTACTGCTTCCAGCGCTCGCGCAGTGGTTCGCGCGCGGACTCGTCGGCGGGCACGACTTCCAGCACGCGATCGAAATTACCTTCGACCGCGGCATCGCGCAGGTTGATGACCAGCGCGCGCATGGGTGCGTCGATCGCAGGAGTGGCAATCAGGATCGGCGTGGAGTCGTCTTCCTCGTCGCCGGCGACCTGATGCGGGATGTAGGCGTCGTCACCCATGTCCCACAACATTTCGTCGAGCGCTTCGGCTTGTTCGTCGTCGCGCGCCAGCACAAGCGTCCACAGGTCGGCCTCGAACGCCTTCTTCGCCAGTTCGCAGACCAGCCGCAAGGGTTCCTCGCGGAAACGCGGCTTGGCGATCAGGTAGAAATCAGCGCGGGGCACTCCGTCACGCCGCGCGATCGATCAACCATTGCGACAACAATCCCACTGGCCGCCCGGTTGCCATGCCCATCTTGCCGTCGCCATTCGCCACGCCGGCGATATCCAGGTGCGCCCAGCGCTGGCCTTCGGTGAAGCGCGACAGGAAGCAGCCCGCGGTGATCGCCCCGGCCCAGCGTCCGCCGATGTTGTAGACGTCGGCGAAGGTCGAATCCAGCATCGACTGGTATTCATCCCACAGCGGAAGCCGCCAGGCGCGGTCGAAGGTGTCTTCGCCGGCAGCAAGCAGTTCACCGGCCAGATCGTCGTGCTTGCTCATCAGGCCCGTCGCGAACTTGCCGAGCGCGACCACGCAGGCGCCCGTCAACGTAGCAACGTCGAGCAGCGCCTGTGGCTCGAAGCGCTGCGCATACGTCAGCGCGTCGCACAGGATCAATCGGCCTTCGGCATCGGTGTTGCCGACCTCGATGGTTTTACCGGACATGCTGGTGAGCACATCGGATGGACGATAGGCATTGCCGTCGGGCATGTTCTCCACCGCCGGAACGATCACGACCAGGTTGATCGGCAACTGCATGCCGACCACGGACACGAACGTGCCCATGACAGTCGCCGCGCCGCACATGTCGTACTTCATCTCCTCGACGCCACCCTGGGTCTTGAGGTTGATGCCGCCGGTATCGAAAGTGATGCCCTTGCCGACCATCACGAAGGGTTTTGCAGCGCCGCCGCCGCTGTACTTCAGGACGATGAGCTTGGGAGGATTGGACGAACCCAGGGACACGGCCAGCAGCGATCCCATGCCCAGCGCCTGCATCTGTTCGCGATCCAGGACTTCGCAGGAGGTGCTGTCGAAACGCGATGCAAACTGCTGCGCCTGCTGCGCCAGGTAGGCCGGATTGCAGATGTTGGGCGGCAGGTTGCCCAGTTCGCGGGTGAATGCAACGCCCGCGGCGATCGCCTGGCCTTGCGCGAGTGCCTGGGCGTCGTTGCCAGTGATGACCAATGATGCCAAGCCGGTTTCGTCGCGCTTCTTGCTCTTGGCGCCGAGGGTTGCGGTATAGCGATAGCAGGCGTGGGCGGCGGCGATCGCCGCCTGGCGTACATTCCACGCGGCATCGCGACCCGGCACGGAAAGTTCGGAGAGCGTCAGCAGTGCGCTCTTCGACGCGCCGGTGCGCAATGCGCGCGCGGCGTCGCCAACTGCCTTCAAATATTGCGGTACGCCGAATTTCGCTGATTCGCCGAGGCCGACCACCAGGACGCGTGGGGACTTCACGCCGGCCAGGTCATACACCCAGACGGTACTGCCCGTCTTGCCGTTGATGTCTCCGCGGGCTGCCAGGTCCCTGAGCTTGCCGCCGCTTGCCGTGTCCAGTGCCTGCGCGGTCGGGCTCATCATCGGGACAGCTGGAGCGTCGTCGGCAAAGACGCCTACCACGATGCAGTCGGTGATGGCATCGGCGGGCGCGGCGTGGTTCAGGCTGAATTCTAGGGACATCGAGCAGATTCCAAAGGGTGGGGTGTTGAGTTCCGTACAATCGTGCGGCCTTCGTCCGACATACCAGGGCAGCTTGGCCGCAGGTCGACGAAACCAGCCCCGAAGTTTAAAGCAACCCCGCTCGATCCGACCCTCACACACCCAGAAGTTCCCGGCGCCTGATGCCCAGACTAGATCGTTATCTGTTCCGCGAATTCAGCCAGTCCACCTTCGCCGCGCTGGTGGTGCTGCTGATGGTCAGCCTGGGCGGGATATTTGCCGACGTGCTTGGCGACGTCGCCCGCGGTCGAGTGCCGGCCGGGTTGATGCTGTCGCAACTGGGCCTGCAGCTGATCCGCTACCTTCCCCTGGTGCTGCCATTGGGCCTGATGCTTGGACTGTTGCTTGCGACCGGCCGCCTCTATCGCGATGCCGAAATGCCGGTGCTGAATTCCATGGGGATCGGCCCCACGCGAATGCTGCGTCCACTGCTGATGCTGGCGCTGCCGATCGTGGCGGTCATCGCGCTGTGCTCGCTGTGGTTCGGCCCGTGGGCCCGGCGCACGTCCCAGGAGATGATCATCGCTGGCAGCCGCAGCCTGCTGGTGTCGGGCATGGAGCCCGGCCGCTTCACCGAATTGCCTGGCGGCGGCGGGGTGGTCTACGTGGGCGCGATGTCCAACGACGGCCGCAAGCTCACGCGGGTGTTTGTCTACAAGCAGAAAGGCGATCGCATGGACGTCACCACCGCGCGCAGCGGTTCATTGTCATTCGCCGACCACAATGATCGCTACCTGACGCTGGACGACGGCTTCCGGGTCGAAGGCCCGCTCGAGGCTGGTCGCGATTTCCGCATGATGCGCTATGCCAGCAATGCGATGCGCATGCCGCAAACGACCGACAGGCACGATGGTTTCGATCCGCAGGGCATGTCAACGCCGGAGTTGCTGAGCGATCCGCGTCGCGAGGCAGGTGCGCAACTCCACTACCGGTTGGCGCCTCCGCTGCTGGCGCTGGCGTTCGCGCTGCTGGCAGTGCCGTTGGCGCGTAGTTCGCCCCGGCAGGCACGATATGGGAGGCTGTTGATGGGCTTCCTGGTGTATGTGGTCAGCATCAACCTGATGTCGCTGGGCACCGACGGGCTGGCCAGTGGCAAGCTGCCGATGGCCTTGGGCCTGTGGTGGCTGGTGTTGCCGACACTGGCGATGTCGCTGTGGGTGTACCTGCGCGATGGACGCATGCGTCCCAGCCGTGGGTTTCCCGCCGTATCAAATGTCACGCCGGGAGCGCCGCGATGAAGCCGTTCCCGAAGATCCATGACCTTTACATCGGGCGGGTCCTGTTCGGCACCGTGTTGCTGACCTGGCTGGTCCTGGTGGGGATGGATGCACTCATCGGTGGTGGCGGTGTGCTCGCCGAAGCCAGCGATGTGGGCAAGGGCGATTACAACTTCGCCAAGATGCTGGTCAATGTCTTTTACACATTGCCGCGCCGCGCGTACACATTGTTCCCAACCGCTGCCGTGATTGGCACGCTGATGGGGCTGGGCCAGCTGGCTGCCAGTTCGGAATTGACCGCGTTACGCGCGCTGGGTTTGTCACGCCGCCGCGTCGGCGTTGCCGTGGCGGCAGCACTTGCGGTGCTCACGCTGCTGATGGTGATCAACGGCGAAACCCTCTCGCCATGGGGTCAGCGTCGCGCCGATGGACTGAAGGCATCGGCAAAATCCAAGGACATGATCGTTGCTGAATATTCCGGCTTGTGGGCGCGCGAGGGCGATACCTTCCTCAACGCGCAGAGCGGGCAGGAGCGCAATGATGGCAAGCAGCACTGGCTGGAGTTGCGCGACGTACGCCTGTACGAGTTCGACCCCGCCGGTCGGCTGCAATCGATTGCCCGTGCAGGAAGTGCCGAGCATCGCCGCGGTGGCTGGCTGCTCCACAACGTCAAGCGCAGTTATTTCGATGCGCGATCGGTGACCCAGACCGATGTCCAGGAAGAACACTGGGCATCCAAGCTCGACGACACGTCATTGGCGGCCAGCGTCACACAGCCTGGTTACCTGCGCGCGAGCGAGCTGCGCAGCGGCATTGAATACCGTCAGCGCAACGGTCTTGATGCCGGTGAATTCGAGGAAAATTACTGGGGCCGCTGGTTCTATCCCATCAACGTGCTGGCCTTGTGCCTGGCGGCGATTCCGTTCGCGTTCGGCAGCCTGCGCAGTGGCGGGTTGGGCAAGCGATTGTTCATCGGAATTGTCTTCGCGCTGGGCTTCTGGTTGCTGCAGACGCAGTTCGTGAAGCTCGCTGGCGTCTACAAGTTCGACTACCGAATCGCGTACCTGGTGCCGCCGGCAGTGATGCTGGCGGTGTCGGCGGTATTGTTTCGACGGCGCAGCGGATAAGCCTATTCGGCCCCTCTGTCCTGTGATCACGGCTGCTAAACTGCAAGCTCGCCCGATACCGACGTTTCGCCATGACCGACACCATCCCGCACATTGCCTCCGCACCCGCCAATGCGCAGCAGCGGTATGACGTGCGGGCGGCGGACTTGCCGTTGAGTTGCCCGTTGCCGTCGATGGCATTGTGGAATTCGCATCCGCGCGTGTACCTGCCGATTGCCCAGGACGGTGGCGAAGCGCAGTGTCCGTATTGCGGGGCGCATTTTTTTCTCGTCGACTGACCGCATGGGCTGGCGCGCATGAGCCGCCGGTTGACCGTGGTGCAATTGCTGCCGGCGATGGAATCCGGTGGGGTCGAGCGCTCGACACTGGAGATCACCGACGCACTGGTGCAGGCAGGTCATCGTGCGATCGTGGTGTCGGCGGGCGGCCGTTTGACGCCGCAGCTGTCGACGCTGGGCGGTGAGCATGTCGCGCTCGATATCGGTCGAAAATCACTTTCAACGTTGCGACTGGTTCCCTCGCTGCGACGGCTCTTTGCACAGGCGGATATCGTCCATGCACGCTCGCGCGTACCAGCCTGGATGTCGCGATTGGCATTGCGTGGGATGACGCACCCCCCGCATTTCGTGACCACCGTGCACGGGTTGAATTCGCCGTCGCGCTATAGCGCAGTGATGACATCTGGCGACCGCGTCATCTGCGTGTCCAACACCGTGCGCGAATTCATAGTGCAGCACTATCCACGTGTCGATCCCCGGAAGCTGGTCGTGATTGCACGCGGCATCGATCCGGCAGAATTTACACGCGCGCCAAATCCTGATCGCCCAGCACGAGCGCGTATCGCCGCGCTATATCCGCAACTCGATGGCGCAGGGCCGATGCTGTTGATGCCAGGCCGCGGTACGCGCCTGAAAGGACACGGCGATGCCTTGCGATTGCTGGCTGGAGTGCGTCAATCCGGACTCGATGCGAGATTGTGGCTGGCGGGCGCGCGGCAATCGGGACGCGATGCGTACATCGATGAACTGGAGCTTGAGGCTGCGCGTCTTGGTATCGCAGATGTCGTGGCAATCACCGCACCCACCGCCGCGATCGGTGAGGCCTACGCGGCCTCGGACCTGGTGCTGCAGCTCTCGCGCAAGCCCGAGGCGTTTGGGCGGACGGTACTCGAGGCGTTGTCGGTCGGCCGTCCCGTCCTTGGCTGGGCGCATGGCGGCGTTGGCGAATTGTTGCATCAGTGGCAGCCGCAAGGTGCGATCGCCGCGTACGATGAAGCTGCGTTGTTGGCGTGCGCGCGAGCCTTGCTCTCACATCCGCCGCCACCTGTGGGTACGATGCCCGACAGCCTGCGCGGGATGAAGCAGGCGACGATTGACCTCTACGAGCACCTTGCATGAGCGGGCCAGCGAGCGGGATGCCAACGGAAGATCTGCCATCCAACGACATGCCGTCCACGGGTGTCGACCACTTGCGCGCGCCAGTCGGCTGGCGCTGGGCGCCGGCGTGGGTGCTGGCGTTCGTCGCGTTGTGGCCAGCTCCCGGGTACGCCGAAGCGGTGATGGTGCTTGGCGCACTGGCTGCGATCGTGCGCTTGCTGATCGTCCGTTTCCGCGGTGGCACGCGCCTGCTGAGCGCACCGGCCTGGGCGTTGACGAGCGTGTTGTTCTTCGCCTATTGGCTGCCGGAGGTCGTGTCGGTCTTCGACGCGATCGACTATTCCCATGCGCTGCATGAAACCCTTACCGACCTGCGCTACCTACCGTTCCTGTGGCTGGTCGCGGCGGCGGTGAGCGACGCGCGCGGTCGGCGGACGACGTTCGCGGGTTTGGCGATCATCATGGCGGCATGGACGCTGGATGCGCTGCTGCAGGCGGTCACGGGATCCAGTGCCTTGTTCTGGGGTGTCGACAGCGTCAAGCACCTGATCAGCGGTCACGGCATGTGTCCAGCCAACCGCGCCGCTGCGGTCGACCGCCTCAGCGGCGTGCTGGGGCCGTGTAATCTCAAGCTCGGGCTGGTGTTGGCCAGCCTGTCGCCTTTCGTGTTGTATGCGGCCCGCAAACAGTTGGAAACCATACGGTCGAAAAGCACACCTCAGGGAAGCGCGCGCCTGGGCAGCGTGCGTCTGGGCAGCGTGGGATGGCTGATCGCAGCGGCGGCGATGGGGGTCGTCATCCTGCTGGCCGGCGCGCGCGCGGCGTGGATCACCTATGCGCTGGTGCTCTTGTGTTCGGGCTGGCGAGTGCTGGGTGCCAAGCGCCTGATCGGCGTATTCGCGTTCGGCGCACTGATGCTAGGGGTGCTGACGCTGACCGTGCCGCAAGTGCGCGAGCGCATCGTGCGGACGACATCAGCGCTGACCGCCGACCAGCAAGGCGTCGACGTCGCGTTGTCCGGGCGTGCGCGGATCTGGCGCGCGGCAGCGTGCATGGTGCGCGAACACCCGGTCAACGGCGTCGGCGCCGGCGAATTCCGCATGGCGTTCCCCGCGTGCGATCCCCAGCCCAATGTCGTTGCGGTGTGGGGCGCGGGGCCCGCCTTGCACGCCCACCAGATCGTGCTGGAAATCCTCAGCGAGACCGGCGGCATCGGCTTGTTGTTCTGGCTCGCCGGCGCGGCACTGGCGTGGCGTGCATGGCGTTTTGCGACGGACGAAGCGCGTGATCGGTCACGCCCGGCGATGCTGGCGTTGGCGGTGACGGTATTCCCGTTCAACACGCACCTGGCGTTTTATTCGACATTCTGGGGCGGCGTGACGCTGCTGCTGGCGGCGTTGTACGCGGGCAGCCTGCTGGGACGCGAGGCCTGATCAACCGCCAGCAAATGACGCTGGCATCGCGAAGGCGTCAGCCGCTGTCACGTGCATAGGGATCGGCCGCGCCATCGGGACGGCGCTTGAAACGCCGGTGGATCCAGAGATATTGCGCTGGCGCCGCACGGGCCATGGTTTCGATCGCATCCATGATGCGTGCGGTATCAACGGTGGCATCGCTGGATGGAAATTCGTCCAGCGCCGGCCAAAGCCGCAGTGTGTAGCCGCCATCGTTGCGCCGCGCATGCTGGAACACGACCACCGCCGCACCCGAGAGCCGCGCGAGCTGGTGCGTCGACGTCAGGCTGTGTGCAGCTTGGCCAAAGAACGGCACGAACACGCTGTCGCCGCGGCTGGGATCCTGGTCCGGCGCATACCACAGCAAACCGCCACGCTTGAGGTGCCGCACCACGCCACGCACGTCGTGCTTGGGGAACATGGCGGCGGCGTACCGCGCGCGTCCGCGCAGGACCGCCCATTCCATGGCCGGTTGCCGATATGGCCGGTACATGCCGGCCAGTGGTACGTGATCGCACAGCAGGCGACCGCAGACTTCCAGCGTGGTGAAGTGTCCGGAAACGACAATCACGCCGCGGCCGTTGGCGCGTGCGGCCGCCAGGTGTTCAAGGCCTTCGAGGCGCACGTCGCGACGCAATGGTGCGATCGAGCCCCACCATGCGCGCGCGAACTCGAACACGCCGATGCCGAGCGCGGCGAAATGTTCGTGCAGCAAAGCCCTGCGTGCGACGTCATCGAGTCCTGGAAAGCACAACGCCAGGTTGCGTGCCGCAATGGTGCGTCGATCGCGCAGCAGCGCCTCCAACAGTGCGCCGAACACGCGGCCCAGCCCGCGCTGCAGCGGCCATGGCAGCCGCGCCAACACCATCAGCACACCGATCCCGAGCCAGCTTGGCCAGGTGCGGGGAGTGATTGGGGGGCGTGGATGTGGTGCGGCCATGGGCGAAGTTTAGGTGAGTGGACAACGCAAGCGAATGACCGGCTTGCCGATCATGGTGAGGGGGCTATGCGGCTCGCAGCATCATGATCGAACCGGCCCATGTACGCCGAACGCAGGCATGTCGTAAGCCAGCGCGATCTCCCGCTATCCTGTCGCAATGCAGGCTGACCCCTTCGAACGGACGATCGAACGCGTGCTGCGCGGCCTCTACTCGCTGGCGCTGTACGTGCTGGCGCCGATCACCGTCTATCATTTGATCTGGCGGGGCTTCCGCCAGCGCGAGTATTTCCTGCGCTGGAACGAACGCTATGCGATGTATGCCCACGCATCGAATCCTGATGCGTCGGCACCGCGCCCGGAGACAAATCAGTCCGCAACAGCACATGGCCCAACAACGTGGATACACGCCGTGTCGGTCGGAGAGGTCAACGCCGCCGCGCCGCTGGTGGACGCGCTGCGTTTGACGCGCCCGGACCTGCGCGTGTTGCTGACCACGATCACGCCGACAGGGTCAGCGAGGGTCAGGGCGTTGTGGGGAAATACGATCGAACACGTCTATCTGCCCTACGACCTTCCCGGTGCCGTCTCGCGTTTCCTGGAGCACTACCGGCCGTCGCTGGCGTTGATCATGGAAACCGAATTGTGGCCGAACCTGCTGTTGGGATGCCGCGACCATGGTGTACCGGCATACATCATCAACGCGCGGCTTTCCGAACGATCGCTGCGCGGTTATCGCGTGCTCAAGCCATTGATCGCGTGCGCTTTACGAACCGTGCATGGTGTGCTGGCGCAATCGGCTGCCGATGGTGAGCGCTTCGTGCGCCTGGGTGCCTCGCCGGCGGTGCTGCGGATCACCGGGAATCTCAAATACGACATTGCCGTGCCTGATGGAGGCCCCGCGTTCGCGGCGACATTTGCCGAGCGCATCGCGTCACGTCCCGCATGGATCGCGGCGAGCACGCACGCGGATGAAGAGCATGCCATCGTGGCCATCCATCGGCGCCTGCGTGAGCATTGGCCCGATTTGTTGTTGCTCTGGGCACCGCGCCATCCGGAACGGTTCAAGCCGGTTTCGCAACTGGCGATTGATGCTGGCTGGCGGGTGTCGACACGTCGATTGACGCAGTGGCCTGATCGCGACGATGCGGTGTTCGTGATCGACACCCTGGGCGAACTCATGACGTTTTACCGCTGTGCGCAGGTGGCGTTTGTCGGGGGCAGCCTGCAGGAAATCGGCGGACACAACCTGCTGGAGCCGGCCGCGGTCGGCACCGCGATCGTGACCGGCCCGCACCTGCACAATTTCACTGATATTGCCGCGCACTTGCTGCGGGCCGGTGCCTTGCGTGTCGGCGCGGACGCCGACGAGGTCGGCGTGCATATTGCGGCACTGTTGGATGACGCCGAAGCGCGTGAAGCGATGGTCCAAGCTGGTCGCACGCTGGTAGAGCAGGGACGCGGCGCGTTGCAACAGACCTTGGACACGATTGCGCCGGAGCTACCCGGGCTTGCTCATCGCTGATCGAACAGCTTTGGCCAGTCCCAGCGGATCACTGCCACCTGCGCCATCTTGGTTGGTTGCAAACGGGCTGTTCAACGCAGGGTGTCACCAGGCGCCAGTTGGTCTTCGGCATTGCTGGTCAGCAGGCGATTGACGTCCTGCACGTCCTTGATGTCCAAGGTGCCTGCGGCCTGTTCGAGCAGCAGGCGGCTTTGCAGGAAGTTGTAGCGCGCCAATGCAAATTCGCGCTGCGCATTGAACAGCGTCTGCTGGTTGAGCAGGACGTCGATCACGGTGCGCGTACCGACTTCCAGGCCAACCTGCGAAGCCGAGTACGCGGCGCGAGCGGATACCAGGGCAAGCCGCCGCGCCTCGACCTCGCTGATGCCGGCGACAAGTGTCTGGTAGGCATTGCGGGTGTTACGTACCAGGGCGCGTTTCTGCTGCTCGAGTTGTTCGTCGGACAAGTCGCGCAGCGCCAGCGCCTGGCGGACGCGCGATTGGGTTGCGCCACCAGAGAAGATCGGCACACTCAACGTCAGGCCGAGGGTGGGGCCGCGACTGGTGCGATCGGAAGGCAGGTTCTGGCCACGAAAGGTACTGCTGCCGAAGCTTGTGTTGTCGCCGTAACCGCCATTCAGATACAACGTCGGCAGATGCCCCGCTCGGGCGGTCTCGACGTCCGCTGCGGTCGATTGCACCTGAAACTGCTTGGCCTTGAGCGCCGGATTATTGGCGATGGCGGCTGCGACCCATCCGTCGGCACCCTGCTCACTGGGTAGCGCAGGCTGGAAATTTTCCGGCAGGCCCTTGAGATTGCGAACGGGAGTGCCGGTGATCTCCGCAAGCGCCTGGTAGGCGTCCTCCAGCGCATTACGCGTCACGATGTTGTTGGCGCGGGCGCTTTCGTACTGGGCGCGTGCCTCATGCACGTCGGTGATCGGTGCCAGGCCCACTTCCAGGCGCTTGCTGGCGAAGTCGAACTGTTTTTTCAGCGCGGTCTCCTGCGCTTCGGCCGCGGCGAGCGTTTCGATCGCAACCAGCACGTTGAAATATGCCGCCGACGTGCGGGTCACCAGTGAGTCACCCGCCGAGCGCAGCTGGAAATCGCTCGATTGGCTCAGCGCATTCTGGCTTTTGAGCCGCGTGAAATTGCTGCGGTCGTACACCATCTGCCGCAAGTTGATTCCGTAGTCGCGTGTGGTCGTATCGCTGGTGCTTTGGACATTGGTCTGGAACGGTTGTCCGGTGGTCTGGTCGAACTGGATATTGTTCGACGAGCCATTACTGCGGGATTTCTGCAACGTTGCAGTGCCGTCAATCTGGGGCAACAGCAACGCCCGCGCCTGCACTGAACCTTCGCGCGTGGCGAGTCGGCTGGATTCAGCCTCTGAGAGTTGCGGGTCGCCGCTGCGTGCCAGCTGATAGGTCTGGAGCAGGTCTTCGGCGTGCGCGCCGGCGGCCGGCACCAGGGCGATGGCAAGAACGAGGACGAGAGGGCGGAGCATGTGGAGTCCTTCGGTCAAAACTGGAATGCGGGAATCGGCGCGGCGCCGATCAGGTAAGGCAATTGGGTTTCGAACAACGATTCGACGTGCTTGCCGCTGGCGTCATTGGTTGGCTTGCGCAGCAACATCGCCACCATCGCCGGGGCGCGGCCCTGGACCACGAACAACCGTCCGCCGGGGCGCAGCCATTGCATGAATTGCCCAGGCATCACGTCGACGGCCGCGGAGACACAGATCGCATCGAATTGGCGCTCCGTACGGTAGTGCAACGCATCGGCAACCTCGATGCGGATGTTGCCGTCCAATGCCTGTTCGACCAGGCGCGCATGCGCGGATTCGGCCAGTTCGGGATGGATTTCCAGGCTGAGCACATCTCGCGCCAGGCGACCCAGGCACGCGGTGATGAAGCCACTGCCGGTGCCGATTTCCAGGACATCGTCGATCGGCAACAGCGCCAGCGACTGCAGCATTCGGCCTTCGACCACCGGCTTGAGCATGACCTCGCCATGGCCGATCGGCACCGGCAGGTCGGCATAGGCTAGCGCGCGGTAAGCCGGCGGGACGAAGGCCTCACGCGGCAACTCCAGCAACGCATCAAGCACGCGGATGTCGAGCACGTCCCACGGACGCACTTGCTGTTCGACCATGTTTTCGCGGGCTTTGGCGTAGTCGGTGATCATGGGTGTTCTCGGGGGCCGGAACCGGCCATTTTACCGTGCCCGGCGCGCATCGCTGGCAGCGGCGGCGTCGACAGCATGGCGGTTGTGGCACGCCAGCATTGAGTGCCAGAAGTCAGTAGGCCGGTCGACACCGTGCTTGCCATCGGATCATGCGTGTTTGCGCGGTGCATAGGCACGAATGAAAAAATCGACCGTCGCTGCCAGGTGCGCTTGGGTTTCGGTGTCGCACTTGCCGCCGCAGCCGAACACCAGTTGCGCGTGCGGTTCGCCCTTGAGCAGCGTGAAGAATTGCGACGCGGCGCGCGGGATGTCCTGGATGTCGAGTTCGCCGTTGGACACGCGCCAGCGCAGCAGTTCAGCGAACGCGTCATGCACGCGTTGAGGGCCTGCTTCCCAGAACATGCGTGGCAGCGGCGACCCCGCCATCTGCGGGGTGCACAGGATGCGGTGTCCGGCAATTGCTTCTGGCGAGCTGATCATGGCGAAAAACGCGCGCGCGACCAGCATCAAGCGTTCGCGCAGGGGGAGTTCGGGTTTTGGTTCGAACAGTGCCGTAGGCAACTGCTGATCGCAGAATGCCTTTGCGCCAGCGGTGAACAGGGTCTCCTTGTCGCCGAAATGGCTATACACCGTGAGCTTGGACACGCCCGCGGCCGTGGCGATCTGATCCATGCTGGTGCCGTCGAAGCCCTGGGATGCGAACAAGCGTTTGGCGGCGTCAAGGATCGCGGCGCCTTTTTCCAGATCCTTCGGCCGTCCCGGGGCTGCGGTCCTCACGGACTTTGCTGGCGTGTCGGCGGTGGCTGGCGAGTGGGTCACCCACCAATACTATACTAATCGGTTTGTTATTTTTAATTTACCCATTAGTTCATTAATTGACTGTGTGGCCTTCCGGCGGACCTTACGAGGTGTCGATCGCGCCGCGTCCTGCCGATGAAGCAGTGCCTGGCCCCGTGTCGTCGCTTGCGAGCTGTCGGGACGCAGTTGGTCCCTTCCCATGAGCTCCGTGGAGCAGGAGGAGGTCGATCTGCTCCACCGGCATCGGGCGGTGCAGCAGGTAGCCCTGGAGGCTTTCGCAACCCAGTGACAGCAGCAGATCCCGCTGGGCATCCGTCTCCACGCCCTCCGCCACGACTCCCATGCCGAGATTGCGGGCGAGCGCAATGATGGTGCGGATGATCGGTGCCTCCTCCTGCCCCGGCAAGGATTGGTAGCCGATCTCATGCACGAAGGCCTGGTCGATCTTCAGCGTGGTGACCGGGAGCTTGTGCAGGTAGCTCAAGCTCGAGTATCCGGTCCCGAAATCATCAATCGCGATGCCAACGCCCAGGTCCCGTAGTTCGAACAGGTTGGCAGACGCTTCGCTGAGGTTATGGAGCAGCAAGCTCTCGGTGATCTCCAGCTCCAGGGCTCCTGGTGCAAGTTGCGTGTCATGCAAGGCGATACGCACGGTGTCCACCCAGTCGGCGCGTTTGAACTGGACGGCCGACACATTCACCGCGATGCGCAAGTCTGGATGACCAGCTTTGCGCCAGGCGACCGTCTGGGCACAGGCCGTGCGCAGTGCCCATTCGCCCAGCGCAACGATCATCCCGCTGGCTTCCGCGAGTGGGATGAACCTGGCTGGTGACACCATGCCCAAGGTCGGGTGCTGCCAGCGCATCAATGCCTCGAAGCCCTGGATCTCTCCGTCCGCACTGCATTGCGGTTGGTAATGCAGGCTCAACTGTCCCAATCGCAACGCGTGGCGGAGTTGGCCGTCCATGCTCATGCGTTCCTTCGCCACCGTATTCATCTCAGCGGCAAACCACTGGAAATTATCCCGCCCGGTTTCCTTGGCGCGATACATGGCCGCGTCCGCATTGGCCATCAGGGTCGTGCTGTCGAGTCCATCGTCGGGATAGACGCTGATGCCCAGCGAGAGGGTGACGAACAGCTCATGCTGATCCACATGGAAAGGGGCACGCATCGCCTCGATGAGTTTCGCCGCCACGTGCATGGCGTCCTGCGGATTGCCCAGTTCGGTCAACACCACCGTGAACTCGTCGCCCCCAAGCCGTGCCAGCGTGTCGGTGCCGCGGATGCAGGCCTGCAGCCGGCTCGCGGCCTGGCACAGCAGCGCATCGCCCGATGAATGCCCCAACATGTCATTGATGCTCTTGAAGCGATCCAGGTCCATGTACAGCACGGCCACCTGCTGCTTCTTTCGCCCGGCCTGGGCCAGGATCTGGTCAAGGCGATCCTGGAACAACAGCCGGTTTGGGAGCCCGGTCAACGCATCGTGGTGGGCCTGGTGCTCCAGTTGATCGGTGAGCAACCGGTGCTCGATCGCCACGGCGGCCAGCCGCGTGGCCATGCCCATGAATTCCAGCTCGCGGGCAGTAGGACGGGAGGGGTAATCGCGGTAAAGCGCGAACGAACCCAGCACATCGCCGCGGTTGGACGGAATGGGCATCGACCAGCAGGCGCGCAATCCGTGTGGTAACGCGAGGTCACGGTACTCATCCCAAAGCGGATCGGTGGCAATGTCCTCCACGATCACGGTCTCACGGCGATACATCGAGCTTCCGCAAGATCCCGCAGTGGGTCCGATCGGGACGCCGATCAGCGCGTCGGAATAGCTCTGAGGCAAGTGGGGCGCGGCTCCGGGCCAGAGCCTGCCATCCTTCAGCAGAAGGACTGAACTTCGCGACCCTGGAATCTGTAGCTCCAACATGCTGGAAATGCGCGTGAGGATATCCGGCAGGGGACGGTTCTGCGCCACCTGCTCCAGGATCAGGCTGCGCTCCTGCTCGAGCTGTTCTTCCTGCTTGCGTTCCGTGACGTCGAGGCAGATACCTGCCATGCCGGTCACCGAACCCTGATCATCGACCACGACTTCACTCTGGCCGAACAGGGTCCGGACCTCGCCGTCTGGACGCACGATCCGGGCCTCGCCGCTGAACGGTTTGTGGTCCAGCATCGCCTGGGCTACGAGGGTTTCCAACGCTGCGCGATCCTGGGGGTGGCTCCGCTCCAGATAATCCTCGAAGCTGGGCACGTAAGAACCTGGCGACACGCCGTAGATGCGACACAACTCGTCCGACCAGGTCAGGGTTTGGGTGGACAGGTCCCAACTCCAGCTGCCCAAGTGACCCAGCTGCTGGGCTTTTTCCAGCCGCGACTCGCTCACCTGGAGCGCCTGCTCTGCCTGCTTGCGCTCGGAGAAATCAAGCAGGGTTCCTTGCATCACCTCGGGGTGGGCAGGGTCATCAAGGATCAGGTTGACCGTCTGCATCCCCCAGAATTCCGCAGCATCCCTGCGGCGCAGGCGAACCACCGAATTGTTGACCGAGCCGTGTTCGCGCAGGTACGCCAGGTAGCGATCACGGTCCCCGTCCCCGTCCTCGCCTTCGAAATAAAAGGACTTGGAGTTGACGCCGATGATCTCGTCCCTGGATTCGTAGCCGAGCATCCGCGCGAATGAGTCGTTGCATTCCAGCAACTGGCCATCGGGCAAGCTGCGGAACACGCCAGCCAGGTTCTGCTCGAACAACAGCCTGAACCGGTTCTCGGAATTGTGCAGCGCATCTGCAGCCTGCTTGCGTTCGATAGCCGCGGCCACCTGGCTGGAGACAAACTCGAGCAAGGCCTTGTCCTTTTCCACATAGCGGACATCCCCGCTATAGCTCTGCACGACGAGTGCGCCGATGGTGTGCGATTGCGATTTCAGTGGGACACCGAGCCAATCCATCGAGTCGGTGCCGACCAGCTTGAATTGCTCGTGAGAACCTTCCCGCAACGTGTCCGGGGTGAACAGCAGCGGCTCCCCGGTCATGATCACGCGGCCCGATAGGGTGCCATCCTCGAGCTTGCGTGGCTGCGGTGCGTCGTCGTGCTCATCCACGTAGTAAGGGAAGCTCAGTTCATCCCGGGTCCGGTCGTACAGGGCAACGAAGAAATTCCTGGCCGGCAACAACTCGCCGATGATCTGGTGGATTCGCCCGAACATGTCCAGCAATGTCGATGTGGAATGGGCGGCCTCGGAAATCTGAAGCAGCGCGGTTTGCCTTTTTTCGGCTCGCTTGCGATCGGAGATATCACGGGTGACACCCAGGGCCGAGGTGACTTGGCCGGAGTCATCCCGCAATGGGCTGACGTGCGTCTCCATCCAGCGTGGGGTGCCCTTTAGTCCGATGATCCGGTATTCCAGCGTGCCCGATTCACCTCGCATCACGCGCTCGTTCAAGTCGCGGAAGGCGGCGCGATGTTCTTCGACAACCACGGGGTAGATGCAGCGGTTCTGCACCTGGGCCAGTGAATCGGCTTCGATCATCCGCAGCCCGGCGGGATTCATTTCCAGCAGCGAACCGTCGGGACCCAGCTGCTTCACGCATTCGGGTTCGGTTTCGATGATGGTGCGCAAACGGACTTCGCTCTCCCGAACCAATTGCTCTGCGTGCAGGCGCCGTTGCTCGCCTTCCATGTGATCCAGCGCGAAGGAAATATCGGCCGCCGTATCCACCAGGAGTTCCGTCTCCTGGGAGCCGAAGAAATCATCGTCCTCGGCATAGACCGCAAGTGCTCCGCAGACGTGGTCCCCTATATGGATCGGGAAGGCGCCGCAGACGTTCAAGCCGAAGCGTGCAGCGGCGGCATGCCAGGGTCGCGTTGAAGCTGCCTCCTGGAGATTGGTGACGACGCAGGGCCGGCCCTCACGGATTGCGGTTCCAACCGGACCGCGACCTTCAGGGGAATCGTCACTGCGGATGTTGATGCTCGCCAGGTAATCCCCGGCATCGCCGCACTGGCTCAACACCTGCACCCTTGAATTATCCGGATCGTTCCAGCCGATCCATGCCAACTTGAATTTGCCGAATTCCACCAGGATTTCGCAGATGCCTGCGAACAACTCGGCGCGGGTCTCCACGCGGACGATCGCCCGGTTGATCCTGCTGAGTGCCGCATACAGCTGAGCGACCCGCTGGCTCGCCCTGGCCTGGTCGTTGTTGCCGCTGTCTCCTAAAGCGATCAAGTGGCCGATTCCATTGCAGTGCAGCATTTACGGGTTGGAATGGAACTCCTCCATTTCCCGGCGTTGGATTGCATGGTGCCGGACACTTCCGGAGGTCTCGATGACTAGAGCCATTGCGATCTGCGTTCATGAGTTCCCATGGCTTACTGGTAACCCATTTTTCTCCAAAATCCAAGGCGCGGAACTTGTTGTTCGACCGCCATTGCCTGCGTATGTCTGGAATCGTTGTACTCCATTCCCGCGGCCGTTGCAGCGCCTAGCGGGCGCTCCCCGGAGATGTCCCAGCGGTCCCGCCGGGGCTGCGTGAGCGCCAGACACGGCGTCATGTCGTCGGAAACGGATCAAAGAGAAGGGCCGCACTTGGCGGCCCTTCTCTTGGTGGAGCAGCTTTACAACGGAGATGGCTTAATCACGTTCGGCCGCGCGTGTGTCCGGATTGCCGTTGTAGCGCCAGGCGACCGGCGCATGTTCCGGCAAGTCTATGGTCGGCATGCCCTTGGCCTTGAGTGCTGCGTTGGCGGCGGCGAGGTCACCATCTCGTAGTTTGGCGAAGTCACCTTCGACGTCGCCCAGTTCGCGCTCCAGCGCACCGGAGTAGGCAACCAGCGTGGCTGAAGGTTTTCCCTCGTACGACATCAGTCCGCCGTACAGCTGGTCCATGTGCTCGCGCAGGCGCTCCTCGCCGGTGATGGCGCCGCCTTCCTTGGTGGCGACGATCTGCTTGCGGATGACGTCGGCCTTGTTCGCCAACGCGGTCAACTGCGTGCGCAGTGGATCGGCTTCCGGAAGCTTGGCGGCGATCGCACCGGCACTCCCGCGCACGGCTTGGATACGCGCGACCAGGTCGCTCATGCGGCCGAACATCGCGTGCACTTTCATGACCGCGTCGAACTGGCTTTGCCGGTCGGCCGCGGTAAACGGCGAACGCGGATCCAGGCCGACAGCCACCTTGTCCTCATAGACGTGATCGCCCTTGGTCATGCGCACGGTGTAGACACCGGGCGGTACGCGCGGACCCTGCGTGGCGCTGCCGGCGATGGACGCGGCTGGCGGTACCACTGGCGGCTTGACGTTCATCGGCCAGGCGACACGGTTGATGCCACGACGCTTGCCGGCCGGCAGTGTGTCGAGCACGTTGCCTTTTGCATCGAGGACTTCAAGCTTCAGCGGTCCGAACAGGTGTCGCGCTTTCTGGTAGTAGGTCACCGTGACATCGTTCGACGCATTGGTGCCGGCGTAACTGGCATCGCCTTCAGGCCAGCCTCCGAATGTGCTGATGCGCTGCTGCTGCGGACGCGTGGGAAGGAACACCGCGTCCTGTTGCAGCATGGCTGGCGTCAGTGAACGCAGCGGGGTGAGGTCGTCGATGATCCAGATGCCGCGACCGTGCGTGGCGAGCACCAGGTCGCCATCGCGCGGCTGCACGACCAGGTCGCGCACCGAGACGGCGGGGAAGTCGCCGCCCTTGAACTGTGCCCAGGTGACGCCGTCGTCGGGCGAAATCCACAAGCCGAATTCGGTACCTGCATAGAGCAGGCCGCGGCGAACCGGATCCTCGCGCAACACGTAGGAAAAGCCCCTGATGCCTTTGGTCTGCGCGCCATTTGCCAGCGCCTGCCAATGGCTGCCGTAGTCGGTGGTCTTGTAGAACATCGGTGCCATGTCGCCGAAGGTATGGCGGTCAAATGCCACGTACGCCGTGCCGGCATCAAAACGCCCGGCATCGATGTACGCCACCCAGGAATTGGCCGGGACGCCTGCCGCCGCGGTGACGTTCTTCCACGACTTGCCGCCATCCCGCGTGACCTGGACGTTGCCATCGTCGGTCCCCACCCAGATGACATTGCTGTCCTTGGGCGACTCGCTGATCGAATAGATCGTGGTGTGCATTTCCGCCGCGGAATTGTCGACGGTGATGCCGCCGGACTGTTCCTGCATCTGCTTCTTTGGATCATTGGTGGTCAGGTCCGGGGAAATCCGATCCCAGGTCTGGCCGTGGTCATGCGTGCGAAACAGGAACTGGGAACCGATGTACAGCGTGTTCTTGTCGGCGGGTGACAGCGCGATCGGCGCATTCCAGTTCCAGCGCAGTTTTTCCTTGTAGTTGGCACGCGGCTGGATGTCGCGGTATTCATGCGTGATGCGGTTGACCCGCCCGATGTTGCCGCCCTGCGATTCGGCGTAGAGGAAGGTGTGGTCGGTGGGATCGGCGAACATCCAGAAGCCATCCCCACCGAACATGTTTTCCCAACGCCCATTGGTGATGCCGCCGGGATACGAGGAATCGCCGACCCACGAACTGTTGTCCTGCAGGCCGCCGTACACGTGGTACGGATCGTCGTTGTCGACACTGACATGATAGAACTGCGACACCGGCAGGTTGTTCGCCTTCCACCAGCGATTGCCGCCGTCCTTGGAGAACCACAGGCCGCCGTCGTCGCCGGTGATCACCTTTTGCGGATCCTTTGGATCGATCCACACGTCATGGAAGTCGCCGTGCGCGCCGCCGCCGACGTTGGCGAAGGTCTTGCCGCCATCCAGGCTCTGGATCAGCGCACCGTCGGGCTTGAACACGCGGTCGGGATTGGTCGGGTCGACGATGAGGTTGGCGAAGTAGAAAGGACGCCACACCATCATCTGGCTGTCGTCGCGGCGATCCCAGGTCTTGCCGCCATCATCGGAGCGGAACAGCGCGCTTTTTACCGCTTCGACGAAGGCATACACGACATTGGAGTTGGACGGCGCCACTGCCACCGCGATGCGGCCGTAGGGCTTCGCGGGCAGGCCGCCACCGGTGACTTCGCTCCACGTCTTGCCGCCGTCGGCCGAGCGATACAGCCCGCTGCCTGATGGTGCATCCGCATTTTCACCGCCGGAACGGAACGTCCAGCCCTTGCGGCGGAAGTCCCACAGCGAGGCAAACACGACATTCGGATTCTTCGCATCCATGCTCATGCCGCCGCAGCCGGTCGACCCATTGCCGCCCTTGAGCACCTGCGACCACGACTTGCCACCATCGCTGGTGCGGTACACACCACGCTCGGCCGAATCGCTCCACAGCTTGCCGGTGACGCAGGCCAGCACGGTGTTGCCGTCGCGCGGATCGACCGCGAGTTTCACGATGCGCTCGGAGTTGGGAAGCCCGACGTTGTTCCAGGTTTCTCCGCCGTCGGTGGAGTGATAAACGCCGTTGCCAATTGACACCGAGCCTCGTGTCCAGGCTTCGCCGGTGCCGACCCAGACGTCGTTCGGATTGCCGGGATTCAACGCAATCGCGCCGATCGACTGCACCGGCTGCTTGTCGAACTTCGGTTTGAACGTCGTGCCGCCGTCAGTGGACTTCCACACGCCGCCGCTCGCCGAGCCGACGTACAGGACGGTATCGCCCTTTTTGTCATGGGCGGCAGTGACTGCTGCGATGCGGCCGCTCATCGTGGCCGAGCCGATGTTGCGGATGCCGAGGCCTGAGATCACACCCTGGTCGAACGAAGCTTGTTTGGTGGGTGTTGCCGTCTGTGCGATGGCAGGTGTGGTCAGCGCCGCTGTAATGGCGAGCGCGACCGATGTCATGGAACGATGCATGGCGATCTCCGGCTCAGCGCTTGGCGGTGGGGAAGGGGAACAGGCTCGCGTCGACCGGCTTGTTCAATTCAGCGGATTCGATGTGGTTCTGGCCCTGCTCGAACGGGAAATACACGCCGTCCACTTTTTCGTATTCCCCCAGGTTGGTGGTCTGCACCTGCTCCTGGCCGCGGATCACGCGGTGATCGACGACGCGTATTTCGAGGAACTGGTCCGGATCCAGGTAGATCACGCGGCTATCGCCATTCTTGAAGGTCACGCGCAGCTTGTGCGCGTCGGTACCGTCGATGTCTTCAGTGCCGAGGTATTCGATGCGCTCGCCCTTCTTCTGCGCGTCGAGCAGCGGACCGGCGATGTCGGCGGCCTGCGCCAGTTCCTTGATGTCGTCGCCACTGAGCTTCTGAGGATCGCGACGGCCCTCGAACGGGTCGATCGCCCAACCTTGCGTCCCGTCCCATGCAAACACCTGCGTCAGCCCTTGCAGCGAAAACTCCTGGCGGTACTTGTCGGGAGCCACTGCGAAGGTCTCGGTCTTGGCTTCCAGACCGCCGTCGAGCCGCAGCTTGCCGAGCGTGTGCATCGAGGTGATCGCACGCAGCTGGTCAGCGCCGCCGCGCGCCTGCAGGTTCTTGGCCACCAGCTCATCGGCGGTGGTTTTATTAACAGCGGTCGCCCACACGGGCAGCGACAGTCCGGCCAGCACGGCCGACAACGCAATGGTCCAAGGACGCATCGAAATTCTCCCTAAGAGCGTGGCCAGCCCCTGGACACGCGAGCGTCGAGGGTAGCGCGAAAGGGGTCAGGCGCGTCCCGGGCCGGAGGTCATGGTGCGCGATAAAAAAAGGCGCCCGAAGGCGCCCCTGTTTTCGTAGGGCGGGTTTTAACCCGCCATTTGACATGCTCGATGATGCGGCGGGTTAAAACCCGCCCTATGCGATGTTACTTTTTGAGCCCAGCTGCCTTGCGCAATTCCTCGGCCTTGTCGGTCTTCTCCCAGGAGAACGCGGTCGCGTTCTGCTTCTTGCCGGCGCCATCGGTGTAGCTGATTTCTTTCGGCTTGCGACCGAAGTGGCCATAAGCAGCAGTGGCCTGGTACATCGGATGGATCAGGTCGAGCATCTGCAGGATGCCGTATGGACGCAGGTCGAAATGCCCGCGGATGAGCTGCTCGATCTTGTCATCGGAAATCTTGCCGGTGCCGAAGGTGGTCACCGAAATCGACGTCGGGTGCGACACGCCAATCGCGTAGCTCACCTGGACTTCGCAGCGGTCGGCCAGGCCTGCGGCGACGATGTTCTTGGCGACGTAACGCGCGGCGTACGCGGCCGAGCGATCGACCTTCGACGGATCCTTGCCCGAGAAGGCACCGCCACCGTGGCGCGCCATGCCGCCGTAGGTGTCGACGATGATCTTGCGCCCGGTCAAGCCGCAATCGCCGACCGGACCACCGATCACGAAGCTGCCAGTTGGATTGATGTGCACCTTGTTCTTCGACAGCGCATCGAGCATGGCCTTGGGCAGCACCGGCTTGAGGATTTCTTCGTAAACGCCTTCGACCAGGTCCTTGTGCTTGATGCCCGGGTCGTGTTGCGTGGAGAGCACCACGGCGTCGAGGCCGATCACCTTGTGCGTGTTGTCGTAGCGCAGCGTGACCTGCGACTTCGCATCCGGGCGCAACCACGGCAACTTCGAATTTTTCTGCTTGCGCACCTTGGCCTGCTGCTCGACCAGGCGGTGGGCGTAGAAAATCGGCGCCGGCATGAACTCGGGCGCTTCGTTGCAGGCATAGCCGAACATCAGGCCCTGGTCGCCCGCGCCTTGTTCTTCCGGCTTCTTCTGCTTCTTCCCGGTGCCATCGACGCCGGCAGCGATGTCGGTCGACTGCTTGCCGATCAGGTTCAGCACGCCGCAGGTCTCGCCGTCGAAACCCACTGACGAGGAGTCGTACCCGATGTCCATGATGACCTTGCGCGTCAGCGCTTCCAGGTCGATCCATGCCGAGGTGGTGACTTCGCCGGCGACGATCGCCACGCCGGTCTTGACCATGGTTTCGCACGCCACGCGGGCACGCTTGTCCTGCGCCAGGATCGCGTCGAGGACGGCGTCGGAAATCTGGTCGGCGACCTTGTCCGGATGGCCTTCGGAGACCGACTCGGAGGTGAAGAGATAGCTGGACATCGTGGCAGGCTCTCGTATGTAGAGGGGAGCGTGGAAGCAGGCTTCCGTCGAATCCATCCCTTGATGCGGATGAAAGGATGGCCGCGCATGATACATGCCCGACCGGGTATTCGCATTGTGCG
The DNA here is from genome assembly GCA_038235185.1 of Lysobacterales bacterium. Taxonomy (GTDB): domain Bacteria; phylum Pseudomonadota; class Gammaproteobacteria; order Xanthomonadales; family Xanthomonadaceae; genus Cognatiluteimonas. Next base: position 80,554 of record JBBSUF010000001.1, read on the forward strand.
CGCCGCGGACGGACGCTGCCGTTCATCGAAGGCGCGGCGCTAGAACTCGCGGTTGAAGCCAACCGTGACGATGCCGTCGTAGATGTGCGCATTCGCGGCAGTCAAGGTCCGGCCGTAGTTGGCGAACAGCGCATAGCGGTCGTTGATCCGGTAACCCAGTCCGGCGCTGGCCGTGGTGGTGCGCGAGGCCGCCAACTGGTCGTGGTAGATGATGTTGCCGATATTGGGCGAGCCGTCCGGGTTGGAGAAATCGTCCGGCAGGTTGATCGTGTCGCCGTAGGAATTCTGGTGTTCGATCAGCGCCTGCACGTTGAATCGCGGTGTGAAGTAGTACCCGATACCGACGCTGACCACGCCCCGGTTCACACGGCGATGACTGACCGGTTGCAGGAAGGAAAAGTCATAGGCTGCCTGCCAGTACAGGTTTTGCCGGGGCGGCGAAAAGAAGCCGCCGAGGTGCACGCCCAGATGCAGCGCCCATTGCTGGCTGCCAGCGCCCGAGTGTGCCCAGAACGTGTAGTCGCGACTGGGCTGGGAGTAGCCAATGTACGGTGTGACCAGGAACGGTTTGGCGCGCCATTGGTAGCGCAGGTACGCCGCCCAGTCCGCCCAGCCGTCGTGGAAGCGGCCGTCATCGAGGAAGCGCTGGTCTGCCAGGAAAGGGAAAGGGCGCGGATCGTGCGGATCATTTCCCCTGTAGCGGTTGCTCGTGAACGGGATGCTGGCACTGAACGCCCAGCGATCCGTCAGGCCGTAATCGACGTTGAGCGACAAAGAGCGATCAATGACTTCGCCGAAGCGATCCAATTCAGAGTTGGCCGACGTCAGCCTGCTGCTCTTGGATTGCTGGTAGGTGAATCCTACTGATCCGTTTCGTTTGCCTGGCACCCACGCCTGGGCGCGGGCCATCGGTGCCCAGGCCATCAGCAGCAGCGTCGCACAGCAACATGGCAACACGGCTGCCATGCGAAGTCGCGAACGGATGCGCATATCCGTGCCGCCTGTTCGCGGCGCCCGTATCACGACGCGTGCAGGGACAACGCCTGGTTGATCACCTTCAGGTATTGACCAAGGCTGGCGCCGTCGAGCAGGAACAGGCTGAAGCGATCGCGCACGGCCGGCGCGTTGCGTTGGCTGCGTTCGATCACCGGCAGCAGTGTCGGTGTCACGGCTCCGGCGGAAGTCTGTGCCGTCACCTTGCCGACCTCCTCGAGACCGACGATGACCACGTCATAGCGGCGTTCGCGAAGGGCTTGCGTGAGTTCGTCCTGGCTGTGGGCAATGCTGAGTCGATGCCCTGCCCGTACCAGGCCGCGATAGACCGCGCTGCGGTCGGCGGATGGGCTGGGAGCGTTGTCGTAGACGAGTACGGTGGCCGGACGTGGCGCCAGGTAGCCTTGGTAGCGCAGGCCGCCACCCATGTTGAACAGGCCTTCGCCGCAGCCAAAGGCGGGCTGGATGGCGGCGAGCATGCCGACCAGCAGCAGGGTGGTGAAGACGCTGCGGTTCATGGCGATCTCCTCACGGCAAGGCGCGCGCCCCGGATCACGCGCGGTTTTGGAGGGGCATGTCTTTCAATACGCGAAATAGTGGTGGAAACGTCCGATGCTCCGACGGACGGTCGCGATCGCGCTGGCTCGACCGTCATCGCGAACAGGAGGATCGGCTGGTCCGTGGCTTCCAGGTCGATGCATTGCAGCCCGCTCGCGGGATGCGGATTGGCCAGCCGCAGTCCACTGACTGTCTCGCTCTGCCGGCCCACCGCAGCGCGATCGATGGCAGTGCCGAAGACCAGCGGCACCTGCTGGTCGAGACCGGTGTAGCCGGATAATTCGTGCTGGGTCCGCAACGGCACCACCGCGCTGCTGCCGTCGCGGTAATGCCAGGTCACGTGGGCAAGCGTTTGCGGCTGCTCGCTGGCGGCCACGACGACAGGCAACAGCAGCAGGTGCAAAGCCGCCACCGCCACCGCCTCCGGTACCGGGATGCAGCGGACGTCGGCCAGCGGCTTGATCGAAGGATCGATCCATTCAAGCGCGCCGATCTCGGCCATTCCGCGCATGTCGTAGTCAACCCCGCCCAAACGCTGCACGCCTGCCGGGTAGGGGCGCATCTGCGAGCGGATGGCGTAATAGACGTTGCGCACGCCATCGGGGCCAGAAGCGTACAGATTGCCCAGGTCCAGCAGCAGGGGGGAGGTGCCCGGTTCCCTCGCGGGTATCGGGCTGCCATCGACCACGGCTGTGGACTGCATGGTGATGGTCGGTCGGGGCGATGGTGCCAGCCAACGCCCCGGATCATCTGCGCGCAAGTGTCTGCGCTCGGCGCTGGAGGGGACGCGCACGCGCTGCTGGGTTTCATTGTCGGACGAGAGTCGCGTCAGCTGGGTCGCGATTTCACCAGCGGGACGCAGGTCCGGTGAAAGTTGCCAGGTCATCCAGTGCCCCTGCATGGTGCGCGCCAGCAATTGCTGGCCATCGGCGGTGAAGGCAAGCGTTTCGATGGCATCGATCGCATTGCCGTCGCCATGCAGTGGCGGCCCCAGGGTGGCACCGGAGGCCATGTCGTAGAGCTGTACGTCACGCCGGAAACCCCTGGCGACGATCCCGCCGTCGGCCGTGGCGGCGAGGGTTTCGGTGGCTTCGCTGTCGGCGATCCGCTGCAGCTTGAGCAAGGGCTTTCCCGGGAGCGATAGCAGGTCGTGGTTGTTGCCTGCTACGAAGACGCTGTCGTGGACGGCGATGAGCGCCTTCGGTCGTGCCTGGCCGGTGTGGGTCTCCTGGACGGTATCGGTCGCGGGATTCCAGCGCAGCAATGCATCGCTACCCAGGCGCGGATCCCCCGCGGCCCTGATCAGCCAGAGATCGTCGCCGTGGCCGGCGAAGGCAGCGTCGACGATGGGCTGTGCGGTGTCTTGCGGCAAATCGGCAAGCTTGTTGAGACTGTCCGCGGCGAGCAGTGTCGAAACGTCATCGGGAGGCCCGACCGCGAACAGGCGCCGGCCATCGGGTGACAGGCTCAGGCTGCGCAGGGGGCCGGCAAGCCAGGCTTTGCCCGCCATCCGCCGACCACGGCGAAGGTCGAAATGCAGCAGTTGTTCCTGCAGGCCCGTTGACCCGCCACTGGCGGTAGTGGTCAGGAACAACTGATCGCCGCCCGGATCGGAAAGCATCCGCTGCGGGCTGTTGGGCAATGCGATCGGCGGGAACCGCAGGTGCAGCGAAGGCACGTCGTAGACCTGCAGCTGTGGTCCGACCGTGACCACCAGGGTGCGTCCGTGGCCGACGAGTTCGGCGAAGCCGGGGGGTTGGGCAAGCGTCATCCATGGCGTTGCGGCGGCACCGCGAGTGGTGACCAGGCGCAGGCGATTCCATTCCACGTCGACCAGCCGCTTGCCGTCGAACTGCAGGGTTTCGGCGATCTGTCGCGCCGCCGTCGCCGTGACGGTCGGTGACACCGGCAGCCGCCATAAGCGCACCTGGCCATCGATCCCGGCACTGGCCAACAGTCCTGCCTGGAACGACCAGGACACCGGATATTGCCCGGCCAATCCGTGGGTGGCAGGCCCGGCACCGATGCGTTGTGCCGGTACCGCGCGCGGTCCAGGTTCGGGAAGGCGCCACAAGGCGGTCTGGCCTTCGCCGGCCGCGATCAACATGCGCCGCGATCGGCTCAGGCCGACCCGACGCACGACGAAGTCGTGATGCATCTGCCCGCTCAGCAGCGACTCGCCGCGGGCGACGTCGAAGGCATAGACCAGTCCGTCCCAGCTGGCGGCGGCCATCCAGGCGTCGTCCTCGCTGAAGGCCAGCCAGGTGATCTCCCTACCACGCGAAGTCGGCAGCGTGCGCACAGCGCGGGTGCGTGTATCCATCAGGAACACGCGCCCCTCGACATCGCCCAGCGCCAGCCAGCGACCGTCGTGGCTGTGGGTCCATGCGGAGATGCCGGCGTCGCCCGGGAACCGGACGGAGACTGGGTGCGAAAGATCGGGCGGGATGAACCAGTGCATTTCGCGGAGCGCGGCCTGGAAGGTGGCCGCATAGCTGGCGCCCGGACCCAGTTGCCAAGGCAGGAATTCGCCAAGATCCTGATCGTGGGTCGACACGCTCATCCCGGACAGCGGCTTCCACGGTGCCACCTGCCACATTTGCGCCTGCCTGCGGTGGTTGCGTAACAAAGCAAGACGGCCGTCGGCGCTATAGATGGCGTCAGCGAGGTCGGCAAATTCCCTGGGCGGCTCGATAATCGATTGACGATCCAGGTCGACCAGCCAGGTATCGCTGTCATTCGGGCTGGTGAGGTTGGTGTACCACTCGGTCGTGACGCGCAGGCGATGATCGTCGACGAAACGCAACAGCACCGGCATGCGCTCGTCGCCGGTGGCGCTCCTGCGACCCTGCAGGCTGACCTGCCCACGCTGGGTCAGCGTGGCGGTGTCGTACCAGCGCACGCTGCGGTCATTGAGCGCGATTGCCAGCAGGCTGCCATCGTCGCTGAGTTCAACCGCCATTGGATTGGCGTCGGCAATGGCGATGGTGTCGATCAGGGTGGCGCCTTGGCCGGTGAGGATGCCAAGGCGGCGGCGGTCCAGCGCGGCAAGGTCACCGTGGCCGGCGTGCTCCTGCTCTTCTATGTTCTGCAAAAGGCGCGGCATCGCTTCGTAACCCTTGCCCTCCTGCTGCAGTTGCAGCGCAGTTTCGCGCCGACTTTCCCACAGCCGGGTGTTGGAAATCGCCGCATTGGCCTGCGCGCGTTGCCACTGATCGGTGGTGGCGATCAGGCCGACCACCAAGGCCACTGCTGCCAATGAGCCGGTGATCGCCAGTTTGGGTTCACGCCGCGCCCATCCCAACATCCGCTCTGCCCGGTTCAGCCGCCGCACGCTGACGGCGCGACCGTCCAGATAGCGGCCGAGGTCGTCGGCGAGCGCGCGTGCGCTGATGTAGCGCTGTGCAGGATCCTTGGCCAGGCAATGCAGGCAGATCGCTTCGAGGTCGGGCGGCACTGGCCGAAGCCTGGATGGCTTGCGCACCTGCCCTTGCAGCAACAGGCGCAAGGTGGCCGAAGGGTCATCGGCGTCGAAAGGCGGCTCGCCGGTCAGCAGTTCGTACAGCACTGCGCCCATCGCCCACACGTCGGTCGCGGGTGAGAGTGCCGGGCCAGGCACCTGCGCCTGCTCCGGCGCCATGTAGCTTGGCGTACCGGAAATTTGGTCATTGGCCCGATCAAGGGCTTCCTCCAGTCGCCGCGCCAAGCCGAAATCAGCGATCTGCGGTTCGCCGGACTCGTCGATCATGATGTTGCCGGGCTTCAGGTCAAGGTGCAGTACGCCCAGGCGGTGGGCGTAGTCGACGGCCTCCGCCACGGTGCGCAGCAGCGTCGCGGCTTGGCGTGGGGCCATCGGGCCGTCGTTGGACAGGCATTGCGACAAGCTGCGCCCGCGCACCAGTTGCATCGCGAAGAAGATCAGGCCGGCGTGCTCGCCCATCTCGTGCACGACCACGATGTTGGGATGCTGCAGGAGTGCCGCGTTCTGCGCCTCGCGGCGCAGGCTGTCGATCAGCTCCTCGGATGCCAGATGACCCGCCGACAGCAACTTGATCGCTACCTCGCGGCCGAGGTTGCGCTGGCGCGCGCGATAAATGCTGCCCATGCCACCGCGCCCGATCTGTTCGATCAGTTCGTAGTCACCAAACTCGCGTTGCATCGGATTGCCGAGATCCACCCCGGTGATCTCGTCATAGAGCGAGCCGCGCGATGCCATCGAAGGCGCCGATGCGTCGCGGGTATCGGGCCCGAAGGCAAGCTGCGCCAGTGCTGGATCCAGCCACCAGCGTTGGGTGATCCCCGAGTCATTTGTAGAGGCGGTCTTGGGGTTGTCGCTGTCGGATGGAGGGATCATGGCGGCAGCTCATGGCGGCGTCTTGATGACACCGCGCAGTTCGGCCAGTTCCAGTTCCAGCGCCTCGCGGCTGCCCACGGTCTGCAGCAGTTCCAGGCGCACGAGTTGACGCAATCGCTGGCGCATGCGGTGGGCCTGCACCGTCAGGGTGTTGGCGCGGGTGCCGGTTTCGGTCGCCAATGCATGAAGCTCCTCAGGATCGGCACGCTCGGCCAGCATCGCCGATAGCTGCAGGAATTGCGCGGACTTGCCGGCGCGCGTCCATTCATCGCGCAGGCGTGTCATCGCGTGTTCCAGCACGGTCTCCAGCCATGCGCGCGTGAAAGCCTCCTCGGGGCTGGCAGTGCGATCGACGAGTTGTCCGATCACGTCGTCGCCTCCGTGCGCCTGACCGCCGCCGCGCTTGCCTGCAATCAACTGCGCGTGCTGGTCGTGCAGGAAGTGTCGCAGCGCCGCCAGCAACAGAGAGCGGAAGCGGCCGCGCACCGGATCCGCCTGGACGTACCAGCCACGCTCAAGGAAGTGCAGGAAGAATGATTGGGTCAAATCCTCTGCGTCGGTCCGGCTGTGGCCGCAATGACGCACGAAGGCCAGCACTGGGGGCCGGTAGGCGCTGCATAATTGTTCCAGGGCCTGGCGTGCGTGCTTCGGGTCGTCGCGCGCAGTCTCGATCAAGCTCCATCGGGTTGTCTGGAAGCGACTCATGTCGTGCTGCCAGCGGTACTCGATGTTTTGTCCATTGGCTTCCCATGCAGTGCGCAATCACAACAACGGCGGCAGCGCCAAGGTTCCGGCCACGCAGAACCGGGTTCACCACGGCGCGCGCACTTATTTTGCACTCAGGTGATGTGGAACAGGCTGGCGCGCGGATCGGGCACGTAGCGTTGGTGCGGCTTCGCGTCGATCCGGTCCAGGCTGCTGTGCGCCTGCAGCATGGCTTCCAGCCAATGTTCGCGGGTAAGGCCGGTGTCGGTCTCACGCATGCCGGCAAATTCTGCGGCCACTTTGCGAAACCGGCAGAAGTCTTCGTATTCGGCCAGTTCATGACGGAGCAGTTGCAGCGCGACATCCACCAGCACCGCATCATCAAGCAGGCCGATCACGCGCAGGTCGTCGGGGATCAGGTCGTTGGTCTCGCGCCGATACCCGACCAGGATCCCAATCTGGCGGATCAGCTCCGTACTCGGCGACCAGGCTGCATCCGCAGCCATCGTCTCCATTCGCGCCAACGCCGCCATGCGTGACGCAACGAAGGGCGGCATGCCCCCGTCCCCGTGGCGGGCCAGGGCACGTTCACCCGCCGCGGCGAATTGGTCGAGGCTGAGTGCTGGCGCCTCCGGGCTCAACGCGTGCAATGCCTGGTTGAAGGTCTCGAGCTGCTTGGGGTCGAGTTCGTACTCGCCAATGCGATGGCGCCTCCCAGGCGAGACCTTGAGGAAATCAAGAAAGCCGTGCGGGAAGGTGATGCTGTCCGCTCGATGGGACTGGGTTCTCATAGTGTTCTCCGGTGCCGTTGTACTGGGTACATACGCCAGGACCTCGGGGCGATTACGACGGCGATTCCCGGCGCGGGCGCGCGCATGTTGCCGGCATCAATGGGTACGGCGGGACGCCGCCGGGATGATTGCTGGCGGGAATTTCAGGCCGCGGCCGACAGTTCCGGCATGCCGCCGGAGATCAGTGCATCGAAATAATCGTGGGTCAGGCGAACCTGTTCGTCCGCCGTGGCGGCGCGGTTCATGACGTTCCGAAAGGCGGCGTTCTCGGGGCGATCCTTTGCGTACCAGCCCAGGTGCTTGCGCGCGATGCGCACGCCGGCAACTTCACCGTAAAACGCATGCAGGTGTCGAAGATGGCCCAGCAGCACGTCGCGGATTTCCTGCAACGACGGTGGCGACAATTCGGTGCCGGTCGCCAGGTAATGCGCGATCTCGCGAAAGATCCACGGCCGTCCCTGTGCCGCGCGGCCGATCATGATCGCGTCGCAGCCGGTGTATCGAAGCACGAAGGCTGCTTTGCGCGGCGAATCGATGTCGCCGTTGGCGATCACCGGAATCCTTGACTGCGCCTTGATCGCGGCGATGGTGTCGTATTCGGCGACGCCTGTGTAGTGCTGGTCGCGCGTGCGTCCGTGCACCGCGAGCGCGGCGATGCCAGACGCTTCTGCAATGTGCGCGATGTGTTCCGCATTGCGGTTGCCACGATCCCAGCCGGTACGGATTTTCAGCGTCACCGGGACGTCCACGGCGCCCACCACGGCCTCGAGAATCCGCGCGACCAGCGTTTCGTCGCGCATCAACGCCGAGCCTGCCCATGCGTTGCAGACTTTCTTGGCCGGGCAGCCCATGTTGATGTCGATCAGTTGCGCGCCATGGTCGACGTTGTACTTCGCGGCATCGGCCATCATGGCGGGAATGGTGCCGGCGATCTGCACGCTAACCGGATCGGGTTCGTCGACATGATCCATCCGCCGCAGCGACTTCTCCGTGGACCAGAAGCGCGGATCGCTGGTCGTCATTTCCGATACCGCCAGACCTGCACCAAGCTGCTTGCATAGCAACCGGAACGGTTTGTCCGTCACGCCTGCCATGGGCGCGAGGAGGACATTGGACGCGATGGCATACGGACCCAGTTGCATGCACGCATTGTAATGGCGCTTTGTTTTCGCCGATGGAAGCGTCTTGTCAGGATTCGCGGGCGATCAAGCGATTGCCGCCATCACGCTTGGCTTGCTGCAGGCGGCGGTCCGCGCTGCGCAGCAGGGTTGACAGGTTCGACCCATCCTGTGGGCACGACACCAGGCCTGCGCTGAGGGTGATGCGTTGGGGCTCGTTGCCCAGTTCTGAAATGAACGGACGTTCGGCGAGCGTGCGTCGCAGCCGATCCAGGCGCTCCCACGCACTGCCGACCGGACTATGCAGGACCAGCACGAATTCGTGCCCGCCGATGCGGGCCAGGTGGTCGTCGGATTCCAACATTTCGCCGAGCAAAGCAGCGATCTGCCGCACGACGCGTTCGACATCGCGCGTGTCGATCTCGTCGCTGATGCGTCGGAAGCGATCAAGTTCCAGCAGCGCCAATGTCAGCGACCTGCCGTCGCTGCGTGCGTCATCCACGATCCGCGGCATGCGCTGCGAGAGCCACAGACGATTGGGAAGTCCGGTCAGGCCGTCACGACCGGACAATTCGACCAACCGCTGCATGCGATACACGATCGTGGTGGTGATCAGGCCCATCAGCACGAACACCACCAGGCGATCAATCTGTGCCGCGATGGAGACAGTTCCGAATTCGACGGAAACCAATTGATCCGGCGAGTGCGCCGTGCCGGCGACCACCATCACCAGCAATGCATATTGCACGAGGGCCAGGCTGCTGACATACAAGGTCAGGCGTCCGTCATTGCGTAAAGCAGTCATCGCAATACTGATCGGATAGAAACCCCAGATCACCATGCTGTTGAGGCCGGCTGCGCGATCGCCGATGGCCAGCAGGACCAGGACGGCCGTGGTCGTGGTGATGTCATAAGTGCCGGTCGCATAGGGCAACCAACCGTGTCGCCGCGGATTGCGCGCCAATGCCAGCCACAGCTGTGCCATGACATTGATGAATACCGTCGCGGCCAAGGCGACCAGGCTGTGGCTGATGGTGGCGCCACCCAGGATGCCGAACAGCGGCAGTGCCAGGCACAGCAACGAGATCAGCACGCGCACGCGTGCCACCAGCAATTCGCCGCCGGCGCCGACCTCCAGCATGATTTCGTCCGGACGCGCCAGCAGCGTCGCCTTCAACCCCTCCAGCCATTGCAACGATCTGCGCATCGAGCCTCCAGCTGATGCAACAGCATAGCCGTCGATGGTGGTGGCCATGCAATCGCTGCCCAATTGTCTTGCCCGCTCAACGTGGCATTACCCCTGGAGTCGGTCAGAACATCCCGTGCAGGGTCCATAACCCCAAGACGAGGAACAACAGCGTCGCAGTGATGCGTGCCGCACGCAGCGGCAGTCGATCGGCAAAGCGACTTCCCAGCGCAATGACCGGCACGTTTGCCAGCAGCATGCCCGCGGTGGTGCCCGTGACCACCTGCCATAGCGGCGAGTAATTGGCGGCCAGCAGCGCGGTGGCCACCTGGGTCTTGTCGCCAATCTCGGCAATGAAGAACATCACGGCCGTGGTGACGAAGGCCCCATGTCTTGCGGCGCTGCTCGTCTCGCCGAGGACGTCGTCCTCGAGGGTGTCGGGTTTCAGCGTCCATATCGCAATCGCGAGGAAACTGCCAGCAACGATCCAGCGCAACACCTGTGGGGTCAGCCAGTGCGCGACCAAGGTGCCGAGCCAAGCGGCAATCGCATGGTTGAGCAACGTCGCCACCAGCATGCCGGCGATGATCGGCCACGGTTTTCGAAATCGTGCTGCCAGCATCAGCGCGAGCAACTGTGTCTTGTCACCGATTTCCGCCAGCGCCACTGTGCCGGCCGACACCAGCGCGGCCGATCCGTGTGTCATCCAGAACATATCCATCAACATGCCTGCCCGGGTTGCGGGCCAGGCGATCATGGACACGAACGCAAACGTCGCGCCGCCCAGCCCGGGTGCGCAACGCCTGCCTTCGGTCTTGCCCGCAACGTGCAGATCGACAGCATCACATCAGTCGATGGCTCTGCGTTGCACGCGCACCATGGCCTGCCGGCCAAGCATGTTGACGCGCGTTCCTGCAATGCACC
>JBBSUF010000002.1:0-53260 GCA_038235185.1 Lysobacterales bacterium
CCTGTTTTCCGGACAGCCGTTGCTGCAGGCGATCAAATTCAGCGCGATGGCCGCGGTGCGCAACGTGAGCACCAACCTGGTCGCGGGCGCGCTGTTCCTCGCCAGCATCCTGGTGGCCGCACTCATCGTCATGCTACTTGCCGGTTTCGCCAGCCTGCTGGGCAGCTTCGTACACACCCTGGTCGGCGAGCTGCTGGCCTTCGTCGTCTTCATGGGCTTTGGCGTGATAATGATCGTGGTGCTTACGGGTGGCGCCTATTTCGCCTGGCGCGACACGTTTGGTGGACAGACACTGATCGAGCCGCCGTTCGTGGGCGTCGAAGCCTAATCCAGCGCTGGCTGCAGCGAAGCAACAACACGCAGCATCATCCAGATCGGAACCGCCACGCCGGCGATGACCTGCAGCGCGAGCCATGCCCTCGCCCAACCAGGTAACGCTTTCTCATCCCTGGACAACACGCGCGCACCGGCGATGTAGTCGTGCAAGGCGCGTTTTTGCGGCGGCACGGCGGCCAGCGCATGGCCGAGGTTCAACAGCAACCATGACAGCGCGCCAGCAAAATGGCGTACGCCGGTCTGCAGCAGGGACGGTTGCGTATCGTCACGAGCATTGGCAACGGTCAACCCGAGCACGTGTTTGCCCGGCGAACCCCGCCAGCGCGAGCGCTCGAAGCCGATGTGGTACATCGCTGCCAGCACCGCGTACGTCAAAAGCCACGGCAACAACATGTGCACGATCCCCGACTGCACGGCATCGGCGGCGGCCTGGATCGCGGGGTCGGTGAGCAGTCCGGACGACGTCGACGCTGCCGCCGACGCACCCTGGGCCATCGCGTCGGCCAACGTGCGATTGAGCAGCACGGAAAGTTGCGACATTGCCTGCGAAGTTTCGATGGCGCCCGCGCCCAGGCGGGGCCAGGCCAGCAGCGTGGTGATGCCACCGATCAGCGTGAAATCCAGCGAATAGGCAGCATACCGGCGCCAGAATCCCGCCGGCGAATGCGTCGCTGCGTACGACACCGCCAGATCAGGCAGCATCCACGGGCCCATCCGGCTTGCGGGTCGGTTTGATGGCGCGCGATGCGAGGATGCCCGCCTCGTACAGCAGCACCATTGGAATGGCGAGCAGCAACTGCGACACGGCATCGGGTGGTGTGATGACCGCGGCCAGCACGAAGATCGCAACGACGGCGTAGCCGCGCGATTCGCGTAGCTGCTGCGGCGTGACCCAGCCCAGCAATACCAGGATCACCAAGGCGACAGGCAGTTCGAAACTGGCACCAAAAGCAAGGAAGATCACCAGCACGAAATTCAGGTAGGCGTTGATGTCAGTCATCATCGCCACGCCCGCCGGCGTCACCTTGTTGAGGAAGGTGAACACCGCAGGCAACACGATGAAATACGCGAAGGCGCAGCCGGTGTAGAACAGCGCCAATGCCGAGGCCAGCAACGGCAATGCCAGCTTGCGCTCGCGCTTGTACAAACCTGGCGCGACGAAGGCCCACAGCTGGTACAGCAGCCAGGGCATCGCCCCCACCACAGCGACAAAAAAAGCCAGCTTGAGCGGTGCGAAGAATGGGGACGCCACCTCGACCGCGATCAGTTGGCCACCCTTGGGCAGCTTGGCCAGCAACGGCTGCGCGAGGATCGCGTAGAGGCGATTGGCGAAGGGCAACAGGGCCACGAACAGCAACATCAAGCCGGCGAGCGCACGCAACAGGCGCGCACGCAGTTCGATCAGGTGATCGAGCAGTCGCCCACCACCGTCCTCATCAGCGCTCGGGATCGACATCATCGAGTACTGGTGGCGGTGACGAAGCCTGCAGCGTGGATCGCTGCGCGCGTTCAATAGCGAATAGTGCCTCGGACGCAGGGGAAGCCGCCTCGGGTGATGACAATCCTGGCGGCTGCGGTCCACGCATCAGCTCATCCCCACGCAGCGCCTCGCGCGCGTCGTGGAATTCGCGCTGCATCTGGTTGCCCGCATCGCGCAACGAGGCATGCGCGTCACGTAATGACGCTTGGGTTTCCTGGAGCGTGCGCTTGAGTTCATCGTCTGCAATGTCGCGTTCAAACTCGGCCTTGACCGAATTCCATTGCGCCCTCGCCCGCCGAACCCACAAACCAGCGAAGCGCGCCGCCTTGGGCAGTCGCTCGGGACCGAGTACCAGCAATGCCACGACCGCGATGACCATCAGTTCCGAGAACCCGACTTCGAACATGTGGAGTGCTGGCGGCGATCGTGCAGGAGGTCGGCGTCAGCCGATGGCTGTCAGCGCGACCCCGGCGGATTGGACGGCGGCGTGCGTTCGTCGTCGCGCAATTGCGCTGCGATCTCTTCGTCACGTCGCGCCTGGTCGGGGAGCTGTTCGACCGGCTTCGCCTCGGCATCCTGGTCGTGCATGCCTTTCTTGAAGCCCTTGACCGCCTCGCCCAGATCCTGGCCGACGTTCTTCAAGCGCTTGGTGCCGAACACCAGCACCACGATCACCAGCACGATCAGCCAGTGCCAGAGGCTCAATCCGCCCATGTGCGTACGCCTTGTTGAAGAGGAAGGAACAGGATAGCGCAGCGCCGCATTGGCGGCGTCGCGACAGCGTTATGGCTTGGCGGGTGGCGTGGTACCGACTGGTGTCGCGGGCAGCGGTTCGGTGATGATCGGATGCTCTGCGACCGGCTGGAATGGCGAGGGCTGCGGGGCGGATTGCGGGCTGACCGTGGCGTCCGGCGGCGATGTTGACATTACGACGTGTGCGGGCACGGGTGGCGGTGGCACATCACCACGGCTCAGTCGCGCGGAGGCCGTGGCCTCTTCAAGACGATCACGGAAGTTGACCACCGCATCCGAAGGCCGCTGCGTCGCCCGGCCTTCGAAGATCATCCGCGGCGTGGTGTCACGGCCATAGACGGCTTCATTGGCGGCATCGTCGATGGACAGCACCGCACCATCAAGCGCGACCCCGGCGAACAACCCGCGCGCGCGCGACCAGGACCAGATTTCGGCCTTCATTTCTCCATCGGTGGCGGTCGATGCATTGCGCCCCACCGGCCCTGCCGCAACGCTGGCATCCGCTCCCAGCGTGAACTTGCCATTGACGATCGATTCCAGCCCGCGGTCGCTGCGGAACACCAGCACGATGTCCGACGACTGCACGCCCACCTGCAAGCCGACGCTACCGCCGGTGAGGCTGACGAAACTGGGATTGGACCAGGTGCCGTCTGCGGACTTCACCGACAACAACCCCTGGCCACGGCGGCCGCCGAAGATCAGCCCGATCTTCAACGAATCAGGCACGACGACAATCGCATGCGCCTCGTCGAGCAGCTTGTCCGGAATGGCCGACTCGGGAATCGCCTGGATGTCGGTCAGCACGCGTACTGCATTGCGGGCGCGGGCATCCTCCACAGAGCCTGCCACCGCGCTTCCTGCAGCGAAGACCAACAGCAAGACCAGCGTGAGTCGGGGCAGAAGGGCTTTCATGGCGCGATGGGTTACAAGCATTGCGAACTCCGGGGGTGAGTTGCGAAAGACAGTTGAAGTTCAGATTAGTCGTCGCGGGATGAATCGTGCGTAAGTCACGATGCGAGTCGTAAGAGGCGAAGCTGGAATCCCGCTTGCCGATCAAGCCCCTTGCAGGTTCGCGTATGCCAGCACCAGCCACTTGCTGCCGACGTCGTCGAAGTTGACCTGCACACGTGCGTGCGCGCCGCTACCTTCGTAATCGGTGACGACACCGCGGCCAAAGGTGGCATGGGCAACGTACTGGCCCAGCTTGATCGGGGGTATGTCGATTGCGGCATGGCCGCGGTTGGCGAAACCGTCGCGTCGCGGCCGCGTTGACTCATACGTCCTGGACAATTGCACGCGCGGCCGCACTTCGTTGATCAGCGCAGCAGGAATCTCGCGCAGGAACCGCGACGGGATTCCGTACATATCCATGCCGTGCAGTCGCCGCGCCTCGGCATAGGTCAGCACCAGTTTTTGCCGCGCGCGGGTAATGCCGACATAGGCGAGACGGCGTTCTTCTTCCAGGCGGCCGATCTCCTCCACTGACTTTGCGTTGGGAAACAGGCCTTCCTCCATCCCGGCCAGGAATACGAGCGGAAATTCCAATCCTTTCGCGCTGTGCAAAGTCATCAACTGCACGCCATCCTCGCCGGACTGTGCCTGGCCCTCGCCTGCCTCCAGTGACGCATAGGCAAGGAAGGCGACCAGTTCGCCCATGGCGACCTGGTTCAACTCAGGATCTGTCTCGTCCTCGTCGCGCTGCACGAAGCGCGAAGCGACCGACACCAGTTCATCGAGGTTGTCGGTGCGCGAATCCAGCGAGCCTTTCGATTCGGCGGCGTAATGCGCGCGCAGCCCCGAACGCAGCAACGCGTGGTCGATTTTGTCCTTGAGCGGGAGTTCCACCGCCTCCACAGACAACGCCTGGATCAGCGACTGGAACCCGATCAGCGCGTTGCGCGAGCGCGCAGCCAGCGTCGTTTCCTGCGAGACGCGGATGGCTGCTTCCCACAGCGACACACGGTCGGTGCGTGCACGCTTGCGGACTTCGTCAAGGGTGCGCTCGCCAATTCCTCGCGTTGGCGTGTTGACCGCACGCTCGAATGCCGCGTCATCGTCGCGATTGCCGATCAATCGCAGGTACGCCAGCGTGTCCTTGATTTCGGCGCGCTCGAAGAAGCGCTGGCCGCCATAGACGCGGTAGGGAACCTGCTCGGCCAGCAACGCTTCTTCGAATGCGCGCGATTGGGCGTTGCTGCGATACAAAATCGCGCTCTCTCCGTGGCTGCCGCCATCACGCACCCATTGGGCGATGCGATCGACCACGAAGCGCGCTTCGTCGATCTCGTTGTACGCCGCGTACAGGTCGATCGATTCGCCCTCACCGGATTCCGTCCACAGCTGCTTGCCCAGCCGATCCGGGTTGTGGGTGATGACGGCGTTCGCCGCGCCCAGGATATTGGCGCTGGAGCGATAGTTCTGCTCGAGCTTCAGCGTGACCGCACCCGGATAGTCGTGAAGGAACTTCTGCACGTTCTCGACCTTGGCACCACGCCAACCGTAGATCGCCTGGTCGTCGTCGCCGACGACGAACACATTTCCAGTGTCGCCCGCCAACAGGCGCACGAATCCATACTGGATCGCGTTGGTGTCCTGGAATTCGTCGATTAGAAGCTCGCCGAAGCGATGCCGGTAGTGCGCAAGGAGCGCGGAGTTGTCGCGCAGTAGTTCAAGCGCACGCAACAGCAATTCGGCGAAGTCGACCAGGCCCGCGCGATCGCAACGTTCCTGGTAGAGCGTGTATGCATTGCGCATCACATCGACATACATGTCGCTTTGGGCATGGCCGGCGCCAGGTTGAAGGTGCTGTGGCCGCCGGCCTTCGTCCTTCTGCGCGTTGATCCACCAGGCGATCTGCCGCGGTGGGAAGCGCGCTTCATCGATTTCCAGTTGCTGCACCACGCGCTTGACCAGCCGCAACTGGTCGTCGCTGTCGAGCACCTGGAAGCCTTCTGGCAATTTTGCAACCTGCCAGTGCAGGCGCAGCAGCCGGTGCGCGAGGCCGTGGAAAGTGCCGATCCACATCCCTCGCGATCCATTGCGTAGCAGAGCATCGGCGCGGGCGCGCATTTCACCGGCCGCCTTGTTGGTGAAGGTCACCGAAAAAATTCCGTGCGCCGGCACCCCATAGACTTCATTGAGCCACGCGATGCGGTGCGTCAGTACACGGGTCTTGCCCGAGCCCGCACCGGCAAGCACCAGGTAGTGACCAGGAGGCGCGGAAACGGCCTCGCGCTGCGCGGGGTTCAACGCATCAAGCAGATACGAAACATCCATCCGCCCATTCTACGTGGCGACTTCTACAAGAGCGCGAAGTCCACGCGCTCTCCGATCAGGATCGGCAGCAGCGTGTCGAACGGTTGCGGCCGCCCCAGCAGGAATCCCTGCAGTTCATCGCAGCCGCGACTGCGCAGCCAGTCCAGTTGCTCCCGGGTTTCCACGCCTTCGGCCACCACGCGCAGGTCCATCAGGTGGCCCAAGCCGATGATCGACGCGCAGATCGCGGCATCGTCCTCGTCGTGACCCAGGTCCTGCACGAAAGAGCGGTCGATCTTGAGACGATCGATCGGCAACCGCTTGAGATACGACAGGCTGGAATATCCGGTGCCGAAATCGTCGACTGAAATGCCCACCCCCAGCGCGGAAATGCGCTGCATGGTTTCGATCGCGCGTTCGGGATTGTCCATGATCACGCTTTCGGTGATTTCCAACTCCAGTACGCCGGGTGGCAACGCAAACTCGGTGATCGCGGCGGCGACGTCGCGGTAGAGCTCATGTCCGAACTGCGCCGCCGACACGTTCACTGACAGACGCACGTATCCAAGGCCCACCGCAGCCAGCAGCGCGTGGTGCCGGCACGCTTCGCGCAGCACATAGCGTCCAAGATCGACGATCAGCCCGCTCTCTTCGCAGATGCCGATGAATTCGCCCGGCAATAGCAAGCCACGCTCGGGGTGCTGCCAGCGCACCAATGCTTCCAGCGCCATCAGCTGCCCTGTCGGGGTGAACAAAGGCTGGAAGGCCAGCCTGAATTCACGATTCTGCAGCGCTTCGCGTAATCGCGACACCAGCTGCAGGCGTTGCGACACCGCGGTGTCGAATTCATGCCGATACGCGACTGCGCGGTTCCGGCCTTGCCGCTTGGCCTGGTACATCGCCAGATCGGCATGCTTGAGCAGGGCTTCGGCATCCACCCCGGCCTCGGGATAGCGGCAATGGCCGATGCTGGGTGTCAGGACATGAGACACCCCGCCCAGTTCAATCGGTTGCCCCAGTGCCTCACTTACCCGCGAGAGCACGCGCTCGATCCCCGCATCGTCGGTCTGCTCGGTCAGCACGATGACGAATTCATCGCCACCGAACCGGCCCACGGTGTCGGTGTCCCGCACCAAATCGCGCAATCGCGCGGCGATGGTTTTCAACGCGATGTCGCCCGCGCCATGGCCCAGGCTGTCGTTGATCAGTTTGAAATCGTCCAGATCGATGAACACCACTGCCACTTCGCGACCGTAACGCTCCGCATTGAGGATGGCCTGCTGCAGGCGGTCATGCAGCAATTGTCTGTTGGGCAAACCCGTCAATTCATCGTGGGTGGCGCGATAGGCCAGCTGCTCCTCGTAGCGTTGGCGCTCGCTGACATCATTGATCACCCCGACATAGTGCGTGACCATTCCACTGTCACTCGCCACCGGCGCAAGATGGAAATCGTTCCAGAACAATTCCCCGTTCTTGCGGTAATTGCGTAGCAGCACCCGCGTCTCGCGTTGGCCGGCCAGTGCGTCGCGTATCGCCGCGACCGCGACTTGGTCGCAATCTCCGCCCTGCAGGATGCGGCAGTTGTTGCCCTGGATCTCGCTGGCGTTGTAACCGGTGATCTCCTCGAAGGCCGGATTGACATAGACCACCGGAACATCCGGATGACGCGCATCGGAGATCACGATGCCATTTCCACTGGCTTCCACCGCGCGGCGCAGCAAGCGAAGATCGACTTCATCACGATTGTGCTGGGTGATGTCGAGCATCCCGCCGACAGCGCGCGTCACCTTGCCGTGTGCGTCGCGCAGCAACGAACCACGATCGACCACGTCGGCATAGCTGCCATCCTTGCGGCGGAAGCGGAAGTGTTCTTCCCAATCGGTGGTCGTGGATGCCGTCTCCAACCCCCGTCCGACGGACTGGGTGACGCGCTCGCGATCATCGGGGTGGATCAGGTCCGCCCAGCCATCCAGTGACGGCGCTACGTCTTCGCGGGCGTAACCGAACAACGCGAAAAAACTGTCGCTGCGCCAGGTCGTGCCCGCTTCGAGATCCCAGTCCCACACTGCGTCGCTGGTGGCGCGAGTGATCAGCTGGAAGCGTTCCTCATTGCGCTCGCGCTCGGTGACATCCTCCGCCAGCACCAGGCGGGCGGGGCGTCCATCGAAGACAGTGTCGCGCGTGTGGATCGCCGCGCGCAGGCGGGTGCCGTCCTTGCGCACGTGCGTCCATACACGCCCCTGCGGACGATGACCGGTCTCAAGCTGCGCTGCAGCGCGCACGGCGTCGGCATCTTCCGGCGGGCGAATATCGAGCATGCTGCCGGCCAGGAGCTCCTCGCGCGAGTAGCCGTAGTTTTCCAGCATCGAATCGTTAACTGCAAGAAAGCGCAGGGTCTCGCGCTCGAACACCCACATCGGTAGCGGATTATGCTGAAAGAGGAATTCGTATTGCTCCTGGGTTTTCAGTAACCGGTCGCGGATGGCAGCCAAGCTGGTGATGTCCTGCTGGATGCCGCGCATTACCCGCCGGCCGGGGGTGCGATCGACCCATTCGCCCCGCGCATAGATGTATCGGAATTCGCCATCAGGACGCACGATCCGGTATTCGGTCTGCGTGCCATCCATGCCATCAAGCTGGTCGGCCAAGCGCGCCTGCAGTTGCGGCAGATCGTCGGCATGGATCCACTCGTTGAGCATGTCGATGCGCAACCCCTCCGGTGGCTCGGTGCGGCCATGGATGCGCCAGATTTCCTCGGACCAGTGCACGCGGCCGGTGTCCAGCTCCCATGTCCAGTCGCCAATGCCGGCGATTCGCCGTGTTTCTTCCAACAGTTCCGCCTGCTCGTGCATGTCGTGCAGCAGGGTGGCCTGCTGTCGATTTCCCTTGACGAATGCGCGCAGCAGGATTGTCCACAGCACCCCCAGCACGAGTACCAGCAGCGGGTACACGATCGTTGCCTCGCCGTCGCCGCCGCGGAATAGCAGGATTGCGCTGACGGCTGCAACCAGCAGCGACGCGCCGATCCCTGCCAGCATGTGCCAGCGCGACGTCGCTGATGGGCGCTGTCCCTGGCTTGCATGCTGGCTTGTGCTGGTCTGTTCCATCGGTGTTCCGGTCTACATTGAGGAAGGGTCGAGGCCGGTCTAAAGCGGGGGGTGCATCTGGTACTGAGCAGGCGGCTGTGCACCAAGGAGCCAGCGCACGAAGTAATCCCACCGTCGTCGCATCATGTAGGGCGCATCCGTGCCGTAGCCGTGATGGGCGTTCGGAAACACGACCAGGTCGAAGTCCTTGTTGGCCTTCACCAGCGCATCGACCACCAGCAGCGTGTTCGACGGCGGCACGTTGTCATCCATCAATCCGTGTGCGAGCAACAGGTGGCCCTTGAGGTTGGCGGCTCGATTTTCATTGGCCTGCGCGTCGTAGTTGCTGCTGCCATCCTTGTGCTTGTGCTCAAGCCCCTGCCACTTCTCGGCCCAGTCGTCCTCGTAGTTGCGATTGTCGTGGTTGCCGCTTTCGCTGATGCCGACCTTGAACAGATCGGGATAGGTGAACATCGCATCCGCCGTCGCGTAACCACCACCCGAATGCCCCCAGACACCGACGCGTGTCAGGTCGATCCAGGGATAGCGTTTGCCGAGCTCGTGCAGCGCCGCGACCTGGTCAGGCAGCGTGTTGTCACCGATGTCACCGCCGAACGCATCGTGGAAGGATTTCGAACGCCACGGCGTGCCCATGCCGTCGATCGCGATGACGACGAATCCAAGCTCCGCCAAGGCCTGATGATCCCGTCGTGCGGCTTCAAAACTGCGCGAGCCGACCGAGCCCGTCTGCGGGCCGGGATAGATGTAATCCACGACCGGGTATTTCTTCGCCGGATCCAAACGCGACGGTTTGAACAGCAAGCCATACAGATTGGTCGTGCCATCACGTGCCTTGACCACGATTGGTGTCGGCGGCGTCCAGCCTGCGGCCTTCAAGCGCGTGATGTCGGCACGGGCGACGGTTGCGATCGTGACGCCATCGGATGCGCGGCGCAACACGGTCACCGGGGGCGTGACTGGCGTTGAATACGCATCGACAAAATACGTGCCGGCGGGCGACAGCGTCACTTTGTGGTCGGCATCCTCCGGCGTGAGCAACACAGGCGCGCCGCCATCGAGCGATGCCTTGTAGAACGATTGGTAATACGGGTCGCGTTTTTGCCCAGCCACCTCATGCTCGCGCCCGACGCCGCGGAACCACAGCGTGCGCGATTTCGGATCGACACGCAGCACTTCGGTGACGTTACCGCTGCCGGTCGTCACCGCATGCTTGAGCTTTCCAGTGCCAAGATCGTAGAGGTACAGGTTGCCCCAGTTATTTCGCTCGCTGAACCACAACACTTCTTGTGACTGCGGCAGGTAGCGCCAGTTGACGGCACCGTTGCCGCTTTCGAAATAGGTCGGCACGCTTTCATGCAACACATCGCGCACGTTGCCGGTTTTCGTGTCAGCCACGCGCAGCCAGACCTGTTTGTGATCGCGCGAGGACGACGCGAAGGCCAGCGACTTGCCATCCTCCGCCCACTGCACGTCCTCCCAGCCCCCATCGCAACTGACGTCGTCGCACAAGGTCGAGCGGTGCTGGTCGGGTGGCGTCTTCAGGCGCAGGACATGCCGGGTCGGAATGTCGATGACCACGCGCTGGATCATGGTCACGTACTTGTCGCCGACCAGCGGGTACTTCCAGGTCTGCACATCCGGATGGCCAACGTTGGTGCTGACCAGGGTCATCGAGCCGGTCTTGCGCTGGTCCTGCTGGAAGGTCGCGATTTTCTTCGAATCCGGCGACCACAGCACGATCGCGCGATCGCTGTGGATCCATCCGGCGTTGTCTGTGGCATAGCCGAAGTCGGTGATGCCATCAAAGGTCAGTTGTGTTTCCTTGCCACTGCCAACATCGCGCATCCACAGGTTCCAATCGCGGATGAAGGCTTCGCCGCGCTTGTCCGGCGAAAGGACGCCCGGCTCTGCGCCACCTTTGGTCGCGACTGCAACGCAACCCTTGAATGCCGGGTCGCAACGATAGTGCTTGTCGCCAAGCGTGATCTCGAAACCGCCATCGTCGGCGACACGATAGTCGCTGAGCGGGAGCATTTTCGCGTCGACCGGTTTACCGCTGGTCTTCGTCAACGCCGCGGCAAGCCTGGCGACGTCGAAACTCGGCGAAGACTTTCCAGTAATGGCATCCATCTGCAGGAAATGATCGCCAGTGGCGTCGTGGTCGCGATACCAGAAATGTCGATCGTCCAGCCACGTCACCGCACTCACCGCATGATCGACTAGCGGATTGGCGTTGTAGCCGACCAGCCGTTCGGCACGCGCGTAGTCGGCAGCCGTCAGCGCCTTGGGCGGCTGCGCCGATGCGAGCGGTGCAACCAGCAACACCAACGCAACGCCCAGCAAACGCTGGCCAACTTCGATTCGCGGCATGTCATCCCCCTGACCGCAAGTGCGTGCGCACGAGCTCGTGGCATGCTAGCGCGTCAAGGCCGCCATGACCTTCGGGCCTAGCCAGCCAACTTCGCCAACGCGATGCTGGTCACATTCCCCGCTTAACGGAGTCCTCGTGAACCCGATCAATTTGAAGCCTAGCCTGCTAGCGATTGCCTTGACGCTTTCTGGGGGTTTGGCGGCGCCCGTTCATGCTGCTGGCAGCATCGACCAGACAACGAGTGCTGCGGTACCGGCATGGGTCGCGACCAGCAATCGCTATGCGCAGATCCTGCTGCTGGCGCAGGCCGAGACCTCGCCCGAAGATGCCTCGTCTGCGGGATTACCCGGCTACGACGACAAGACCGGCGACCTGCGCCCGGGCTACATGGCTCGCGACCGCGCCACGCTGGCTACCGCCCGCGACAAACTGCAGCAGGCGCTGGCCAGCGAGCGTGATCCGAACGTGCGCCAGGACCTGCAGATCATGATTGGCGCGGCTTCGCGGCAAATCGAGGGCAGCCAGCTCAACGAGCGCCTGCTGCTCGACTGGAACGACATCCCCGCGCTCGTGTTCGGCAGTGAACAGGACCTGTTGCAGGATCAAAGTCCTCCAGAGCGGCGGGCCAAGGCGCTGGTGCGATTGAACCGTTATCTGGGACTGGCACCGGGCACCGAATCGATCTTCACCCAAGCCAAGGCGCGCTTTGCGGACAGCGTCGATGGCAAGCGCATGGGTCCGGTCAAGGCCGAAGTCGAGCAGGCGATCGCCAACGCGCCGACGTATTCCAGCGGCATCCGTGACCTGTTCAGCAAATACAAGATCACCGGCGCCGATGCCGCGCTGGCGGCGCTGGATCAGCAGAGCAAGGATTACGTGGCGTGGGAACAAGCCACGGTGCTGCCAAAGGCGCGTACGGATTTCCGCCTGCCGCCAGAGTTGTACGAATTCAGCCTCAAGCGCGTCGGGATCGATATCGACCCGCAACTGCTGATCCAGCGCGCGGAAGTCGAGTTCATGGAAACGCGCGCGGCCATGCAGGAAATCGCTCCGTTGGTCGCCAAGCAGCACGGGTTTGCATCGACCGACTATCGCGACGTGATCCATGCGCTGAAAAAAGAACAGCTCGGCCGCGACCAGGTGGAACCTTACTACCGCGATACGGTGATTCCGGCGATCGAGAAAGCCATCGTCGCCGAACGCATCGTCGACCTGCCCAAGCGCCCGATGATCATGCGCCTGGCATCGCCCGCCGAAAACGCCGCACAACCGGCGCCGCACATGGTGCCGCCCAAGCTGATCGACAACCACGGCGAGCGCGGGCAGTTCGTGCTGACCACCGGCAACCCCGATGCCAGCGGCAAGACCGAGAATTTCGACGACTTCACCTACAAGGCCGCCGCGTGGACGCTGACCGCGCACGAAGGCCGCCCCGGCCATGAGTTGCAATTCAGTGCGATGGTCGAACACGGCGTATCGCAGGCGCGCAGCCTGTTTGCCTTCAACTCGGTCAATGTCGAAGGCTGGGCGTTGTATGCCGAAGCCGAAATGGTCCCGTACGAGCCGCTCGACGGACAGCTGATCGCACTGCAGCTGCGCCTGCTGCGCGCCGCGCGCGCGATGCTCGACCCGATGCTCAACCTCGGCATGACCGATCGCGCCACGGCGTTCCGCGTGCTCACCAAGGACGTAGTGTTGTCCAATCCGATGGCCAAGCAGGAAGTCGACCGCTACACCTTCCGCATGCCAGGGCAGGCGGGCAGTTATTTCTATGGCTACAGCCGCCTGCTGCAGCTGCGTGCGGAAACCGAATTGGCGCTTGGGCCGAAGTTCGACCGTCGCGCGTTCAACAATTTCATCATCGACCAGGGGCTGCTGCCACCGGACTTGCTGGCAAAGGCGGTGCGCGAGGAGTTCGTGCCGCGCCAGGAAAAGACTCAAATGCCTTAGTGTCGGCCGCGCCGCCGCGCGCATGGAAACATGCTCGCGAATGGCTTTTAGATTGACAATTCAGCAGGTCGAGACTGATCCACAACGTCATTTCAGGGGCGCTGGCTATAATCCGCATCTGACGCGCACCGTTGTCGCGTTCAATTTGTCGTCTGATCGGAGCCCTGCGTGTCGCCAGCGTTGCATCCCATCCGCCCGTTGTCGATCCGCGCCTACACCGCCACTACCGCGCTCGGACGCGGCATTGAGGCGCAAGCCGAAGCGATGCGCACGCGACGCGGTGGCCTGCGCCGCAACGATTTCGGCGCTGCCGTACTGGACACATGGATCGGCCGTGTCGATGGTCTTGAAGACGCGCCGCTGCCTTCCCGATACGCACGCTGGGAGTGCCGGAACAACCGGCTAGCGTGGATGGCGTTGCAGCACGACGGCATCCTCGATGCGGTGGCCGCAGCGCGCGAACTCCATGGAGCCGAGCGTGTTGCTCTGGTGCTGGGGACGTCCACCTCCAGCATCGGCGCCACCGAGGAAGCCTATGCGCGACTGCAGCCCGGTCACGATGGCACGCCGGAATTCCCGTCAGACCTGCAGCGCCCGATCGTGCACACGCCGCATTCGCTGGGCGACTTCGTCCAGCAGGCGACGGGATTGCGCGGCCCCTGCGTGACCGTGGCGACGGCGTGTTCGTCCAGCGCCAAGGTATTCGCGCAGGCCGAGCGACTGATTGCATCCGGCGTGGTCGATGCCGCACTGGTGGGCGGCGTGGACACCCTGTGCGGCAGCGTGCTGTATGGGTTCAATTCGCTGGGCCTGGTGTCGGCGCAGGCCTGCCGTCCCTTTGATGCCGCGCGCGATGGCCTGTCACTGGGCGAAGCCGGCGGGTTTGCCTTGCTCGAGCGCAGCCACGGCAAACCGGAGTCTGGCGAGTTGCAGCTGCGCGGGTACGGCGAATCCAGCGACGCCCACCACATGTCGACCCCGCATCCCGAGGGTCTGGGCGCACGACTGGCGATGGCCGATGCCCTCGACCGCGCCGGCATCAAGGCCAGCGCCGTCGGCTATCTCAACCTGCACGGCACCGCCACCCCGGCCAACGACGCCGTCGAGGCGCGCGCGGTGGCGGCACTGTTCCCGCGCACGCTGCACGCCAGCTCCACCAAAGGCTGGACCGGCCATACGCTGGGTGCGGCCGGCATCGTCGAATCCATTTTCGCCCTGCTGGCCCTGCGGGATGGACTGCTCCCCGGCACCCTCAACAGCCGTAATCCCGATGCCGCCTGTGGTCCTCAGATCCAGTTCGACAACGCATCGCGTGACATCCGCAATGCCATGAACAATTCATTCGGCTTCGGCGGCAACAACTGCTCTCTGGTGTTCGGGCGGGCGGCATGATGATTTTGTTGGCTACATGCTTTTTGCGTCTAATCGCGCCACGATCGATGCCCAGCGAAGGCCCGGAGGGCGCTGCACAGGATGTGCAGCGTTTTCCGACCGAGCCATGGATGGCGAAAGGCGCGCACATCAGCAAGCACACATCTACGCGCGCGGCGGCGCGTTGTAATGCAGCGCTAAGCGGATTCGTTCGCGGCGCGGTTACTTTTCTTTGGGCGCTATCAAAGAAAAGTGACTCGCCAACGGCGAAAGCGTTTGAATTAGATGCGAGAACAACATCCCTCGATTCTCGCCTGCGCGGGAATGACGAGCAGGCTTCCTTCAAAACGACGAGCGCCCGATGAGCAGCCTCACCGCCACCATCGAGGGCATCGGCTTCTGGTCGACAGGATTGCCGTCCTGGCAGGACGCCTGCAATTACATCGCCGACGGCCGCATGCCGGCCGCCACGCCGACACGCCCATCGCCACAACTGCTCGCGACCAACGAGCGTCGGCGCGCGCCGGAATCGGGCGCCGTGGCCCTGGAGGCTGCATTGGCAGCCTGCACTGCTGCGGGACGCGACCCGCAATCGCTGCCTTCGGTCTTCGCCTCCATGCACGGCGACCTGGGCATCACCGATTACATGTGCGCAACCCTTCCGGTTGACCCCACGGCCATTTCGCCAACGAAGTTCCACAATTCCGTCCACAACGCCGCCGCCGGCTACTGGACGATCGGCGCCGGCTGCGTGCAGCCGACCACGGCGATCAGCAGCTTCGACGCCAGTTTTGCCCAGGGCCTGCTCGAAGCGCTGGTGCAGCTTGCCGCCGGGGCCCCAGCGGTGCTGCTGGTGGCCTATGACGCAGGCTCGGCCGGGCCATTGGCGGCGGTGTCGCGCAGCGCCGGCCTACTGGGTGGCGCGTTGGTGTTATCCAACACGCCGCGCCCTGATGCACCACGATTGCGCGCGACTTTGGTCGACGGCACGGGACACGAGCCGACTGGTCCACTGGCCCAGCTGGTCGGCGATAATGCGATGGCCCCAATGCTGCCGCTGTTCCAGGCGCTGGCGACGGGCCATGATCTGGTCTGCCTGCATGCCGGACCTGGGCGCGCGTTGCGGGTGGAGATCGCCGATGCATGATGTTGGAGTGCCCAAGCCACCTGTCGACTACGCCGCGCCTGCCGTGGCGCACGTCGATGGCGTGCGCCTGGATCGCTCCAATGTTGCGGTCGTCATCCCCGCGCTCAACGAGGCGCTGCGCATCCGTGGCGTGGTCGAAGGTGCGCTGGCGTTCTCGGACCATGTGATCGTCGTCGACGACGGATCTGACGACGACACCCTGGCGCGGATCGCCGACCTGCCAGTGACCGTGCTGCGCCACGAACAGCGGCAGGGCAAGGGCGCGTCGTTGCGCGACGGCTTCCGCGCCGCATTGCAGCACGGCAGTGCGGCCGTGCTGACCATGGATGGCGATGGCCAGCATCATGCCGAGGACATCCCGCGCCTGGTCGAAGCCGGCAATCGCTACCCCGGCCACGTGGTGATCGGCGCCCGCCTGCGCAAACGCTCGCAGCAGCCGATGTACCGACGGCTGGGCAACGACTTCGGTGACTGGGGCATCGCGTGGGGACTGGGCTACCAGATTGTCGACAGCCAGAGCGGGCAGCGCCTCTACCCGGCAGCAGTGGCCGCGCTCGACAACGTGCCTGGCGAGAATTTCGTGTTCGAGGCGCAGATCCTGATCTCCGCCGCACGCACGCTGGGCACGCGCTGCGTGGGGGTTCCCATCGAGTCGCGCTACAAGAGCGTGCACTCCAGCGAACAATTCCGCGCCAGCCACTTCCGGCCAGTGCGCGATTTCAGCCGCATCACCACCCACATCGTGCGACAGGTGCTGCAGCAGGACGACATGTGGGCGACCTTTCGGCAAATCCGCGCCAATCCGCCCTTGATCCATGATCCCAGCGGCGAATTCGCCCCTGCCCTGCAACCCCACGTCCAACGCGCAGGATGACTGGCGCTGCTGGCGACACGCTGCGCTGCGATGTCGCCATCCTTGGCGGCGGCCTGGCGGGATTGGCGCTGGCGATCCAACTGCGCCAGCGCAATCCCGGCATCGCGGTGACCGTGATCGAGCGCCGCGCGCATCCGGTGCGCGAGGGCGCCTTCAAGGTCGGCGAATCGATGGTGGAGATCGGCGCGCATTATTTCGCCGATGTGCTGGGCCTGCGCGATCACCTGGATGGCGAGCAGATCCGCAAGTTCGGTTTTCGCTTTTTCTTTTCCGAAGGCAGCGACCGCATCGATCGCTGCACCGAGCTGGGCGTGAGCAGGATCTTGCCGACGCCATCCTGGCAAGTCGATCGTGGCCGCTTCGAGAATTTCCTCGCTACCCATGCGCGCGAGATTGGTGTCGAGTTTCGCGATGGCGCGACGGTGCGCGGCATCGCGTTGGATACCGCACGCAATGCGACCGCCGCGCATACGGTGACGTATGAAGATGGTGCTGCGATGCGCACGCTCAACGCGCGCTGGCTGATCGACGCCTCCGGCCGCGCCGGCCTGCTCAAGCGCAAGCTCGACCTGGCCGAACCGAACGACCACGACGTCAACGCCGTGTGGTGGCGGGTCGACGGCACCATCGATCCCAACACCTGGTCGGACGACGTGCAGTGGCTGCAGCGCAGCACGCCTCCGGACCGTTGGCGGTCAACCAACCACATGTGCGGGCCGGGCTACTGGTTCTGGCTGATCCCGCTGGCGTCCGGCGCGCATTCGTTGGGGATCGTCTGCGATGCAAAGATGCATCCGCTGGAGACGATGAACACCCACGACAAGGCCATGGCCTGGCTGCGCGAACACCAGCCGCAGGTGGCGCGGTCGCTGGATGCAAGCGCGGGTGGCGCGCCTGCGCATGCACTGCAGGATTTCATGTTCTTGCGGCACTTTTCCTACAACTGCAAACAAGTCTTTTCAGCCGATCGTTGGGCGATTACCGGCGAAGCCGGGATGTTCCTGGATCCGTTCTATTCCCCTGGCAGTGATTTCATCGCCATTTCCAATGGTTACATCTGCGACCTGGTCGAGAAAGACCTTGCCGGTCGACCGTTCGCCTCCCACGCGACGATCTACCAGCAGCTGATCCGCTCCTTCCACGACAACACCCTGACGCTGTACCAGGACCAGTACAGCCTGTTCGGCGACACCCAGGTCATGCCGGTCAAGATCATCTGGGATTACACGTTTTACTGGTCGATGCTGGCGCCGCTGTATTTCGCCGGACGCCTGACCGACGTCACATTACTGGGTCAAATGCGCCCGCAATTCACCCTCGCCGCCGACTTGAACGGCGCGATGCAGGCATTGCTGCGCGATTGGGGCCAGCGCAACAGCTCGCCAGCCATGGAAGATGGCCGCATGCTCGACCAGTACACGATCGACTGGTTCCTGGAAATGAATCGCGCACTGTCCGACACCCTCGATGACGCGGGAGTGCGTCAGCGCATGATCGACAACGTCAATCGCATGGGCGGGCTGGCGGACGAAATCCGGGCGCGTGCTCGTGCCACATATCCCGACATTGATGATCGCGGATTGGATGCACTGCTTGCAGGAAGTCGTACTGCGTCCAGCACATCACCTGCGTTGCTGGATCCAGCCTGGTATGCCGACGCCGCATAGCGGGTCTTGCGCATGTTTAACGTGGTGGGACATCCATCGGCGGCGGATCGGTCACGAAGATGGCCATGCCGCGTGCATGTTTCTGCGACGGGCTGAGATCGACGCCCACACTGCCGCCAAATCCGCTGTGCCCGCCGAAATGGCCGCCGCCGACGCCAACGCCCACTCCACTGCCGCCATACCCGTTCTGGGTGCCCTGGAACAGCACGCCGTTGGCACCCAGACGCGCGGCTTCGACGCGCAGCTTGCCCAGCACGGCGTTCATTTTGTTTTGTTCCCCGTACGTGAGCGGGCCGCTATCGGTTTCCAGCAGCGCGACTTCGCGATACCTCGGAGGGGGCTGGTAGTAGATACGCACCTGCTCGGGCGACAGTGGTGGATAGGTCGGGCCGAGCATCACGCGTGAAGTACTGGAACACCCGGCAATCACGAGTGCGGCAAGCAGGGCAATCGTTGGCAGGCGCATGGGGGACTCCTACACCGTGGTGATGATCAGAAGAATAGTCCGTCGCAAGTGAAGGCGCATCGACACGATTGCGTACTACCCGGGGAGATCTCATCCGTATTCAGGCGAGCAGAGACAACCCCACTGCGCACTTGAAACTCAGCCTTCCTCATGACGACGCGCCATTCGAGATCGTCAATATCGGAATCTGCACTTTCGATATCAGCCGTCGGGTGAAGTGCTTGTCGTTGTAATACCGGATCTTTTCGCACAGCACCGGATGGGCAAGGCCTTCATGGAGGAAGACCTCCTTGTCCGCGCCCAACGCCTTTAGCTCCTGCGGCAGCATCAGCGCGCGTCGCTCCTCGGAGGTACTGCGGCTGACCTCGCGGCCACGGGAGATGTTCTGTTTGCGCACGGTGGTGTAGCCCAGCATTTCCGAATAATCGTTTGCATCCTGCTGTTCGCGCGGTGCGTACAGGATCTGCAACGCATGGTTGGTCAGCAGCGTGCGCGAGACCTCCTTCCCATACACGGCATCCAGTTGCGCCATGGACTGGATGATGGGCAGCAGCCGCAGGTTGTAGCCAGCCATGTAGGCCACCGCGGTGGCGAGGATATCCACGCGCCCGATCGCGGTGAACTCGTCCATCAGCAGCAGGCATTGGTGTTTGAGTTGCGGATTATCCTGCGGCAATTGTCGGGTGTTGAGGTTGATCAACTGGCTGAAGAACAGGTTCACGATCAGCCGGCTTTCGGCCAGCTTGTCGGGCTGGATGCCGATGTAGATCGTCATCCTTTTCTTGCGCACGTCGGTCAGCAGGAAATCGTTGGTGCTGGTCGCCGCATCCAGCACCGGATTGAGCCACGGGTTGAGCGGCTCCTTGAAGGTGCCCAGGATCGAGGCAAGGGTTTCATCGGCTTGCGACAACAGGCTGGCAAACGCGATGCGTGCCTGTTCGCTGAGGAACGTGCGCTGCGAAAGCTGTTGCAGATAGGCTTTCAGTTGCACGCCGGCACCGGATGAAAGACGGTATAGGGCGCCCAATGTCGGAAACGCCGACGCGTGTGCCGGGAAACCCTGGCCGGCCTGGTCATCGAAATTCTCGAACAGGTATAAGGCGAATGCGGTGAACGCATTGCGCGCCTGGCTGACCCAGAATTTCTGGTCTGCGGGACCGTCGGGATACAGCATCGCGGCGATGCCCTGCAGATCGGAAATACGGAACGTCGGATCGCGCGACACGTACCCCAGCGGATTCCAGCGATGCGTGCGCCGGTCCTCGGCAAAAGGATTGAACAGGAACACCTCCTGCCCCTGCGACTGTCGCCAGCCGCTGGTCAGCGCGAAATTTTCCTGCTTGATGTCGAGCACGACGACGGACTCCTGGTACTCCAGCAGGTTCGGTACCACCACGCCAACGCCTTTGCCTGAGCGCGTAGGCGCGGCAAGGACCACGAACTGCTGGCCGGACAGCCTGACAAACTTTCCTCCGAACTTGCCCACCAGGATGCCGTCGGGTGAGGGCTCGAACAGCCCACGTCGCGCCAGGTCGCCGCGGCTGGCAAAACGTGCGTCGCCATGGATGGACTTTCGGGGCGTGCGGAGCACCGGCACCAGTAACGCAACCGCCGCGAATACCGGCGCACCAAATCCCACGATGCCGGCGAACTTGATCCGTCGGACATACGGACGGACCTGTTGGACATCGATCGCATTGATGTAATCGAGGTAGGAATGCCAGTGCAGCAATCCGGTATCCAGGTGCAACAGCAGCAGCGTCAGGTATCCCGACAGGTAAAGCCCGCCGACCAGAGCAAACGAAGTAATGGCCACAACCAGGCCGAGCTTTGCCTTGTCCACGTGTTCTTCCTTGAACTCAATGAAATGGGTGATGGAACTGGAGTGTCAACGCACCGGCCCGGCACGCATCGGTGCAGGCGGGTTGATTACGCAGGCGATGACGTCTTCGCGGACCAGCACTTCAAGCCAGTGACGTGCAGCATCGAGGGTGGGTTCGCGGCGGATGCACTCGCCAGCAATCGTCACGACGGCGAAGCGCATTGGCGTGTCACTGCCTGCGTCAGTCGTAGGTTGCCGTAGTGCCAGCAGCAGATAGCCGCCTTTGCGTTCGATCAGGACTCCATGTCCGCCCATTGCACGATCTCCTTATCGCGTGGCAATGCGCATGGTCGGTTGCGGCAGCAGCGGCGTCAACAGTAGCCGCCAATTCCAGCATCGTCTCAGCGCGGTGGTGCGGCCAGCTCGCGACTGTCCAGGAATCCGTCGCCATTGCGATCCTGTCGGTGGAACGCCGCCGCCAACCGCGCGCGGTGTTCCTCGCGCGTGAGGAGATGCCCCTGCCCGCCGTGACCGCCGCCGGCAGGTAACTCATCGGCCGACAACACCCCGTCGTGGTTACGGTCCATCGCATCGAAGCCGTAGCTCAACCAGTCCTGGTATTCCACTAGTGACACGCGACCGTCGTGATCGCGATCCATGCGCGACAGGTAATCGGCCGACGCCTGCGGTTGCGCCATGGCAACGCCGGACGTCCCCAGCAGGCAAATCCCAAAGAAAAAGCCTGGCCAGTAATGGCCAGGCTTCATGGTGTCCATCAGCACTGGGCGACTCTACTCAAGCCTGCACGGACTGCAGCGAATAGCCCTTCAAGCGCGCCGAGAAGTCCTGCAGCGCGCGGATACCGCTGGCTTCGGCTTCCTGGCACCACGCCTGCAGGTTGTGCAGGGTGTCCGCAGCGCTCTGGCTGCGTGCTTCCAGCACGGCGGCCAAACGAGCGCGGTGTTCGAACAACGTTCGCATGCGCGGACGCTGGGCCACCCAGGAATGCAACTGCTGGCGGGCGTCTGGCTGCAACCAGCGGCCATCATCGGCCAGGCCTTTACGCAACTTGCGCGGCAGCAACGAATTCAATCTCGCCCCGGCGGCTTCCTCGCGCAGCGCAGGCTTGAGCACGCTGCGCTGGAAGTCTGTCATCGCCTGGAAACGGATGGCCAACAATGCCTTCAACGTGTCGGCGTCGGGCACCGAAATGTTTGGGCGCACATTGAGCGAGGGCGCAACACGCAGCACCTTGGCGAGACCGAGGGCTTCGAACGCCTTGATCGTGGCCCAACCGATATCGATTTCCCACTTGCGCAGCGCGAACTTTGCTGAACTTGGGAATGCGTGGTGGTTGTTATGCAGTTCTTCGCCGCCAATCCAGACGCCCCACGGCGTGAGGTTGGTCGCGGTGTCGTCGGTGACGAAGTTGCGGTAACCCCACCAATGGCCGAGGCCATTGACGACGCCCGCGGCCCAGAACGGGATCCACAGCATCTGCACCGCCCACACGGCGACGCCGGCAAAGCCGAACAGCGCGAAGCTCAGGAACAGCAACAGCGTTGGCCCCATGGTCGCGTGCGGCGTATAGAGATGACGCTCGATCCAGTCGTCCGGGCAACCCTTGCCGTACTTCTCCATGTCCGCTTTATCGGTGCGCGCCTCGCGATAGAGCTCGACGCCGCGCCAGAACACGGTCTTGATGCCCTTCTGCATCGGGCTATGCGGATCTTCCTCGGTCTCGCACTTGGCGTGGTGCTTGCGATGAATCGCGACCCATTCGCGGGTGACCATCGAGGTGGTCAGCCACGTCCAGAAACGGAAGACATGCGCGACAGCCGGATGGAAATCGACGCCGCGGTGCGCCATGCTGCGATGCAGGTAAAGCGTCACCGAGAAGATCGTCAGCTGCGTGGCGATCAGAAGATACAGCGCAAGCGCCCACCAGCTGGTTTGCAGCAGGCCGTGAGCGAGGAAATCCAACAGCGAAGGTAGCGAAAACACAGGCATTGCAGGCTCCGGAGAGGGAGGCGTCAGGCGACGCCTTGGTCCGATCCAGTCGGGCCAGACCGCATCATGCCAGCTTCACCCACCGTTCGCCCCAGTATGGGCCGGTACCGTTCAGCGGATTCGCGACATCGTGATGACTGCGCATGCGGGGAAGTTTGGTGGTCCCCGCAGGGCTGAAAGCCAAGCTTGAGACTGAATCCGCATCACTCCGGACACACCTGATGCCCGAACTGCCTGAGGTTGAAACCACCCGCGCCGGGCTTGTGCCGCATTTGATCGGCCGAAAAGTGGCAGGGGTGTTGCTGCGGCGACCGGATCTACGGTGGCCCATCCCGCCGGAAGTCAGTGCGCTCTTGCCGGGTCAACCCATCCTGGCGGTGCGTCGTCGCGCCAAGTACCTGCTGCTCGATACCCCGGCCGGCAGTGCCCTGCTGCATCTGGGCATGTCCGGCAGCCTGCGGGTCCTGCCGGGCCAAGCGCCCGCCGGACCCCATGACCATGTCGATATCGGCTTGCAGATGACTGGGGAGGCGCCAATTCGCGTGTTGCGGTTCAACGATCCTCGTCGGTTCGGCTGCCTGCTGTGGCAACCCCCTGGAACGACGCATTCGTTGCTGCGGGCCTTGGGTCCGGAGCCACTGTCGGACGACTTCGATGGGGACTACCTGTATGTGCGCAGCCGCGGCCGCAGCGCACCGGTCAAGAGTTTCCTGATGGATCAGGGCATCGTGGTCGGGGTCGGGAATATCTATGCCGCCGAAGCGCTGTTCGCCGCAGGCGTCTCTCCGCTGCGGGCAGCAGGCAAGGTGTCGCGCGAGCGCTACGGGCGGCTGGCCAACGCCGTCCGCAAAATCCTCATCCATGCCATCGCCCGTGGGGGCACCACGTTGCGCGACTTCATCAATCCCGATGGTGCGCCGGGATATTTCGAGCAGGAGTTGTCGGTCTACGGACGGGGTGGAGCGCCGTGCCGCAGCTGCGGGCGGACGTTGAAGCAGGCGGCCATCGGTCAGCGCAGCACGGTCTGGTGCGGGAACTGCCAGCGCTAAGGTCCCGTTACAGCGCCAACCCCCACAAACGTCGAACAGGTCACACTTCGGCCATGGGTTGGAGCTATATTGAGGCCGCCTTCGGGGGGAGTTCGGAGGAACATGTGAGCGAAACTGCCGAGATCACCCAGTGGCTGGGCGCCGCGCGCGAAGGCGATCGCGATGCCATGGGTCGTGTGTTGTCCACGCTGTACCATGAATTGCACTCCATGGCCCGCCGGCAATTGGCGGGGCAGCAGGCCTATACGCTCGATGCCACCGCCCTGGTGCATGAGGCGTACCTCAAGCTGATCGGGCGGCAAACGGCACAGTTCGACGATCGCGCGCATTTCTTTGCCTACGCCGCCTCCGCGATGCGCAGCGTCGTGGTCGATTACGCCCGCCAGCGGTTGGCGCAGAAGCGCGGCGGCAACCTGCACAGGGTCACCGAGCTGCCCGAAGACATCGAAGGCGGCCTGCGCCTGGACGAGGAAACCCTGGGCCTGGACACCGCATTGACGCGGCTGGCCGCCGTCGACGCGCGTCTGGCGCATGTGGTGGAGCTGCGGTATTTCGCGGGCCTGTCGGAGCTGGAAATCGCATCGTTGCTTGGGCGCTCGGAACGCAGCATCCGCCGTGACTGGCAGAAGGCGCGGTTGTTCCTGCTGGCGTCGTTGAAAGACGAGTGAGTTGTAGCTGATGGACGCCGAACGCTGGCAGCGCTTATCCCCGCTACTTGATGCGTTGTTCGAGTTGGATGCCGACACGCGCCTTCGGAACCTGGCGTTGCTGCGCGAGGAAGATCCGCAACTGGCGGCCGATCTCGAAGGCCTCATGGTGCTGGAGGCCGAACGCGACGACTTCCTGTCCCAGCCGCTGGTGGCGCCACTGCCTGGCATGCGGCCGGGATTGCTGGTCGGCCCGTACCGGCTCGAGCGGGTCCTTGGCGAAGGCGGCATGGGGCAAGTCTGGCTGGCAACGCGTGCCGACGGGCTTTACCAGCGCCGGGTAGCGCTGAAATTGCTGCGGCCGGGCTTGGCCGATCCCAAATTGCGCCTGCGCTTCACTCGCGAACGCCAGATCCTGGCGCGGCTGGAGCATCCGCACATCGCGCGCCTGCTCGACGCCGGCATCAGTGACGACTACCAGCCATACCTGGCGCTGGAATATGTCGACGGCGAACCCATCACCGACTGGTGCCATGCGCGCGACCTGCCGCTGGACATGCGCTTGCGCTTGTTCCTGCAGACCTGCGACGCCGTGAGCCATGCGCACGCCAACCTGATCGTGCATCGCGACCTCAAGCCATCGAACATCCTGGTCACGCCACTGGATGAGGTGCGCCTGCTCGACTTTGGCATCGCCAAGCTGCTCGACACCGGCGAACGCGCACCGGACCGCACGGGCACCGGCATGCGAATGGCGTTCACCCTGCACTACGCGGCGCCGGAACAGATCCGCGGCGATCCAGTCACCACCATGACCGATGTGTATTCGCTGGGCGTGGTGTTGTACGAACTGCTGACTGGTGTTCGGCCTTATCGGCTCAAGCGGAACAGCGACGCCGAATGGGAGCAGGCGATCCTTGACGTGGATCCGGTGCGGCCATCGCTGACGCTGATGCGCGGCGACGTCGATGCCGATCAAGCCAGCACGACCGACGCGCTTGCATTGCGTCGGCGCGGGCGCGCAATCGCCGGCGACCTGGACAACATCGTCTTGAAGGCGCTTGCCAAGCGCCCCGAGCAGCGCTATTCCTCGGTCGAAGCGCTGGCCCTGGACTTGAAGCGGTATCGCGACGGCAAGCCGGTGCAGGCACGGCCCCAAAGCGTGGGGTATCGCACCCGCAAGTACCTGTACCGGCATCGATGGGCGCTGTCGACGGCAATGCTGGTGACGCTGGTGCTGACCACGGCACTGGGTATCGTCGCATGGCAGGCTCGGCAGGCGATGCAGGAAGCCAGCCGTGCGCAGGCACTGCAGGATTTCATGGTCGGGTTGTTCGAGCATGCCGGCGGCAATGGGGACGGCCGCATCGACATCCGG
The DNA here is from genome assembly GCA_038235185.1 of Lysobacterales bacterium. GTDB lineage: Bacteria > Pseudomonadota > Gammaproteobacteria > Xanthomonadales > Xanthomonadaceae > Cognatiluteimonas. The sequence goes on from JBBSUF010000002.1 coordinate 25,684, forward strand.
AAATTACTCGACGCCGGCGTGCAGCGCGGAGCCAGCGAGCTGGCACGACAGCCAGCGGCCCGCGCGGAACTATTTGGCGTGATCGCGCGATTGCGGCTGGGACTGGGCGATTATCGCCAAGCCCTGCAGTTGATGGATCGCGAAGCGATCATCGTCGCCGCGCTGGGCACGGATGCACCCAATGCACTGCGCATCGTGTCGGCCAGCGATCGTGGTCGTGCGCAGCGTCTGCTCGGTGATCAGCAACAATGCATCGCGACGATGCAGCCACTGCAGTTGCTGGTGGAGCGTCAACAGCAGCAATTGCCGTTGCAGGCGGCGGAGTTCTATTCGCAACTGGGCCGCTGCCAGCGCGGTGTCGGTGCTCGCACGGCCGCGCGAACATTATTCCAGCGCGCGCTGGCGCTGCGGCATGATCCGCTTGGCGACGCCACCGGCACGGCCGAGAACCTTGCCGACCTCGCCGGCCTGGACGGCGATGCCGGTAACACCACGCAAGCGCTGCAAGGCTACCGCGTGGCATTGTCGCAACTGCAGTCCAACGTCAGCGCGCAGCATCCTTTGGCCGTCGAGTTATGGCGAAATCTGTGCGCCATGGAAGCGCGGGCAGGCAACATGGTGTCAGCCCGCCGGGATTGCGACCAGGCATTGAGGCTGGCATTGGCCCTGCATGGCCCACGCCATCCAGATGCGATCGCCGCGCAACGCCAGCTGGTTGCGCTGCAACCTGCCAATGTCGCGATGGAGCAGGACGTCCGCGCACCGTTACACTGATGCGCCAGCAGCGACCCCAGCAGCGGTGAAAGCATCGAGCATGCACGGCCTCAATCCTCCCCAACGCCAGGCGGTCCTGCATGTCGACGGTCCGCTGCTGGTGCTAGCCGGTGCGGGCTCGGGCAAGACGCGGGTGATCGTGGAAAAAATCGCGCACCTGATCACGTCGCAACGAATGTCAGCCAAGCGCATCGCGGCGATCACTTTCACCAACAAGTCGGCGCGCGAAATGCGAGAGCGCGTGGCGCGCCGGATCAAAGGTGATGCCGCCGAAGGACTGATGGTCAGCACGTTCCACGCGCTGGGCTTGAAATTGTTGCAGGTCGAACACGCAAAGCTTGGCTTGAAACGCGGGTTCTCGATCTTCGACAGCGACGACAGCACTGCACAATTCAAGGACCTGCTGCCACCGGGCAGCAAGCCCGACGCCATCGATGCAATGCGCAAGCTGGTGTCGCACGCCAAGAATGGCGGACTGTCGCCCGAACAAGCCGCTGCGGCCGCGCGCACTGCCCGCGAGCATGAAGCAGCCAGTCTCTATGCGCGCTACCAGCAACGGCTGACGACGTTCAACGCGGTGGACTTCGACGATCTGATCAGGCTGCCCGTGCAGCTGCTGGAGTCCGATGAAGACTGCGTCCTTGCCTGGCGCGAGCGTATCGGGTATCTGCTGGTCGACGAATGCCAGGACACCAACGACGCGCAGTATCGGCTGCTCAAGGCGATCGCCGGGTCGCGTGGCGACTTCACCTGCGTCGGAGACGACGACCAATCGATTTACGCCTGGCGCGGCGCCAATCCGGACAACCTGCTGCAACTTGGCAGCGACTACCCCGCGCTGAAGATCATCAAGCTCGAACAGAATTACCGCTGCACAAGCCGCGTGCTGCGCGCGGCCAATGCATTGATCGCGCACAACCCGCATGCGCACCCGAAGACATTGTGGAGCGACCAGGCCGACGGCGAGCGCATCCGTGTGTGGGAGTGCAAGGACCATGCGCACGAGGCCGAGAAGGTCGCGAGCGAAATCCAGTTCCTCAATCAGTTGCGCGGCGCGCCGTGGAGCGATTTCTGCATCCTGTTCCGCGGCAACTTCCAGTCGCGCGCGCTGGAAAAGGCGCTGCAACTGCTGCGAGTTCCGTATCACCTCACCGGCGGTACCGCGTTCCTGGATCGCGGGGAGGTCAAGGACGCGATGGCGTGGCTGCGGTTGATCGCCAATGCCGACGATGACGCCGCCTTTCTGCGCGCGTCGCAGTCACCCAAGCGCGAGATTGGTGCGACCACGCTGGCGAAACTCGCCGAACTGGCGCAGCACGCGAACCTTCCGATGGCACGTGCGGCCGAGTCGATCAACCTGTTGAAACAATTGCCGCCACGCGCGGCGAATGCGCTGGGCGGCTTCACCGACATCGTGTGTCAATTGCGCCGAGACGCGACCACACTGTCGCCGGCCGAACTGGTTCGTCAACTCAACACCCGCAGCGGTTTGTTGCAGATGCTGCGCGCCCAGTGCAAGGACGAAGCCAGCTTCCTGCGGCGCCGCACCAACCTGGACGAACTGGCTGACTGGTTCGACGGATCGCGACACACCGGCGCGGGCGAGCTCGCCGCCGCGCTCGCCTTGTTGTCGCACGCCGACAAGGGCGACGCCGGCAACCAGGTGCGGCTGATGAGCCTGCATGGGGCAAAGGGGCTGGAATTCCGCGACGTGTTCATCGTCGGTGTCGAGGATGGCGTGCTACCGCACGAAGCGTCGATCGAGGAAGGGCGCCTGGACGAGGAGCGCCGGCTGTTCTACGTCGGCATCACCCGTGCAAAGGAAGCGCTGTGGCTGTCTCACGCCCGCGAGGCGCAGAAATGGGGCGACAAGCTACGCCTCAAACCCAGCCGATTCATTGATGAACTCCCCGCCGCCGAACTTCAGCGCGACGGCGCGGATCCCGTCGCCGATGCCGAGCGCAAACAAGAGCGCGCGACCGCCGGATTTGCCGCGATCAAGGCATTGCTGGGCGCATAGCGCGGATTACTCCGAGCCCAAAAACAAACGGGCCGATCTTTTGATCGGCCCGTTCTTTCATGCCAATTTCGAAAAAATCAGCCGCCGCCGCCATCATTCGGCAACGTGATGGCACAGACGGGAGGCGCGTGGAACAAGCTCGTGTAGGTGGCAACCAGCGAGGCCTTGTTGGGCGGCGCGTGCATGTCACAGATGTTCTCGCACATCCTGCGGCGCACGGGAGTCACGTTGGGATCGATGCTGCAGATCTGGTAACTGGGGGCCAATGCGCTGGCAAGCACGAAATACCAATCGTCCTCATATGACTTCGACCCGCAGCAGTAATCCCAGCCGAGCCAAATCATTTGCCCCGCGCCGTAGGCAGTGGTAAATGCCAATGTATTGCCTGATGCCCGATAGAGACTGTGGGCACCGACGGGCAGGCTGGTGGTCACGATCGCGGAAGTGCACGAAAGATTCCGCAGGTTTGCCGCACCACTGGCAAAACCGGAATGCGCGGCCAGAAGCGGGTTGAGGGTGCTGTTGATGTCCTGCCCGGAATTGCATCCGTAACTCTCTACCGCCGAGTAATTGAACACAGGATTCAGGAAGCTCAGAGACGCATTGTGGTCGCCAACAATGACCACCTTGCCACCATTGCTGACATAAGTCGCAATGCTGCTCTGCGTGCTCGGGGAAAGGGTATATCCACTTTGCCGTTCGCCAACGACGATCGAGTCGAATGGGCCATCACCACCCGTAAGCGCAGTGGCCCAACCGGCGTCATCGGGTGTGAATTCGGTGAAGTCGTATCCCAGTGCAGTAAGACTCTGCGAACGCAGGGTGTGTCCGCCGGTGTAAAGAAAATGTGCGGCTTGTGCCGATTGCGCGCCAACCAGGCATCCGAGCAACAGGACCCCTTTGTAAAGTTTGGAAAATGTCATGTCATGACTCCCTGGAACAGCACGCCCCCCGTGCTATGAGGCCAGGGTTTGCCCCGGCCGGGTGAGTGTACCGAAAACCCGCCCGTCTGTTGAGCACGCTGAAGTAAGGCTGGCGCCATTTCAAACCCTACCAGTCCGTCGGCTTGTAATCCTTCAGGAATTGCCCCCACACATGCGCGCCGGTGTTGATGCTGTCGATGATCGGATCGACGATGCGCGCCGCGCCGTCAAGAATGTCGAGCGGCGGATGGAAGCGTTCCTCGACGACCTTGCGTGCGGCCAGTGCGGCGGGATCCTCGTCAGTGACCCAGCCGGTGTCGACGCTGTTCATGTGGATGCCGTCGCCGTGGTAATCCGCGGCCGACGTGCGCGTCATCATGTTCAGCGCGGCCTTGGCCATGTTGGTGTGCGGGTGCCGCGTGGTCTTGAACTTGCGATAAAACTGCCCCTCCACCGCGGATACGTTGACGATGTGTTTGTCGCGGTTGCTGGTGCGCAGCATCAGTGGCTTCAGCCGTGCATTGATGATGAACGGCGCAATCGCGTTGACCAGCTGCACCTCGAGCAGTTCGATCGACGGCACCTCGGCCATGCGCATGCGCCAGGAATTACGATCGCGCAGATCCACCTGCTGCAGGTCCTGGTCCAGCAGCCCGTCGGGGAAGATCCCGGCAACGTCGGAATGCCGTTGTGCCAGCCACTCCTCCGGCAGCAACGGCAGTTGCGACAACTCCGCTGCCCGCATGAGGCCGGGCACATCGCCTGTCGCGCGCATGGACAGACTGTTCGATGCCGTCATGGTTTGCGGCAATTCGCCGCGCAACTGCGCGTAACCATCCAGCAACGTGCGGATGTTGTCGGGCAGCTGGTGCGTCGCCGCCAGTTCCCCCGCCATCATGTGCGCATAGAATTCCGGTGGGCGACGCACGGTCTGGCATGCGTTGTTGATGATGAAATCCAGCCGCGGTCGTGTCGCCAGCAACGCCGCGCAGAACGCTTCGACGCTTGGCGTATGCCGCAGGTCCAGACCGTACACCTGCAGTCGATGCCCCCATTGCGGGAAGTCCGGTTCCTGCGAATAACGCGCGGCCGAGTCCTGTGGGAATCGCGTGGTCACGATGAGTTCCGCGCCGGCGCGCAGCAGTTTCAGCCCGGCCTGGTATCCGATCTTGACGCGCCCGCCCGTCAACAACGCCACGCGCCCGCTCAGATCGGCAAGCTCCGTGCGCTTGGCGAAATTGAAGTCGGCGCAGGCGGGACACAACTGGTCGTAGAAGTGGTGGATGGTCGAATACTTCTGCTTGCACACGTAGCAGTGCTGCGGCTCAAGTGAATGATGCGTGGTGTGTGTTGCATCGTCGGACACGTCATCCGCTTGCGTCTGTCCAGGCGGAAAATAATTGGGTGTCGAGAACACCGGCTTGCGGCGCAGCGTGCGGATGCCGGTGCTGTTGAGCACCGCATCCTCGCGCTGGGTATGCGCGTTGTTGCGGACACGTTCTGCGGCCTTGAGCCGTTGCCGACGGGCGACCGGATCAGGATGGTAGACGCCTGCCACCGCACGTTGCAGCCGCTCACGATCCGCCGCGGGCAGGGTCTGCAGCAGCGAGTGATCGGCGCCGATGTGTTCGAGCAGGTCCGCGGCGGCGCGCAGCCGTTCCAGTAGCGGCTCATCAACAGTGTCATCCGGAGAACTGGCAGTGGTCATGGGTATCGAGGGAGGCTGGGTGGATCCGGAGCCGACACGGTAGTCGTTCTGTGCGTGCAAGTGTGGCCAGCGCGGGTACGCGCAGTGAGTGCCTGCATGGCGAGCACACGGCGTTCGATCGCGATTGCTTTTACACTCATGTACTCATTTTCCGCGGGCGGCCGTCATGCCTCAGGTGTTGGATCGACGCGTTGCAATTCGCCTTGCCAGCGTGGTTCTGGTGCTGGCCGGGTGTTCAAAGCCAAGTTCACAAACAGCAACGGCCGCCGATGGCATTGCTGGTGCGGATGCATCGCGGAAGGTGGCTGCGGTACCGACCACTGGCCGCACGATGCCCGTCGAGTCGTCGATCGCTCGCCTGCTGCGCCAGCTCGATCTCAATCGCGACGGCCGGGTCTCGCGAGAAGAACATGCCAATGTCTCCCTCCAGATGTTCCATGCCATGGATGCCGATCACAACGGCGAGGTGACCGCGGCTGAAATGGACACCATCCGCCGGGATCTATATGGCGCTGATCGCACCGCCGCTGCCCGCGAGATCGCACAGGTCGACAGCAACCACGATGGCATGTTGTCGCAGGAGGAGCATGCGGCTTCGACCGCGGTGATATTCGACCAGATCGATCGGGATCACGACGGCTTCCTCACGCTGGACGAACTCAAGGCCGCAGATGCGGCTGACCCTGCGCCGGCGTCCCAATAATCGCGCACGACTGCAATCCATCGGGTCGACCGTATTGCGGGATGGTGCCGCTGTGCCGGCTCAACACAACTCGCATCGATCGTCCGTCACGGATCACCTGTCGTGGTGGTGTCCTGCAGGAACGGCTCCACCACTCCCCGCATCTTCATCGTCATCGGCTGGCCCCGACGATCCAGCGCCTTGCCGGCGGCAACGCGGATCCAGCCTTCGCTGAGGCAATATTCCTCGACATTGGTGCGCTCGACTCCGTTGAAGCGGATGCCGACGCCGCGCGACAACAGATCGGCATCGTGGAAGGGGCTGCGCGAGTCGAGCGACAGGCGGTCGGGGAAAGGAAAGCTCATGCTAGGTCTCGGCAGTGGCGCCACCGCCACATTGGCGACAGGATAAAGCCTGCGGCAACACGCCGGCCAAGGTCGTGACAAGCTCGCCTTTGTATTTGCGGACTACCGACACCATATTTCCCCGATGAAGCCTGCCGCCACCCCGCCGCCCAGCCCCGACACCGAGCCGTCCGCCAGCATCGTGCCCGTCGCCCGTCCGTCCGCCGCGCGCAGCGAGGCGCAGGTGCTGCGGGAATTGATGCCGTTCCTGAAGCCCTACACGGGGCGGATTTCACTGGCCCTGGCGCTGGTGGTGGCTGGCAAGCTGGCCAATCTCACCGTGCCCATGCTGATGAAAAAGCTGGTCGACGGCCTGAGCCTGTCGACTTCGAACCTGGCGCTCGTGCTGCCGGTCGGGTTGTTGATCGCCTACGGAGCATCACGCCTGGGCGTGACGCTGTTCACCGAGCTGCGCCAGGTCGTGTTCGCGCGGGTCATGGCGCGGGTGTCGCGCCGCGTGACATTGCAGGTCTTCCGGCATCTGCACGCGCTCTCATTGCGCTTCCATCTGGCGCGGCGCACCGGTGGCGTTGCGCGCGACGTGGAACGCGGCGGCAGTGCGATTTCCGACCTGCTCGACTGGACGCTCTACACGATCCTGCCGACGATCCTGGAAGTCAGCCTGGTGACCGGCGTACTGGTGTGGGCCTACGACTGGGTCTTCGCCGCGATCACGCTGGCGACGCTTGCCGCGTACATCCTGTTCACCTTCTCGATCACCGAATGGCGCACGCGGTATTACCGCGCCTCGGTCGAGGCCGATACCCACGCCAACGAACGCGCGGTCGATTCGCTGCTCAACTACGAGACGGTGAAATATTTCGGCAACGAGGAGCACGAAGCGCGGCGCTACGACGAGAACCTGATCGCACTGGAAAACGCGCAGGTGATGTCGCGCAAGACGCTCGCCGTGCTCAACCTCGGGCAGACGTCGATCGTCGCCATCGGCGTGACCGCGATGATGTGGCGCGCGGCCGCAGGCGTGGTCGCCGGCACCATGACCATCGGCGACCTGGTGCTGGTCAATGCCTACCTGCTGCAACTGTCGGCGCCGCTGAACATGCTCGGCATGATGTATCGCGAGGTCAAGGCGGCGTTCACCAACCTGGAGCGTCTGTTCGGACTGCTCGACGAGCGCCAGGACGTGCAGGATCGTCCCGGTTCGCAACCGTTGCAGGCCACGCGGCCACGGGTCGCGTTCGAGCATGTGCGCTTTGCCTACGATCCACGCCGCGAGATCCTGCAGGACGTGAGCTTCGCCATTCCGCCCGGCGGCACGGTCGCCGTGGTCGGACATTCAGGGTCCGGCAAATCGACGCTGGCGCGACTTCTGTACCGCTTCTATGACGTCGACAGCGGCCACATTGCAATCACGGGCGAGGACGGCGTCTCGCGTGATATCCGCGACTACACGCAGGGCTCGGTGCGCGCGGCGATTGCGATCGTGCCGCAGGACACGGTGCTGTTCAACGACACCATCTACTACAACATCCTGTATGGACGCCCTGCCGCAACGCGCGAGGAAGTCGAACAGGCCGCACGCGCCGCGCACATCCACGACCTGATCGTGTCGTTGCCCGACGGCTACGATTCTGAAGTCGGTGAACGCGGGTTGAAGTTGTCGGGCGGTGAAAAACAACGCGTCGCCATCGCGCGCGCCTTGCTGAAGAACCCGGCCATCCTGATCTTCGACGAGGCAACCTCGGCACTGGATTCCAAGTCCGAAAAAGCCATCCAGGCCGAACTCGACCGCATTGCGGTCGGCCGCACCACGCTCACCATCGCCCATCGGTTGTCGACGGTGATGGATGCCGACGAAATCCTGGTGATGGACGCTGGCCGCATCGTCGAGCGCGGTAGTCATTCGCAACTCCTCGAGCTGCAGGGACATTACGCGCAGATGTGGCGACTGCAGCAACAGGAACGCAAGGTCGAACTGGACGCGGTCGCCGAACAGGAACCGGCCGAACGCGAGCCGGTGGTCGAATCCTGACCGTCGATTTTTCGCGATAAAGTTTCCTGACACTCGACGGTTGCGTCGTGGCCGTCAGGCGCCTGCGTCATGCACGCAATGGAACTTCGACCGGCACGGGTTACGGGAGTGAAAAACCAACCGCTTGGGCAACGATGAGCCCCACGCCCAGCAGCAGCAGCAAGATGCCGGCGGCAAGCTCCGCGCGTTCCCCCAGCGCGTGTCCGACACGACTGCCAAGCCACAATCCGGCAAACGTCAGCGCAAACGCCTGCACGGCGATATAAGCCAACGCCGGTCCAATCGCGACGTGCATCACGCCCAGCGCAACACCGATCGCCAACTCGTCGATGCTCACTGACAAGCCCGCCAGCAGAACCGCGCGCAGGTCGCCGGTATGCAATGGGTCGGAACCGGGCTCGACGACCTCGTCTTCCCCCAGCGCCTCGCGAATCTCCAGCCCGCCCAGCACCACCAGCAACGCACCTGCGGCATACGCGGCGATTTCGCCCAACCAACCGCTCACATGCTGGCCAAGCAGCAACCCCACGACCGGCGCGCCGCCTTCGAACAGGGCGAACACCAGCCCGATGCGCAGCCAGCGTTGGCGCGGCAATCCCCGCACGCCCAAGCCCAGCGACACCGCGAGTGTGTCCAGGCCAAGCGAAGCAAATAAAACGAGAGTGGCAAGCATCGGAAGCGAGTTTAGCGTGCGCCGGCTTTGCCATTTAGGGGATGCGATAATCGGGACATGAACAACCCAACCCGCGATGGCACCACCCACTTTGGTTACCGCGAGGTTCCGACCGGCGAGAAGCAGAAGCTTGTCGGCGAAGTGTTCTCGTCGGTGGCAAACAACTACGACCTGATGAACGACCTGATGTCGCTGGGCATCCATCGGGTGTGGAAGCGGTACTTCGTGGCGACCGCGCAGGTGCGCAGGGGCGACCGCGTCCTTGACCTGGCGGGCGGTACCGGGGACATCGCGGCGTTACTGCGCGACAAGGTCGGCGCGACGGGCGAAGTGGTCCTCGGTGACATCAATGCCGGAATGCTCAACGTTGGGCGTGACCGCATGACGGATCGTGGTCTGGTGGGTGGCTTCGAGTACGTGCAATGCAATGCCGAGAAATTGCCGTTCCCTGACGACAGTTTCGACCTGGTCACGATTGCGTTCGGCCTGCGCAACGTCACCGACAAGGACGCGGCGCTGCGCGAGATGCTGCGGGTGCTGAAAGTCGGCGGGCAGGCGCGCGTATTGGAGTTCTCGCACGTAAAGGCCGACTGGTTCAAGCCGATCTATGACTTCCACTCGTTCAACATCTTGCCTCGGCTGGGCAAGTTGTTCGCGCACGACTCAGGCAGCTACCAGTACCTGGCCGAGTCGATCCGCCAGCATCCGCCGCAGGAGGCACTGAAAGCCATGATGCAGGCGGCGGGTTTCGAGCGTTGCGATTTCCGTAACCTCAATGCCGGTATTGTTGCCATCCACACCGGCTACAAGGTCTGACCATGCATCGTCTCCAGTCACCGCTGTTGTTGATCGCCCTCACATGCGCCGCGTGCACGACGTCGAGCGCTGGACTCACGGATGGCAGCGCGCCGTCGACCTTCGCGCAGTCGCCCACGCAATCGGCTGGCGCGGCATTGACCGGCGAGTGGGGCGGCAAGCGCGCGGCATTGACGCTCACGCCCACTGGTGGGCGCATCGAATATGACTGCGGACAGGGCACGCTCGATGCCCCGATCGTTCCTGATGCGCACGGCGCATTCCAGGTGAGCGGCCAACACGTGCAGGCGCGCGGCGGTCCGGCGCCCAAGGAAGGCGAGATGCCCACAATGCAACCCGTGCAATACCGTGGAAGCGTCAGCGCAGACCGCATGCAACTGGAGGTCAGCAGCGGCAACAACTCCATCGGCAGCTATGTGTTGCAGCGCGGAGCCAGCGCCCAGCTTCATCATTGCCTGTAAATACGCTGCTCCCTGCCTAAGGTCGGTGTGCCTACACCGTTGGGCGCCGCTTTTTTAACAGCAGGGTGACCTACGCTGCTGCTTCAGGTTTGTATGCGGGCTTCCATGATCGGCCCGGCCCGGAGCGACTATCCAGCGTGGTAAGTCGCCGCCACACCTGATGCATCGCTAGACTGACGACTCCCCAATGCCGAGTTTTGCGATGCACCCGTCGATTCGATTGCTATGCATCTGTGCGCTGTCCGCATTGATCCCCGCGGGTTGTTCACGTCAATCCTCCCCCACCGACGCTGGCGCGTCGCCCGTCAAGCCGGAGCCTGCCGCCGTGCACACCGCGCAACACGATGAACATTCCTATGCACAACCCGACAAGGTGCGCATCAGCAACCTGGCGCTGGACCTGTCACTCGACTTCGATCGCAAGCAGTTGGCCGGGACGGCGACATATACACTCGACTGGTCGCGCTGGAAACCACAGGTGGATCGCGAAGTCGCAACGCTGGTGCTCGACACGCGTGACCTGGGCATTGAAAGCATCGTTGGCGATCATGGCGATGGCAGCTGGGGCACCCTCCGTTATGACCTGGCTCCGGCGGACAAGATCCTGGGCAGCAAACTCACCGTGCAGATGCCTGCCCGCAATACCAAGGTCCGCATCACCTATCGCACGTCGCCCACCGCGTCCGGCCTGCAGTGGCTGGAACCGTCGATGACGCAGGGCAAGCAGCAGCCGTTCATGTTCAGCCAGTCCGAAGCGATCCATGCGCGCAGCTGGGTCCCGTTGCAGGACACGCCGAGCGTGCGCTTCACGTATAGCGCCCATGTCACCGCGCCAAAAAACACCATGGTGTTGATGAGTGCCAACAACGATCCGCAAGCAGTTCGCGATGGCGATTACAACTTCACGATGCCGCAGCCGATTCCCTCCTACCTGCTGGCGATTGCGGCCGGCGACCTGGTCTTCGAACCAATTTCCGCGCGCAGCGGCGTGTGGGCGGAACCGGCGATGGTGCACAAGGCCGCGACCGAATTCGCCGACACCGACAAGATGATGCAGGTCGCCGAAAAGCTCTATGGCCCGTATCGTTGGGGCCGCTACGACATCCTGGTATTGCCGCCATCGTTTCCGTTCGGTGGCATGGAAAATCCGCGTCTGACGTTTGCGACGCCGACCGTCATCGTCGGCGACAAGTCGCTGGTGTCGCTGGTCGCGCATGAGCTCGCGCACAGCTGGTCGGGCAATCTCGTCACCAATGCGAGCTGGAAGAACATCTGGTTGAACGAAGGGTTTACCACCTACGTGCAGGCGCGCATCACCGAGGCGTTGTACGGCAATGAACTGGCCGAGATGGAGCGCCAGATCGATCAGGACGAGCTCGCCGCGGAGATCAAGTCCGGCGAGATCGCGCCCGCCGACCAGGTGCTGGCGTTGCCGGCGTTGGCCGGACGCGATCCGGACGATGCCCTGACCGACATCGCCTACACCAAGGGTGCATGGTTCCTGCAGTTCCTGGAGCAGCGCTTCGGACGCGAGGTATTCGATCCGTTCCTGCGCGGCTGGTTCGACAGCCATGCCTTCCAGAGCGTGACCACCGAGCAGTTCGTCGAGTACCTGCACAAAAGCCTGCTGCCAAAGAATCCAAACGCGGTCACTGCCGCCGAGCTCGATGCGTGGCTGAACCAGCCCGGGATTCCAGCATTTGCGCAACGCGCGCAGTCGCGCAACTTCGGCATTGTCGATGCGGCGAGGATCGCGTGGACCGGCAGTGGCAAGCTGCCGCCAGCGTCGATCACGTCGGCGTGGAGCACGCAGGAATGGTCGCACTTCCTTGATGGGCTGCCATCGACGTTGACGCTGGAACAATTGTCCGCACTTGACGCCGCCTACCATTTCACCGGCACGCCAAATGGCGAGCTCGCGCAGCGCTGGTACCCACTGGCGGTGCGCAGTGGCTATCACGCCGCGGACGCCGGGATGGCCGAGTTCGTACAGCGCGTTGGCCGTCGCAAGCTGATCATGCCGATCTACGAAGCACTGGTGAAAACACCCGAAGGGTTGCAAATCGCGCAGGACATCTTCAGCAAGGCTCGTGCCGGGTACCACCCGATCACAACTGCCTCGGTGGAGCAGACCCTCGCCAAGGCGCAGGCACCCGCCACGACGGACACGCCATGAAGGGATGCCCCCTGAAAATACTTGCCTCACGCCACGCGGGCTGGATGTTGGCGGCCATGCTGTGCGTGTCGGTCGCAGGCTGCCATCAGGCGCAACAGCAAGCCGACCAGGCAGCCGCGCAAGCGGCGGCAAATGAAGATGCGGCCCGGCAAGCCGCGACGGCATTCAACGGTGCCGTCGCCCGCAAGGACTGGCACCTGGCCAAGGCGCAAGCCGACGTGCTGCTTGCAAATTATCCTGCCACGCACGCCGCCGAGCGCGTGCGCTTGCAGTTTGATGAGGTGAAAGCGAACGCGGATTCCGCAATGGAATCCGCGCGCAGCGCGGCGCTGTGGTCGTACAACCGCCAGCCGGTAAAAGACGGCACGCAGGTGTCGGCGTCAATCTACGCGAAGGACAAAGTTGATGTCGACGGCAGCGGCGCAAAACCGGTGCAATTGATCTTCCGCGATCATCCCGGCTGGGGTCGCAGTGCGTATCTCGTCCTGCAGGCGGGCGACTTCAAGTGCTACGGCGGTTGCAAGCTCAAGGTGAAGCTCGATGACGCCGCGCCGAAGTCGATGGCGGGGCTGCGGCCGAAAACCGATGAGGCCATTGCGATGTTCATCGAGGACGAGCGCGCGCTGTGGCGGATGACCAAGGCCACGAAGCTCCTGTCGATCGAGTTCCCGGTCAAGGCGGGCGGCACGCGCACGGCGGTGTTTGAAGTCGCCGGACTGGACCGGTCGCGAATGCCGGGCTGGGATTGAGCACCGGCCAACAAGCGCGTGCTTGAGCGCGTTGCCAACTGAGGTTCGACATCGTCCTCTACCAGCCCGAAATTCCCCCGAACACCGGCAACATCATCCGGCTGTGCGCCAATACCGGTGCGCGGCTGCACCTGGTCGAGCCGCTGGGATTTGCACTGGACGACAAACAACTGCGCCGCGCCGGACTGGATTACCACGAGTACGCAGCTTTGCAGGTGCACTCCTGTCTCGACGCCGCGTTGGTGGCGATTGCACAGCACAACAAAGTTGCACCGCGCGTGTTTGCCCTGAGCACGCGTGGCACCACGCGTCATGACACGCCGCGCTACGCCATGGGCGACGTATTCGTGTTCGGACCGGAAACGCGGGGTTTGCCTGGCGATGTGCTTGCCGCCATCCCTGCCGCACAACGATTGCGACTGCCGATGCGGCCGGACAATCGCAGCTTGAACCTGTCCAATGCCGTGGCCGTGGTGATGTTCGAGGCATGGCGGCAACACGACTTCATCGGCGGTGCGTGACCAGATGTCTCGCCGGAAGTTCCACTACCGGCATACGACACTTCAGGCACGGTTGTGATGCAAGGCGGACAATCCATCTTGTCGTTTGGTCCCATGCAAGTGCAGTAGATCGCGTCGGTTCTCCCTCCCTGACGTCGCGATCGGGCCCGGCCGGAAACGGTCGGGTTTTTTATTGCGCGATTTCGTGTCGCAGGCTGTTGCCCGACGCTCGATCAGGGGTGATCTGTTGGATATTCGGCTTTCTGTTCGCGCGCCAGCAGAAGCTGCATGGCTTGCGTGGGGGTGAGCTTGCCATGCAGCACGCGCTGCACGACGCTGGAGATCGGCAGTTCGACACCATGGCGCGCGGCCTGGCGCATGACTTCGTCGGCAGTCTGCACCGACTCGACCACTTGTCCGATCTCACGCACGGCGTCTTCGAGGGACCTGCCGCGCCCCAATTCCAATCCAAGCCGACGATTGCGCGAGAGTTCGCCCGTGCAGGTCAGCACCAGGTCGCCCAGGCCCGCCAGGCCCATCAGCGTCTCGGCGCGGCCGCCGATGGCAGCGTTGAGCCGCAGCATTTCATTCAAGCCACGCGTGATGAGGCCGGTGCGCGCGTTGAGACCCAGGTTCATGCCGTCGGCCGCACCGGTGGCCACGGCGAGCACGTTCTTCATCGCACCACCCAGTTCCGCCCCGCGCATGTCGCTGCCGGTGTAGACGCGGAACGTCGGCCCGTGGAGTACGTCAGCAACGGATTGTGCAAAGGCTGGCTGGTCCGAATGCACGGTCAAGGCGGTTGGCAAACCCAGCGCGACTTCCTTGGCGAACGATGGCCCGGTGATCACCGCCACCGGCACGTCCGGGCCGAGCACGTCGGCGGCGACCTCGTGCAGGAAACGACCGCTGCCCGGCTCGAAACCCTTGGTCGCCCATGCCACGCCAGCCCGCAACGGTCGCAATGGCGCCAATGCGCGCAGGGTGTCGGTAAATGCATGCGACGGCACCACCACCAGCACCAGGTCGACATCGTCCAGTGCTGCTGCAAGTTCGGTGGTCGCGTGCAGCCTCCCGGGCAACACGATGCCCGGCAGGTAGTGCGGGTTTTCGTGTCGCTGCTCGATGGCGGCCACGATGTTCGCATCGCGCCCCCACAACACCACGCGATGCCCATGCCGGGCGATCAACGCTGCAAGCGCCGTGCCCCAGGAACCTGCGCCGACCACAGCGACGCTCATGACAGCAACGCCGTCCTTCAGGCTACCGTTCGACGGCGCGTTGTTTGACACCAGGCTGGTCGGCGATTCGCGGCCCGCGATCATGCGCGGCGTCGCCGGATCAGGCGTTGCCGGCCGGTTCCGCGTTCGCCAGGCCGCCGTTTTGTGCCTGCTCGGCTCGCTGGCGCACGCCTTCAGCGTAAAGCGCATCGAAATTGATCGGCTGCAGCAGGAACGGCGGAAAACCGCCTGCCTGGATCAGGTCGCTGATGGTCTGGCGCGCATATGGATACAGGACATTCGGGCAATGCGTGCCGAGCATCCCGTCCAGCGTTGCGTCGTCGAAGCCGCTCAACCCGAACACGCCCGCCTGCTGCACTTCCGCCAGGTACGCGGTTTTTTCCGCGATCGTGCAGGTCAGGGTCACGCCCAGTACGACTTCGAAGGCACCGTCCGACAAGCGCTGCACCTGCTGGTTGAGGTTCATCTGCAGCTGGGGCTGGCCTTCCTCGTTGAACACCTGCGGGGTGCCGGGAGCTTCGAACGAGATGTCCTTGATGTAGACCTTCTCGATGGTGAACGACGGGCCGGTCGGCGCGACGCCGTTGCCTTGGGGATGCTCTGATTCGGACATCTGGAACTCCAGCGGAATGCGGATTCGGGAAAAGAGGATTATCGCATGGCGCCGCTGGTGGGTTTCCGGTTGGGCAGCCGGTGGGCGAGTGACGTCGCGCGCGGCGGCGCGTTGGGCAGAGGCCGCTTCGGGTGTCGTATCAGCGCCCCTTCACCAGCGGAAGATCGGCCTGCTGCCAGGCGCCGATGCCGCCGTCCAGGACGAACACGCGTTCGAAGCCGGCCTTGTGCAGGCGGCGTGCCGCATCGCCGGAGGTTTGCCCGGCCTTGCACACCAGCACGATTGGTAGCGCGCGCGCGGCGATGAGCTGCTTGTTCTCGGGATCAAACTGACTCATTTGCACGTTTCTCGAGCCGGGGATGTGGCCTTTCTCGAAATCCCCTTGCGGCCGCAAATCCACCACCAGCGCGCTGTCCCGATTGATCAAGGCCGTCGCCATCGCGGGACCCACGCCCTTGTAGCCGCGGAACAGGCTGGACACCTCGTTGTACACCAGCGCAATCGTCAGCGCGCCCAAGGCCAGTGCAAGGTAGGCATGATCGCCGGCGAACGTCTGCAGCTCAGTAAAATTCACGAAGTACCGGTCGTCAACGCGTCGGGATCACGCGGGACGGCGATTGTCCCCCAGCACCAGCGACGGCGCAAAGCCCGGCGCTGTCGGCAATCCGGTTATTACGCGGGCATCTTCGCGAACTTCCGGCCAACCAAGGGCTATTCGCTCCAGAGATTGGGCAATCCGGTCGCCAGCCACCACGTTTTGGCAGCCGGGTCGTAGCGCCATTGTTCGGTGTAGCGCATCTGGCGCTCGACCAGCGTGTTGCGGTTGATCACCCCAATCTGAATTTCACGCGCTGCCGTGCCGTCGCCGACCTGCGCGCCGAGGTCGTGGTACGTGGAAATCTGCACCTGCTTGTAGCGCTCGAACTCCATGTCCGTCATCGGATGTGCCTTGCGATAGGCCGGGTCGACCATGTTCCAGGCACCCTCGAAATCGCCCCAGCGGATCGCCGCCGAATATGCGTACTGCGCCGTGTCGAGCTGGGTGGCGCGATCGATCTTGTTGGCGCAGGACGCCAGCAGGCTCAACGCCAGCAACAGCCAGCAGAATTTCAGTGCACGCATCACAGGCATTCCAAGGAAAGGAGGCAATACGCATCCTACCCTTAGACTACCTCAGCGTTTGACCCGAGCCACGTAGCGCGCCGTGCTTTCCACCGCGATGCCACCGTCGGGCAGGCGGACCCGGCTCGACAAGCTCAGGTCTGCCCGGCCATCCTCGTGAAGGCGCGCCAGGGCGGCATCCCAGGATTGGTGGTCGGCCAGGCAAGCCTCGGCCTGCAGGTCATCGAACAACGGTGCGCGATAACGCACCTGCATATCGGCAACAAAGACATCCGCACTCAGTCCCGCCTGCTGCAGATGCAGCGTCACCACGCCCCATCCCGCCAGTGTCATCAGTGACACCAGGCTGCCACCGAAGGCGCAACCCTTGTCGTTGATGTTCGCCGCGAGCGGCGCATGCAGGCGCAGGCAGCCCCCGTCGAAACCTTCAACGCGCAATTGCAACGCGGCCACCGGCGGCATCGATCGGAACTGCTCCGCGAGCCGGGCCAGTGCGGCGGCGTCTACGGTCTTCTGATGCATTGGCTATCCTGCGGCATGGTCGATGACACCCTCGCCGGATGCTACGTGATCTCGCTGCGCCCGGTCGGGGCGCATGCCGGGATGCGGCGTGCCGCGGCGGAGCATGGTGCGCGCGTGCTGGCGCTGTCACCGTGGAAGCTGGTGCAGCGCGATGACGCGCTGACGCGAGACAGCCTTCGTCGCGCATTGGAGTGCGACCGCGTGCTGTTCAGCAGTCCGGCGGCGGTCCGCGCGGCCGCGTCACTGCAACCGCTGAGGATGCGTCCCGGCCAGCCCTGGTTGACCATTGGTGCGAGTACCGCGGCAGCGCTTTGCCATGCAGGCGTGAGCACTGCAATCTCACCCGCGCGCATGGACAGCGAGGGACTGCTGGCGCTGCCAGAGTTACAGCAGATTGATGGCCTCACCATCGGCGTGGTGACTGCTCCGGACGGGCGCTACCTGCTGCCCGCGACATTGCAGCGGCGCGGGGCGCGCATTGTTCGTGCCGACGTCTACGCACGCGAATCGCGCGCGCTGTCGCCACGAACCATTCGCGACCTGCAGGCGATCAGTGCGCCGATGTGGCTGCCGGTGAGCAGCGGCGAAGCCTTGCAGCGCGTGCTGTCGGCCTTGCCAATGGCAACGCAAGCTCATTTGCGACAGGCACGCGTTGTCGCCGGCAGCACGCGCCTGGCCGAATTGGCGCAAACGCTGGGATTCATGGATGTGGTCCAGGCCGGGAGTGCGCGGCCACGCGACCTGATGGCTGCCGCGGCGCGCGCCATTTCGCATCCGTTAGCATGAGCGCTGGCCATGCGCATGCAGATTCCGTGACCGACGCTCCTATCGCCGCCCGCACTTCCTCCGCACGATCTTCCGGTCGTGGCGTGCTGTGGGTTTTGCTGCTGCTGGGCCTGATGATTCTTGGCTGGCGCGGCTGGCAGCTCTGGCAGGCACGGCTGGCGGGCGAACACGATCGCGCCGATGCAAGCACGCAGCAATGGCAGGCACTGGATGCGCGCATCGATACGTTGCGCACCGACCAGCGCGTGCAGGCGCAGCGCCTGCAGCAGGCCGATGCCACCAATCGGGTGTTGCGCGACGAACTGCTCGGCATTGGCCAGCGAGCCGCGTTGCTGGAAGACAGCGTGCGCAAGCTCGCCGATCCCGAGCGCCATGGCGCGCAGGCGCTGCGCTTGGATGAAGCCGAATTGTTGCTGGGACAGGGCGAGCAACGCCTGCGGCTGGACGGCGACCTCGACGGCGCGCGTCGTGCTTATGCTCTGGCCGCCGGTGTTTTGGCGGGTGTGGACGACCCTGCCTACATTAGTCTGCGACAGGCGCTGGTGCAGGAACGCGCCGCGCTGGACGCACTGGGCGCGGATCCAAAAGCGCTGGCTGCCGGGCGCCTGGATGCGTTCACGGCGACCCTGTCGATGCCGGCTCCCGCATTGTCGACATCCAACGCTGCGCTGCCGTGGTGGCAACGCGCCTTCGCCCACATCATCGATGTGCGCCCGTCCAATCGCATGATCGCGGCCGATGGCCCAGATCGGGCAGCGGCATTCGCCGCGCTGCAACTGGAACTGGCGTTGGCACGTGCTGCGATCGAGCGTCGCGACGACAACGCCTATGGAGCGGCGTTATCGCGTGCGGCTGACTGGATGGCGCGCCTGTGGCCGGAATCGCCGGAGCTGCGGCATCGACGCGCGCAACTGCAGGCGCTGCGCGCCATGTCGTTGACACTGGCATTGCCGACACTGGGCAGCACACGCCAGCAACTGCAGGGGCTGCGCGCCACGCACTGACCTGGCGGGCGCAACGTCACGCCAGCATGCACATGACTGGTTTGAAATACCGACACACGAGCCGAAGGACGATGCGATGAACCTGTTCCGCAACCTGTTGTTCTGGATCGTACTGGTGCTGGTGGGCGCCTTGCTCGCACAGATGCTGCTGGCCGATCCGGGTTATGTGCTGATCCGCTATCGCGGCAGTGATTACACCACCACCGTGGCCAGTGGGCTGCTGTTGTTGCTGGCGGTTATTGCCGGCCTGTGGCTGCTATGGAAGCTGGTGACGCTGCCCTTCCGCAGCTGGCGCCAGCATCGTGATCGCCGCGCACGTGCACGGCTGGGAGAAGGGCTCGATGCCCTGCATCTGGGCCACTACGAGCGCGCGCAAACGCTGTTGACGCAAGCCGCCGATGATGGCCGTAGCAATACCACCGAATTCGAAGCCAGCGCGCGGATGGCGGCCGCACGCGCGGCCACCTTGCGTGGTGACGATGCTGGCGCACGCCAACAAGTCGATGCCCTGGGCGAACGCCATGCCGCCGCACGTGCGATCGCACTCGCCGAGATCGCGCTTTCCGAGCAGCGACCAACCGATGCGCGCGTTGCGCTGGATGCCCCCGGCGCGCACCCCTTGCCGCCGCGTGGCTTGCTCCTGCGGGCCCAGGCATTGGCCGCGTCCGGACAATCCGCTCAGGCGTACGGATCGTTGGGCGCATTGCGCCAGCAACAGGCATTACCGACCGACGGACTGGACGATCTGCAGCAGCGCTGGGCCGAGGCGTCATTGCGCGAAGCCGCGGACGCCAACGTGCTGGCCGACCAGTGGGAACGCCTGCCGAAAGAGTTGAAGAACGATCCCGATGTCGTTGCCGCCTATGCCGAACGCGCCGCCGCGCTGAACTGGGATGAAGCCGCGACGCGATCAATCGAACATGCACTGGACACGCGCTGGGACGAGTCGTTGGCTGATCTTTATGGGCGTTTGCCGGCCGGCCGTCTGGACACGCGACGTGCCAACGCCGAACGCTGGTTGCAGGCGCATCCTGGCAGTCCCGCCATGTTGCTGACGCTGGCACGTCTGGCGCGCGCGCAGGGCCAATGGCCACAAGCGGAGGATTACCTGCATCGTGCGCTCGCGCAGGGCGCCGGAGCCGATGCATGGGAAGAACTGGGTCATGGCTTCGCCGCCGCGGGCGATGAATCCAACGCACGCCTTGGTTACGCCAATGCCTTGCGTGCGTCACGCGGGGAGGCGATCGCGGCATTTCCCGGGCGCGACATGCGCCAGCGGATCCAGGATGAAGCCGTGACCGAGCAGCGCGACGCGCATGGCGTGCCACGGTTGCAGGAATAATCGATCCCTCATCAGGTCCCGGAAAGCCCCCGGAGCTTTGTCGACGCTGGAGCCGTTGTCAGACGGGCAGGTCGTTACTCATTCGCTCTGTCCGCAAACTCAATTCGGTTTGATGATGATATGCGGATCAACATGTTTTCCGTTAGCTGCGATGCCGTACTTGAGATCGGTCCTGGCACGGACGCTTTTGACATGCACCGTAACCGTCTGGCGGCTGCCGGTGTCGCCCGACGACAAGTCGGCGCGTGGTCGTTCGCCATCGGGTGTTCCTTGCATGAATTGAATGGTGAACGGGCGGGAGTCTCCCGGCGAACCTTGCCAGGTCAGCTGGTCGCCACTGTGCACCCAACATGCATCGGGACTCGCAGAAGGCGTGCCATCGCCCGCATAGTCGATGGAGATGCTGGGACCGCAAGGGGGCGACTCTTCTTTGGTAGCGCGACCCCACAAACAGGCGCAGCCGGTAAGGCCGACACCGATCGCTAACATCGCTGAAACGGGCAACATGCGCATGACATTTCTCCTCGTTGGCGTGACTGACGTAACGCGAATAGGTGATCGATCAGGCCAGCTTGCTCCTACCCGATCAGCTTCCTGTCTTCCCCTGGGTAGTACCGGCAAATTGTCGTAACAATGGCGAGGCACGTATTCGATTTTCGGGGATTCCCGCACTGCGCGCCTTGGCAACTCGAGCCTGCGTCGCTTCGACATCGCCAAGCCGGGCAAACGTCTGCGCTGCCCATAACGCGACTTCACCCTTCTCGGTGGACATTGCCTCGGCCTTGGCGATCATGTCGCGCGCCGCCTGGCCGTGGCCGAGATTGGCTTGGTACCACGCCAGCGACGCAAATGCCTGCGCATCGTTCGGCGTTAGTGCGATGTACCGCTGGACGCGCACCACCGCGCGCTCATACGGGTCGCGCGCCTGCAGCGCCGTGGATGTTTGCGCAGACAACGCATCGCCGATATTGCCCCACATGCGGTAGTCGTCGGGCTCGAATACGACTGCGCGTCGGTACAACGCGGCGGCCTTGGCGTATTCCCCGGCATCGTATTCGAGCGTTCCAAGATTGCTGAGGGCTTCGTAGCTGGGTCTGATAGAAAGTGATTGCTGGAATGCGTTGCTGGCTTTGATGGCATCGCCACCCATCAGATACAGCCCACCCAGGCTGCTCCAGGTCGGACTGTCGTCGGGCTGCAACGTCACCGCAGTGGTGTAGGCCCGAATGGCCTGCGGCAAATGACCCTGTGCATACAGGTAGTAGCCGATTTGGCGATAGATATTGGCGTCGCCCGGTCGCAACACGCGGGCGCGTTCGAAGTAGGTTAGTGCCAGGTCATTGTGACCCAGGTCGCCCTGTAGTTTTGCAAAACCGACAAACGCTGCCGGTCGCAAGGCTGGATCATCGAGTGCCCGCGTGTACTGCGCCCGCGCCTTGTCTGTATCGCCGCGCGCGCGATACATGTCGCCTAGCGCCAGGTTGACCTCGCGCAACTTTGGATCCATCGCTTGGGCGCGCGCGCAGGCGGTGCTTGCGCGCTGGAATGCATTGGCATCGCGTACGTCTTCGAAGCGAAGTATCTGTGCCTGGCAGATGCCAGCCTGCGCGCGCGCGAATCCCTCGTCGTGCGATACGGCGGTGTCGAAATATCCGATCGCCCGATCCAGGCTGGCTTCCGTCACCGGCTGTCGCAACTGCTGCTGCCCCTTGAGGTACGCATCGTAAGCACCGAGGTTGCGGGTTGGCGTCAGCCGCCTGCTTAGCTGGTGGTTCTCACCCGGCAGCACACCCAGCAATGCATGCACAACCTCCCCGGCGATCTGGGTTTGCATCGCAAACACATCGGTTTGTTCGCTTTCGTAGCTGTGCGCCCACAGCGTGAAGCCAGTGCGTGTGTCGGACAGGCGCGCGCTGATGCGCATGCGGCTGCCTTCACGTCGCACGCTCGCATCCAGTACCGTAGCCACCCCCAACGTCGCGCCCAGTTGCTTGACGTCCAGATCGCGATTGCGTTTCGCTACCGACGAGGTGCGCGCCGCCACCTGCAATCCGGGCACCCCCGCCAGCGCGTCCTGCAACTCCACCGCCAGGCCTTCCGCGAAATAACCATCATCGGTGTTCCTGCTCAGGCTGGTGAACGGCAGCACCGCAATCGAGGCCTGAGCAGGCATCGGTATTGGCGTGCGCGGGAACCAGATCCACACCGCTGCGCCCAGCATGACGAGCGCGGCGATGGCGCCGACGCGCCACCACTGAGGTGTCGGGACAGTTCGTACGTCATCGTGCAACAACTCCAGTTGCGCGCGACGGTCGCCATTGCGGCGTTGTTTGCCATCCTGGTGCGCGCCATCGTGGTGGAGTCCGTCGGGCGTGAGATCAAACCACCACGCCAGCACTACCGCCAAGGGCAACCCCATCATTAGTAGCGCCAGCAACAGGCGCATGCCCCATCTGGGCACGTCGAGTGTCTCGAACAGCACCTGGCCACCCTGCAGCGCGACGAACACGAACGCCACATACCCAAGCGCCACGTGCGTCACCCGGCGGCGGCGCAATTCCTGCAGCCAGCGACCCATTGCCGCCATCGAGCCGGCAGCGCGTCTCACGTCCCCATCGGGCCCGGTCTCCGACACTGCCGAATCCCTCCGCAGTGGTTGATCGCGCAGGGTAGGCGCCGCTGCCGAACGATTGCAAGGAAAGTCGGGTTCGCTGCGCTATCTTGAAGGGAGGCACATGCAGACCAGGAATTTGACCCGTCTGCCCTTAGTGTTGCTGTCTCACGTTCGCCATGCGAATTTCATGCAAGCAGCCGTTCACACAGCAGAACTGACACTGATCCCATGGACACCGCTTACGTTTCGACATGCCCACCCCTGATCCGATGGTCGTGGTGGCTGGCACTTTTCCTGCTGCCGCTGGGTTGCCAGCGCATCGCGCCTGCCCCGGTCGCACGCACTGAAGTGGTAACGATGGGAAATCGCAGCGATGCGCATGTCGAACGTGATGCCACGCCACGACCCGCACCGCCACCGGCCGACTACCTGGCCGGAACGCAATGGCCGACGGCGCAATTGCGTGACGGTGAAGCGTGGATCAGCTGCAATGAGCAGTTGGCCGACGGCGATGGTGCGAAGGTCGAATCGCTGGATTTCCTGGCACTGGTGGACGCGCTGACGCCATGTCGCCGTAACGATCCAAGCCATGCGGACATCGTGCGGCTGCGCTACCGCGGCACCATCGATGCCGGCTTCACCGCGCTGGTCGAACGCGTCGGTGCGATCGCCAAGCGCATGGACATCACCGGTCGCATCCTGGACATCGATTCCACCGGCGGTCAAGTCGAGGAAGCAATCCGCGCCGGCGATGCGATTGCCGGGTCGCAGTGGGCGATCTGGGTGCGCGATGGCTCGATCTGCCATAGCGCGTGCGTGCTGGTGCTGGCGGCCGGGGATACGCGATCGATCGCGGGAAAGGTTGGCATTCATCGCTTGATCCGCGACCGCTCCGCCGCGACCACGCGCAGCGAGCTCAGCGCGGAGCTCGCCGACATCACCGCGAAGGTGCGTGACTATCTTGGTCGCAACGGCGTTGCCACTGCCTTGGCTGACCAGATGATGACCATTCCCAACCGTGACCTGCGCATCCTGACGACCAATGAGCTATCGCAATACGGACTGTCCGGGACCAATGCCGTGCAGGACGATCTGGAACGCATCGTGCTGATGCGCGAGTGCGGCGACCCATTCGTCCGCCGTCGTGATGACTTCATGCGCGCGTTCGATGCCACCTGCATGAAACCCGGGCGCGCCACTGACGCCGTGCTGGAATGCGGGCATGCGCTGGAGCCGCGATTTGGGTTTCCCGATGCCAAATGTGCTGGCCTGAGCCCGGTGGCGTACTACGCCCAACGCGCAGGCGAAGCATTGCCGGAGCCACCGCGCAGTCATCACGACCGAGTCACCACGACCCAATAACGACTCGACCGATCAGGGCGCGAACGCGCAGTTGAATGCGACAGTGATGCGCTCGCCTTCACCCACGAATGGCGTGACGTGGTGGAGCAGCCACGACGGAAACAGCACCAGTTGCCCGGGCTCCAGCACGTAGCCGACATGCTGGATGTTGAACGGCGGTTGCAACGATTCGTTGCCCACGTCGGTATGCATTGCCGCGCTCGCATACGGATGCAGGAAGGTCAGCTTGCCGCTGTCCTCGTGGCCGGGATCAGGCCGACCGGCATCCACGCAGTACACCCCGGACCAGGCTGCGTTGGGATGGTTGTGTACGCCGAACCAGCCGTGCCGGCGGGTGATGTGGAACCACGATTCGACGTTCAACCGCAGCGTGCGCATGCGCTCGGGTGGATGGCCGTTGAGCTGCTGCACCAGCTGCAGCGTGCGCGCCATGCAGAACTCGCGGAGCTCGGCGATGGCCGCGTCCGGCCAGCGGAACAGGTCGAAGCGGCTTTCGAACAATGCGTCATTGCGCTCGGTGTACGGGTCCCGATTGCGGTCCGCGTCACCCTCGCGTGCCAGGAACAACGTGCGCAGCGCGGGATTCAGGTGAGCGGCCGCCGGGTGCTGGTCAAAGGCGAAGGGCACCGGAAACAGGGACTGGATCGTCGACACAAGCACTCCTGGCAATGAGCCATCTTAATCAATGGCTCCTTCCGGCAATGGCAAGCTGCCATCCGTCGCCCGGTTCCAGTGTAGGCTTCGGCTTCACGCTGACTGTGCGTATTCATGGGGAATGTTCATGGAGGCTCCGATGAAAACGATTCTGGTGGCCAGTTCCAAGGGGGGGGTCGGCAAGACCACCATCGCCACCCACCTCGCGGCCCAGGCGGCACTTGCCGGCCAGCACACGGTGCTGGTCGACGCTGACCCCCAAGGCTCCTCCACCCGCTGGGCACACCGCCGCGCTGGCCTGGACAGTGCCGTGCTTCCCTTGGACGGTACCGGTGGCAAGGGTTGGCGCAAGCAGGTGCCGTCCGATACGGATCTCGTGGTGGTTGACGCCGCGGCAGGCGCCATGGCGAGCGACCTGACGGCGTTCCTGGATCGCGCCGACGTGGTGGTCGTGCCCGTGCTGCCCTCCACGCTGGACATCGAGGCGACGGTCCCCTTCCTGGACACGCTGGCCCGGCATCCGCGCGTACGCCGCGGCGAGTTGCGCGTCGGCCTTGTCGGCAACAAGCTCAAGCCGTGGACCAACAGCTCGCAGCAGGCGCTGGACCTGTTCAAGCAGTGGCCGTATCCGCTGGTTGCGCAGTTGCGCGACAGCCAGGCCTATTCCGTGCTGGTGGGCCTGGGCAAAAGCATGTTCGACTACCAGTCGGCCAACGTGCGCGAACACCAGGCCGACTGGCAGCCGCTGCTGCGATGGATTCGCAAAGGCTGAGATCAGGGAGGCGTGAGTGGTGAGAGCCGGTTCCTCTGCACATTGCCTTTCGTGCTGGTCTGGTAGTGATACGGAATAACCGATAGTTTGTGCAAGGCGTTCCACCTCCTTTTTCCGATGCTCCACGACTGATTCCCAATCCCGTTCCCGACTCCCGGCACCCAATGCGCGAACTTATCCTGCTGCGCCACGCCCACGCCGAACCGGCCAGTCCGGGACAAGCCGATCTTGATCGCCCGCTTTCGCCCGAGGGCCTGGTCGAAGCCGAAGCCGCGGGCCGCTGGCTGGCCGAACAGAAACTGGTTCCGGATTGCGTGCTGTGCTCGCCCTCCAGGCGGACTCGCGAGACCATGGAAGCGGTGCTGGCTGCGGTGGGGTATGTCGACCAGCGGCTGGAACCCCGCATTTACGACGCTACGTCTGGCACCCTGGCGGAACTCGCCGATCAACATCGCGATACCGACCGCCTATTGCTGGTCGGCCACAATCCCGGTCTCGAACACCTGGCCGCACTGATGCACAGCGGCCAATCCGGCGACTACCGAGGCATGCCGCCAGGTGGTGTCGTCGTACTGAGCCTGCCGGCCGAGGCGGCCATTGAACCAGGCATCGCCACGCTATCCGCGTTCTGGTGGCCGTAAGAGCGCAGCGCGGGTTCCGGGTGAAGACGTCCCTGTCGACGGCCCTGCTAGGGGTGGCATTGACGCTGTGCGCGACGCTGGCTAGCGCAACGCGCATCGACCCGGTGGCCTCGCACATCGGATTCGCATTGAAGACGCGTTGGGGGCAGGTGCTGGAGGGTCGGTTCCCCGATGCCCAGGGCGATGTCGAGGAGTTGCGTGACGGCCGCCACCAGGTTCGCCTGCAACTGGCCACGCGCACGGTGGAAATCCTCGGGCATGACGCCTACACGCGACTGACCCGCGGCAACGGTTTTTTCGACGCCGCCGAATATCCCTGGGTGCAGTTCGTCTCCGACGCTTATTCTCCCGACCTGCTGCGCGAAGGTGGTGCGCTGCCGGGCGTACTGACCATCCGCAACGTGCATCGGCGTGAGGTCTTCACGATCAGTCCATCGCGCTGCGCGAAACCGGGCCGCCAATGCGACGTGATCGCCAGTGGCGACATCCGCCGCCAGGATTACGGCGTGGACCGCTGGACCTTCGCGCTGTCGGACAAGGTTCGCTTTACGTTACGGGTGCGCGTAAGCGAGGACGCGGCGCATGAATGAACTTCCCATCGCATTAACTGCATGCCTGCTGCTGATGTGCAGCGGTTGCGTCGGCTTGACCGCAAACCAACGCCAGCACGCCGAAGCGATCGCGACCGCCGCGCAGGCGACGGATGTGCAGTGCACGCGCGCCGATGCCTGCGCGCAGCCATCCTCATTGCATGCACTGGCCACGCGCGCGTTTTCCGAAAGCAGCGCGGGTGCGCCCCGCCATTACGCGTTGATGATCGACCGCGGCCCGGATGCCATGCTTGCGCGCGTCAACCTGATCCGCAGCGCGACAACCTCGATCGACCTGCAGACCTATATTTTCGCCGAGGACGACGCCGGCCACCTGATGCTCGACGAACTGCTTGCCGCCGCGCATCGCGGCGTGCAGGTCCGCGTGCTGATCGACCAGCTGTCGGCGCTCGAGCGCGTCGATACGCTGGCTTC
>JBBSUF010000003.1:0-50965 GCA_038235185.1 Lysobacterales bacterium
CGCCGACCGATCGCGAGAAAACACAGTGGGATTTCCAGCGCTACACCGCGTACCTGCCTGCTGCCGGCGAGATCACGTTGTTCGATCGCAGCTGGTACAACCGCGCGGGCGTCGAAAAGGTGATGGGTTTCGCCAGCGAGGCGCAGGTCACCACGTTCCTGCGCGAGACGCCCCTGTTTGAAAAGCTTCTGGTCGAGGATGGTGTCCTGCTGTTCAAGTATTGGCTGTGTTGCGACCAGTCGCAGCAGGAGGAGCGCTTCGCCGAGCGGCTGGTCGATCCGCTGAAACGCTGGAAGCTATCCCCGATCGACATCCAGGCACGGCACCATTACAGCGATTACACCCGCGCACGCGAAGCCATGCTCAAGGCAACCCACACCGATGTCGCACCGTGGACGCTGGTCGATTACAACGACCAGAAGCGCGGACGGTTGTCGCTGATCCACGACCTGCTCAAACGGCTGCCTGACACGCATGTACCGGAAAGCGACATCGAGTTTGCGCCGTTACCGGGCAAACTGCAGAAAGAACGCTACGGCGTGCTGAAACCAATCGCTTCGTATTCCGACTGATACGATCCCATCGCAAGCACCCCAGCGCTAGCTGGCTTTCGGCCCGCCCGCAGCGGCAACCGCCGCGTCGATGTCCTTCGCGGTGACCGGCCCAAGGAATTGTTTGGCGACCTTGCCATCGGGCGCGATCAGGTAGGTCATCGGCAACCCGCGTGGAGTGGCGAAATCCGATGGCGGCGAATACGTGTCGATGATCGCGACCGGGTACACCACCGGATGCTTTTGCAGGAAGGCTTTCATGTCCACCGGCGTGATGTCCTCGTAAGCGAGACCAATGACTTCGATGTGCTCGCGCATCGCATCCAGCGCGGAAAGCTCCGGCATTTCCTTCTGGCATGGGCCGCACCAGGTAGCCCAGAAGTTCACCACCACCCACTTGCCCCGATGCTCAGCAAGGTTGAATTGCGCCCCGTCGACGGTCTTGACCTTGAGCGCAGGCAACAAGGAGAAGTGGGTTTCTGCGACTGCTGGCTTGCTGGCAGCGGCAGGAACTGCCGGGGTGGATTGCACCGCGCCGTGGGCGGCGGTGGCCTGCCGTTTGCAGCCACTCAACACCAGCAACGTGCAGCACAGCAGCAGGCTTGTCGGGACGATCCAGCGATTCATGGCGACGGCTCCTTGGGCACGGCATCGTAGATGGTGGAGACGCGACGCTTGAGCAGGTCTCGCAATGGCAGGCGCAACTGGTCGACTTCGGCCAGCGCCGCCATTCCCAACGCATCATCCCGGAAAGGCAGTAGTGCTTCGGCGATCGGGATCCGCAAATGGCAGGCTTCATACAGGTCGGCCATGGTCAGGTCGTCAAGGTCGCGCGCCAGCAGCCATTCGCCCGACTCGGCACGTGTGAGCAGGCCAATCTGGCAGAGTTGTCCGAGCATCTCCTGCACGAGTTCGTCCGTGAGCATGGGCTCCAGCCGCTGGATCTCCTCGCTATGCAAACCACGCCCCTGCTGCCGATGCTCGTTGAAGCGTCCCAGCATGCGGAGCAGGCCGTACAGCTCGTATCCCTCCGGCAAGCGGATCGCAGCGGGCTGATACCGGAACGCCGCGAACGATGCTGCTGACGAGGCACCGAACAATATCGACACCCATCCAAAGAATATCCACAGCAGGAACACCGGTACGAACGCCAATGGCCCATAGATCTTCTGGTACGAGCCAAAGCTGCCCAGGTACAGGCTGATACCCCACTTGACGATTTCAAACAGCAATACGGACAACAGCGCACCGAGAAAAGCGTGGCGCCACTTGACGGTGCGATGTGGTACCACGCGGAAGATCGCGGCGAACGCAAACAGTTCGATGGTCATCGGCGCGAGCCGCAACATGACGGCTTCCAACAAACGACCTGGCCCGGTCGCGAAGATGGCCAGCGCGAACAAGCGCGTCGACAGCGCCAGGCTTGTCGCCGCCACCAGCGCGCCAAGCGTCAACACTGTCCAGTAAACCAGGAAGCGGCTGAGCTTCGGACGCGCCGTCTTGACTCGCCAGATGCGATTGAACGTGGCTTCCACGCTGGTGAGCGTGATCAGCAACGACACCACCAGCGCAATGATCCCGGCAGTAGTGAGCTTGCCGGTGTTGGCCGAAAACTGGCGCAGGTAGGTTTCCACCGCACGCGCCGAGCTCGGCACGAAGTTGGAGAAAATGTAATCGCTGAGCTGGTTGCTCCAGTCCTTGAACACCGGGAACGCCGACAGCACGCCGAACACCACCATCGACAGCGGAACCAGCGCGAACACGGTGGTGAACGACAACGCGCCCGCCGACTCGAACATGCGGTCGTCAAGGAAGCGCTTGCCCACGAAACCAAGGAACGAATGCGCACGGGCGCGATCGCGCAGTCGCAGGCTAACGTGGTCACGCAGTAGTGAGAGGGGGTGTCGGACTTCCATTGATGGAAGGGTAACCGATGGCGCGTGGGCATCGGACGGTCAACGAGGGTCTCGAGCGTCGGGTTTGGGTTGTGCGCACCATTGCCCTATTCTTGCCTGCGCACAGGAGCATGGCATGCCCGAAATTCTGGTGTTGTATTACAGCCGCGGAGGCTCCGTGGCGAAGCTGGCGCGCCAGGTCGCCCGCGGTGTCGGAGAGGTGGCGGACATGCAGGCGCGCTTGCGGACGGTCCCGCCGGTGGCGACATCCACGCAAGTCTCCACTCCGCCCATCCCTGAGGAAGGCGCGCCCTATGTCGAAGACATCGACCTGGTTGAGTGCGCCGGCCTGCTGCTCGGCAGCCCGACGCGGTTCGGCAACATGGCCGCGCCGCTGAAACATTTCATCGACGGCCTGGGCACACAGTGGGCAAGCGGAACGTTGGTGGGCAAGCCCGCTGGCGTGTTCACCTCGACCGCGACGATGCATGGGGGCCAGGAATCGACGTTGCTGTCGATGATGATCCCGCTGCTCCATCACGGGTGCGTCATTGCCGGGATTCCGTACACAGAACCGATGTTGAGTACCACGCGTAGCGGCGGCACGCCGTATGGCGCCAGCCATGTCGCTGGCAATCGTGACGAGAGCCAGCCCAGCGACGAGGAAGCGGTGCTCGCGCGTGCACTCGGGCGCCGCATCGCCGGGCTCGCCGCGAGGTTGGTGGAATGAGTACCGCGCATCGCTTGTTGTGCGCCGGATTGCTGGCGTTGGTGGCGTTGTACGCCAGCTGGTTCGGTCATGACGGACAACGAGTCGCACTGGTGGTGTTCGCGCTGCCTCCGCTGTTGCTGGCAATCGCGCTGGTCCGAGGCGGAGCCGCCCGCACGGCGTTCTGGGCCGGCGTACTGGCACTGCTCTGGTTTTCCCACGGCATCATGGTGGCGTGGACGCGGCCACCAGAACGCCTGTTCGCGCTGGGGGAAATCGGGCTATCGCTGGCGATCGTGATGGCGGCGAGCCTGACCGGGTTACGTGCACGCTTTTCGAAAAAAAGTTGAGCGCCGCGGCAGTCCTATAATTCCCCACCTGATTGATCCGACTTGCGGGGCACGCCATGCAGCATGCGATGGACGAGTTACTGGTCGTCACCACCGGTGGCACCATCGACAAGGTGTATTTCGATGACAAGTCGGATTACCAGGTCGGCGAACCGCAGATCGGGCGCATCCTCGAGGAACTCGCCGTTGCATTCCGCTTCCGTGTGATCCCCATCCTTCGCAAGGACTCACTGCACATCGACGCGGCCGATCGCGAATTGCTGCGGGCGACCATCGCCGCGCAGGAGGCGCGGCACGTGCTGGTGACACACGGAACCGACACCATGGTGGATACAGCTCACGTGCTGGAAGGTATGCCCGACAAGACGATCGTGTTGACCGGCGCCCTGAATCCGGCAAGGTTCCGCGGGTCGGACGCGGAATTCAATGTCGGCACTGCGGTCGGCGCGGTGCAATCGTTGCGGCCCGGGGTTTACATCGCGATGAACGGACGCGTGTGGGATCCGGCGAAGGTGCGCAAGAACGTGGCTGCGAATCGGTTTGAGGCGATTTAGTTCTGCTGGGCATTCCCGCGTGAGCGGATCTTTCAGAAGCGAAATGGCTAGTTGCGCGGGTAATAGTTAGCCGACTTGGATCAAACGCTTTCGCCGTTGGCGAGTCACTTTTCTTTGATAGCGCCCAAAGAAAAGTAACCAAAAGAAAGGGCGCTTCCCCGACAGGGCTAACTCGCCACATTCATTCTCAAAGGGATTTTCCGACTCGCCATCCATGGCTCGGTCGGAAAACTGCGCACATCCTGTGCGCAGCCCTCCGGGTTTGCATAATTCGAATGTGTTCTAGCATTTTTCGAATCTACAACGAACAGCAAGAGGCATTCGCGGCAACAAGACGAGACTTACTTCATATCAAAGTCATACCGCAGGCTCGCCCAGACCGCCCTCGCAGGCAGCCGGTAATACTGCGACTCACCCAGCTCACTTTCCGATACCGGATCGCGACGATCGCTCAGGTTGGTGCCGTCCAGCCGCACTTCCCATTGCGCATGACGGTAACCGATCCCGGCATCGAACGTTTCGTAGCCGCCGGCCAGGGCAGTGTTTCGCTTGTTGAGGTAGCGCGCGCCGACATGGGCAGCAGTCACATACGCGCGCAACCCTTCAGGACGTGAATATTGCAGGCCCACGCTGCCGACCTGGCGTGGCGAAAGCTCAAGCTGTTTGCCGCGCAGTTGCGTCGGCACACCATCGAACAACTGCTCGTAATCCGTGAAGCGTGCGTCATGCCAGGCCCACGTGCCAACAGCGCTGAATGCATCGGACAAACGCCAATGCGCTTCGGCTTCCGCGCCCTTGAAGCGTTCATTGCCGCCATTGGTGAGGCCCGGCAATCCACCGACATCCTGGGTGACGACGAGGTTCTGGAAATTCATCTGGAACACCGACACATCCCACTGCAACCGACCCGCGAACTGCTCGCCGCGCAGACCGAACTCGCCGCTGCGCGCCTGCTCGGGTTGCAGGATCTGCGACTCTGCCTCCGGACCGAAATCGATCGCCGCCGGCTTGAAGCTGTTCCGGTAATTCGCATACGCGGTGAGGTAATCGTGTCCGCTTTGCCACAGGCGATAGCTCGTGCCGAGCGCGCCGGTCCAGCGATGGTCGGTCCGCGCCTGGTCCTCGGTGTCGCCTGGTACTGGAGCGGCACCAGTCAAGTCGATGGCTTGGCCGCTGCGTGATTCCTGCGTGCGGTTGTAGCGCAGACCAGCGTCGATGCGCCATGCATCGGTGATCGCGTAATCAAGTGCGGCATACACCCCGGTGAAGTTGCGTCGATCCGACAAGCGCGTGCTCTCGTCAATGTGCAGCGTTTCCCACGCCGGCGCATTGCTGCCATCAGGCAGCACGGCATACTCGAAATTATTGCTGCGCTGCGTGCCGTCACCATGCATGTGGTCCACGCCCCACACCAACATGGCGCTGTTACTCAATTTGGTGGCGACGTGGCTGTCGAAGTACGCCTCGCGGGTGGTGCGGCGCTGCTGGTAGCCATCGGCATTGTGCGTCACGCCGTCGTCGGCAAAATCCGGGCGCAGGAAACCACGCACGATGTCGCCATTGTTTTCAGCGAAAGCCAACCGT
This sequence comes from Lysobacterales bacterium, assembly GCA_038235185.1. GTDB lineage: Bacteria > Pseudomonadota > Gammaproteobacteria > Xanthomonadales > Xanthomonadaceae > Cognatiluteimonas. Next base: position 5,644 of record JBBSUF010000003.1, read on the forward strand.
GTGCTCCATTGGCCGAAGCTTGTTGGCACGACGTAGCCCAGTGCGACTTGCGTGCGGCTCTCATCCTGGCGGGCACCACGTGGACTGTCGTTTGCGTCCAGCGGCACGCGGTCGCTCAGCGTCAGGCCTTCACGCGGATGAGGACTGGCAGGGCGTTGTTGCACCAGGCTGCTGTCCACATCGAAAGTAAAGTCGCCATTGCCCAATGTCGTGGCACCGCGATACAAGGCATGCCAACGCGAGAAGCCGGCACGATCCTGGGCCAGGCCATCATGCTCGCCATCGACGAACAACGACTGCTGCCAGCGGTCGCCTTCCTTGGAGAGCGGCAACGCAAATGCCGCGCGCGCGCTGCCGCGGCTGCCAACACCAATTTCAAATGACGGGCTGCCCTGGCCAGCAGCGCGATGCAGGACATGGATCACACCGACGAAACTGGTGGCGCCATAACTCACCGGCGCCGCGCCCTTGACCACTTCGATACGTTCGACGTTGTTGAGGTTCAGCGTCGCCAGCGCAGGTGAAAAGGCACCGCCCCATGGCACGCCATCAACGACCAGCAGGAACGCATCGAACTCACGCAAGCCCCACAGTGCCGGAACCGCGCTCGCAGGACCGTCACCCCCGCCGGGTGCGATGTCCACGCCGGCCACCAATGACAATGCAGTACGCAGGTCAGTGGCGCCACGTGCGCGCAGGTCGTCGCCACTGACGACGGTGGTGGTCTGGGTGGAGTCGCGCAGGTTGACTGGAATCTTTGCACTGGTGACTTCGACGGTTTCAAGCTCGACCGCATCCTGCGCGAAAGCGGCTGTGGCAGCCGTAGCCAGCAGTGAACACATGATTGCCCGCGCGAGCAGGCGATGCTGAAAATTGAATGACACTTGTCTCTCCCCATCCGGACATAAGAACCCCGGCACGGAGCCGGGGTTCGGTTCAGCGCGCACCCTAAGGGATGCGCAGGTCAGTCGCAACTTAGAACGTGATGCTCCAGTTGCTTAACACGCCGTCATTCCCCGCCGCGATGTCCTGCACGCGCAACGTCCACGCGCCGTTCAAGGGCTCGGACGAGAGATCGACGGTGTAGGTCTTGTAAAGCGATTTCGCGGGGTCAGCGAGGTTGCTGGCCTTGAGCGGATACACCGAACCGTCCGCTGCAACCAGGTCGACCTGCAGTTCGCCGCGGCGGGGATGGATGATGCTGACTTTGACCGATGCGTTGGCAGGTGCACTGCCAGTCCGGCCAGTGACGTTGATCGTACTGTTGGTGGGGGTTCCGAAGGTAATCACGGAGCCAGGTGTCGCCCAATAGGTCCGCGGGGTAGGACCGGTGATCGCCATCTCCCACACCGAGCGGCCAAAGGTCGCTGCGCGAACGAGCGTATCGTCATTAGCGACGTATAGATCTGTGACATTTACCAGTGGCATGCCCGTGCCGTAGCGGGTCCAACTGCCACCGCTATTGATGGACTTGTACACACCCAGATGGGTGCCGGCATACAGCGTCGTGGGCGTGATCGGATCCACGACCACGGTATTCACGGGAATCCCGGCCGGGAAACCGGAAGCCGCGCTGTCGATGGTGGACCAGCTGGTACCGAAGTCGGTGGAACGCCATAAATGGCTCTTGGATTGGTCGGGTGCAACCGACGCCACGTACAACGTGTTGGAATTCGCCGGATCGAACGCGATCCAGCTCATGCTCAATCCGTTGTTGGGGAGCGGCGCCGCCGGAGCCGCCCAAGTGTTGCCGGCATCACGCGTCAGAAACACGCGTCCTCCATTGGCGACCACGCCGAGGACCCTGTTGTCCTTGGGGAATTCACCCACTCCGCGCAGGTATAACGAGCTGGTGGGCAGACCCGTCTTTCCGAGTGGCGTCCACGAACTGGCGTAATTGACGGTCTTGTAAACCTTGGCGTTGGTATAGGTATAAAGCGTGTTGCCAGTGCGATCGCCCGCCCATGCGGAGATGCGGGTGATGAAGGGCGCAAGGCTGGAATTGCCGCTCTCAGCGATTCCGCTGCTCCCATTGCCGAAGGCGATACCAGCATTGGTGCTCCTGTAGATGTCCGAGTAGTACAGGCTACCCAGCATCAGGTTGGCATTGGAGCGATTCACATTGCAGCCGAAGCCATCACCGCCAATCTGCTGGTTGAACACGCTGGTGTTGGATTCGCGGACGCGCGTTCCGTTGTCCTGCAACCCGACGATCACCGCATCGGGATTGGCGGGTGAAGAACCCACTTGGTAGACCAGATGCGACGCGATGCCTTCGTTGAGCGTATCGGTGAAGTGCGCGGCACTGTCGGTGGAAGCGAAAATCCCACCGTCGGTGCCGACGTACAGCGTGCCGTCGCTGGCGATATGACCAGCATGGAAATCGGCATGCACATACGGCAAACCGTATTGTGCCAACCAGTTGCTCTGCTGGGTAAACGTCATACCGCCGTCGCTGGTCTTGGCCAGGAGCAGCTGTCCCCCGAAATAAGCGACGTTGGGATCGGTCGGGTCAACCATGACCATGTGGTTATAAAAGCCCTGGCCACCAAGCAGATTTGAAAGCGTGCTTCCGTCCCCATTGGGGTTGGTGTAGCTCTTGAAGGTGGAACCCGTCTTTCCAATCCCCGTCCAGGTGACGCCGTCGTCCGTCGACTTGAAGATGTTCGCCAGGTCATTCGGCGCCGTTGAACCGGGTGCAGCGGCCATTGCGTACATCACGGTCGGATCGGAAGGCGCCGAATTCAGGCTGATCCGGTTGATTCCACCCGTACTGGTGACGCCAGAAGCTCGGGTCCATGTGGCACCGCCGTCCGCCGAATGCCAGATTTGGCCGTCACTGGTAGCCGAGCCAGGCGATGCTTCGAGACTGAGCTCGAAGTTGCTCCCGCCGCCGGATGCGATTGACCACACCTGCGGTGCGCCGGCCGCGCCGGTGGCGATCGACACCGGGGCAAATGTCGCGCCTGCATTGCTCGAACGGAACAACCCCTGGTTGGTCGCGACAAGGATAATGTTGGAGTTGATTGGCGAGACTTGGATATCGGCAATCACCGTTGAAGCCCCCAGAAAAACCGGGGACGACCAGGTATCGCCACCGTCGGTGGATTTGACCAGGCCGATTCCGGTGCCGTCGAATGGGTCGCCGAGACCGAGATAAAGAATACTGGCGTTGGCGGGATCCATTTCCAACGCGCCCACCGAGAGCGAACCCAACGAGTCGGTCTTGGCTTGCCAGAATGCGCCGCCGTTGATCGACTTCCAGACACCACCGCCGGAGAAAGCGACATAGATCGTGCTGGGGTTGGCAGGGTCGGTGACGATGGCATTGACGCGGCCGGAATCGGTCACGTTCAAGGTGCCGCCGTTGTTGGCGTAGTTGGCCTTGGTCGGGCCGATGTTGGTCCAGGTGTTCACCACGGCCGCAGTCGATGCGTTTGAATCAAGCAACACGCCTGATGTGCTGTTTGGCATCAGGCCCGAATATCGCGTTCGCTCGCGCGTGGCGGCTTCCAGCAGGAAACGCTCGTACGACTGCGAAAAGAGGATTTTTTTTGCGCCCCGCGACTGGATCAACTTGCCATGTTGCGAGTAGTCGTCGGTGTACCACTCGTACATCGCCTGCGAGCGTGCGGTCGCGCTGTCGGCTTCATGTTCCTTTGGGAGCGTGTGTACTGCGATACCAACATGAGGACCGCGCGCCATGGCAGCCAACGGGACTGCGATGGCCAACGCCAGAACCGACCGACGAACCCAGAGGGACCGCCCTTGCTTGATACCCATATTGACACCCCAAAAAATGTGAAAGCCGCCGCGACGGGAGAAATGCCGGGAGCAGGCCCGAATGGTAAGGATAGCAACGATCTTGGTCCGGCGAATCAAGCTTTCGACCGTAAACGTTGATCTATGCTGCATTTCAAAATTGTCTCCGAAAATCGCGTGCGGCATGCCTGCTCGGGTAGCGGACAGTGGCGGTCGCAGGATCAGTTCTCGCCGAACCAAAAAGAAGCACTCCAAGCAAAACCCCGGCGCGAAGCCGGGGTTTTGCTTGGAACATCCCGTGCTATGACTCAACCCATCGCACGGGACTTCTCCTGCCAATGATCGGCAGGTATCGGCACGATCAGTTGATGACGCCCTTCAGGCTGACGCCCGAGTACGTTGCATACGCACGCACGTTCACGTAGTACGTGCCGGCCACCGGTGCGTTGAAGGTGCAGGTCTCGTTGTTGCCCGTCAGGTACGGACGGCATGAGTAGCTGGACGTGGTCGGCGCGCTGCCGATCCGCACGTACATGTCCGCGTCGCCGGTCCCGCCGGAAATCGTGAACACCACGCTGGTCTTGCCTGCCGGAACCGCGAGCGTGTAGTTCGACGACACGCCACCCGTGGTCTTGGACGGTAATGCCACGACGGTGCCGCTGCACAGCGTCGTGCCGCTCGGGGTGCAACCGCCGCCACCGCCACTGCCCGTGGAGTAGCTACCTGTCAGGCTGACGCCCGAGAAGGTTGCGTAACCATGCACGAGCACGTAGTAAGTGCCGGCCTGCGCGGTAGCAATCGAGCAGCTTTCCGCTGTCGTGCTGCCTTCAGACTTGCAATCATTGGTGGTCGTGGTCGGCGCCGAGCCGAACTTGACATACAGATCCGCATCACCCGTGCCGCCGGTGGTGACGAACTTCAAGCCAGTCGCGCCAGACGGAACGACAAGCGTGTACATCTGATCACTACCAGCGGCACCAGCGATACCCGTCTGCGCCACGCCATTGCTCAGTGCCGTCGCACCACCGCCACCGCCACCGCCACAGCTGGTGGTGCTGACGCCGACCGTGTTGAACGCTGCGGTCACGTCAGCTGCGTTCATCCCGATGTCCGTCGCCGCGGTCCGGACTCCGCAAGCACCAGTGATGAAGGTGCTGCTGGGTGTCCAGTAAATCGCGTTGGCTCGTGCGAAGGCCTTGAACGCCGTCGCCGTGCTCCAGCCCGATGTCTTGGCCAGGTTGCAGAACGCCTTGTTGTACACGCCCGAGGAGTTGTGGACGTCCAGGCTGCTGGTGTAGTTGGCGGCGTTGTCGATCGAGCGGCCGTCCTGGGTCGGGTTGCACATGTAACGCAGCGCGCCACTGGCCTTGAAGATTTCGGTGCCAACCAGGAAATCGTTGGAGCCCTTCCAGTAGTTCTCGGTCGCCTCACCGCCCATGTCCGAGAACGCCTCGTTCATGCCGCCGGACTGGCCGGAATAGGTCAGGTTGGAATGCTGCTCGGTGAAGCCGTGCGAGACTTCGTGGCCAGCGACGTCGGCGCTCACCAGCGGGTAGAACGTGCTGGCACCGTCACCAAAGCTCATTTCGGTGCCGTCCCAGAACGCATTTTCGTATGCCGAGCTGTAGTGCACGCGCATGATGAGCTGGAAGTTCAACGCGTTGTAGCCAGTGTAAGCGGGATACATCTGCGTGATCACACCGCCGAAATAATGCGCATCATTGATCGGGGCGTAGGCGCCGTTGATGGCCTTGTAGGTATTGCGCGGGCACGTATAGGTAAACGCGGTGGTGCCGGTGGTGCCGCCATTGAGATTCACCGACTTCACGTTGGTGTTGTTCATGGTGCAAGTACTGCCCGACTGCGCAACGTCGAGATATCCGTACAGGCCGCCGGAACCCCACTCGTACTGGCCAGTCTTGGCATTGCCGCCCGGGCCGGTGCCGATCGCGGACGTTTCGAGGCCTTCCCACTTCTTCAGGATCTTGCCGGTGTTGGCATCGACGATGACGAACGGCCGGGTCGGATTGCCACCCTTGATGCTGTCCGCAAAGTACGACACGACATAGGTCATGTGGGCATGGTTGGCGCCGTCGATGTAAATCATCTGGCGGGTGTCATCACGCGTGACGATGCGGTTGCCCAAGGTCGATGCCTTGGCGATGGAGATGGCCTGCGCCTTGCCCAGCTTCGGCGCCGCGCCCGACAGTTCACCAGCCATGCCCAACACTGAGCGGCCGAAGAGGTTGGTGACCTTGCCCGTCTTGTCCTGGCTGACGATCACGTGCTCGCCGAAGATCGGGATGCCACGAAAGGTCTGCTGGTAACGGTAATGCTCCGTGCCGTTGGAGTCATGGCTGACGGCCAACGTCTGCAGGGACGAATTGGCGTCCAGGCCAAGGAGCTCGGCATGTTTCATGGTGGTCGACGCCGGTGCGCCGACGGTAGCGCTGGCCAACGAGTACTGGTGATTGGCCTGCGCGACATCAAGGCTGTGGAGCTCGACGCGGGTGGCGGCTTGGGCAGACATCGCGACGAGCGCGAATGCCAGTGGGGTGAGCGCGACAAGATAACGGTGACGGTTGCTGGAATGCATCACGAGTCATTTCCTCAAGGCAATTTGGTCGGCGGGTCGACCCGGCGGGCGATCCGTACTGCTGTTGGCTAATGGCATTGCACCGAAGGCGATTGCGCCTCGCGGCCGTACGCGTGCCAGCCGATGATCCCGGCCCGCACTTTCTGATGAATCTCTTCCCCCGAAGCTTTGGAATGCCCGCGAGTCGCGGCGCCGGCCCAGGAAATGGCCCAGACCAAAAGTGACGACGGTGTACTGCCCCACGAACGTGACGTTAAACGTCACCTGTATGACAGTCACGCTGCAGTTGCAGCATAAATAGGGGGCATATATGTGATGGATGTCTCATTTCAGATATGTTGACCGTTTGAAAGCCATGACTTTTGGGCTAGACAAGATTCCGGGGCTTTTAAGAGCATCCAGGGGAATTTTAGGCAGGAGTTCCAGCCCAGCCGGGCGCGCCTTGCCGACCAAATATCCAAGCGGGTCCGACGATTCTCGGTTCCATGAGGGCCGGGGCCGCGCCTGGGCGGCAACGATCTGTCATTGAACGGCATGGGCGAATTTGTAACGTGGCGATGTTGTGGCTCACGCTTGGGTTTTTGTGTGTGAAGCAATCGGTAACACCGGAGTTCTCTTGGGCGGCAGTACAGCCAAGTAGACTCAGGATGGTAGCCGCTACCCACGGTCCTTCCTTTTGCCTCAAGGAGTTCAAATGAATTCTTGCCGATACGCTGTTTTGCTGATGGCCTTCACACTTTCGGCGTGTGCTGCTCCTACGCACGAAGCGACAACAACCTCACCCGTCGGCACTAACAACCCTCCTCCAAATACTTGCGACGCTCGCAAGCTTTCGTGGACGCTCGGCCTGGTAGCCGACGATGCTCTCATCGAGAAGGCACGCATTGAAGCCGGCGCGAATACCGTCCGCGTGCTGCGACCAGGGATGATGATTACCAACGAAGTCGATCCCACACGCTTGAATCTTCGCATCGACAACGCACGCAAGGTGCTGGCCTACAACTGCGGATGATGTTGCCCTCCCAAGTAGTCCCAGATTTGGCCAGGAAACCGGGCGATCACAGGACTGTGTTATGGGATGTCACGAAAACTTGATTTGAGGTCGGGATTTGGCGCGTCCAGTTCCACACGTTCAAGGCACAAAAAAACCCCGGCCGAAGCCGGGGTTTGTTGTTGCAGGAGTTGCGCTAGCTGTTACGGCGAGATCGTAGCCTTCAGGGTCACGCCCGAGTAGGCCGCATAAGCCCGCACGTTGACGTAGTACGTACCCGCCGTCGGCGTGTTAAACGTGCAGGTTTCGTTGTTGCCGGTCAGGTACGGACGGCACGAATAGCTGGACGAGGTCGGCGCGCTGCCGATCTTCACGTACATGTCCGCATCACCCGTACCACCGGAGATGTTGAACACCACGCTGGTCTTGCCAGCCGGAACCGCCAGCGAGTACGTCGACGAGACACCTCCGGTCGACTTCGATGGCAGGGCCACCGACGAACCGCTGCACAGCGTCGTGCCGCTCGGCGTGCAACCGCCACCGCCGCCCGTACCAGTGCTGTAGCTGCCCTTGAGGCTGACACCCGAGAACGTCGAGTAGGCCTTCAGGTTGATGTAGTAGGTACCCGCGGACGGTGTGGCGAAGGTGCAGGTCTCGGCATTGCCGTTGACGTACGGACGGCAGTCGTAGGACGTGTCGGTCGGCGCGCTCCCGAACTTCACGTACATGTCCGAATCGCCGGTGCCACCTGATTGCGTGAACACCAGATTCGTAGCACCAGCCGGAACCACCATCGTGTACTTGACGTACGCGCCGGTCGACGCGGAGAGGTTGTTCACCGCCACGCCGTTGCTCAGTACGCCACCACCGCCGCCGCCACCACCACCACCACCACCGCCGCTAACGTCTGCGTGCGAGATCGCGCATGAATCGGTGTCGTTGGACCAGCTGGCCTGCTCAGCAAAAGTGCCCGTGCTGAAGGAGATGTTCGCTGCGCCGCCGGCGGATCCGGCAGCGATCCAGGCACACTCGTCGGAGTTTTCCTGGCCTTTGTGAGCGCCGGTGCCATGGTTGGTCCAGCCGCCAGCCGGGAACCAGTCGGACATCGCTTCCTGCCATTCGTGGCCGAGCGTCATCGTGTAGCCGTCGAGCGTGCCGGCCGAACCCGAATTGACGAAGCCCACGCCGCAACCCGCGCCGGAATCAATGTTGTATGGCTGGTTGCTGAAGGCCATATCCCCACCCGGTGCCGTGACGCCGAAGCCGTCGCCGGTGTAGTCGTGCCAAGCGCAGTACTGGCCTTGGTAATTGTCCGGGTTAGTGCCTTTTGGCGACATGATCACGTAATAGGTGTTGGTGTTGGAGCCGGCTGCCGTATTGCCGAAGTGTGCGGCGGCGCGGATCGCTTCCTGGGCCAACTGCGTGCCAGTGGCCGCGGCCGGTGACGTGACGGCACTGTCGTACCAGACGCCGGCGACGATGTTGCTCTGCCGCGGGGTGCGCGGTATGCCGGCGGCGCAGGAGGTTGCGCCGGAAGACGTGTTGCACCACTGGGTCAGTTCATTCTGCCAGGTCTCCCCGTTGGTGCCGATGCCCTTGAACATCTGCTGGGCAGCGCCGGCAGCCCCTGCGGCGTCATTGGCGAACTTCAGGTTGCCATTGGCATCCGTGCTCGAACCGCCCCATTGGTTGCCGTAGAACACCAGGTAGACCTTGGCCTGCCCCAACATCACGCCGACGCCACCGACACCGCCGCCGTACGACAGAGTCCTCTCATCGGTGGAGGCCGTGAGGGCATTCTGGGTCGCGTGCGATTGCTCCCACTTCTTCATCGCCTGGTGGACGCCGATGGTCGGAATCGCGCCGTGCCGGTACTCATGCTGGTAGCGTGGCGAATACGGGTTGGTCACTTGCGGGCTTGGCTTGCCGTTGGCTTTTTCGGGATGGCCCGCGACTGCGGCCTGCGCGTCGAAGCTGATGAAACCAGCGCCGGCAGTCAGGGTGGCGAAGGCGAACATCAGGCTGATGCTCGCCTTGTTGAGCTTGCTTGATCGGATCACGTTGTAGTTCCCCAGGAAATTGTGGTCCCGCTTCTAGGCGGTTGGTTACGAATGACGCCCCGGAGGGCGTCGCGTGGTCTTCCAACAGACACGCCGAACAGCTTGGCGGCCCTCGACGCCGCACGGATACACGGCCTCGACAAGAGGCCTTGGATCGATGCTTTTGCAATACCCCGTGGCGGAGGGATCCGCTGAGTCGCGGCGCCGCCGGCCCGAACACCGGACAAGGGGCGGTACAGATGTACCTGCACCGCGAAGTGACGGTATGCGTCACATGAGGACTAGTCACGTTGCAGGTGCAGCATGAAAGCGGGGTTTTTTGTGACGGACCTATCACTTTTCAACGGATTGACATTACAGTTTTGTAATGTTGACCTCAGGGAAAGATGAATGCGTCACCGATTGGAGGAGGAGGGCGTCACATTGGCGTGACGCCAATTTTTTTTAACAGCGAATCTAGAGCTGCAAACGAAAAGAAAGGGGGACATTCATCCCTATACCCTCACGCCCTAAAGCATCCCGGTCTCGAGGCGTGCGGCTTCGGACATCATCATCCGGTTCCACGGCGGGTCAAAGACCAGCTCGACGTCGGCCTCGGCCACGGTCGGGATCATTTCCAGCTTGGTGCGGACATCGTCAATCAGGATGTCGCCCATCCCGCACCCCGGCGCGGTGAGCGTCATCTTGACGTCAACCTGGCGCTCGCCATCCTCACGTCGCGAGACGACAGCTTCGTAGACCAGCCCCAGATCAACGACGTTGATTGGGATCTCGGGGTCAAAGCAGGTTCTCAGCTGCTTCCAGACAAGCTGCTCGACGGCCTCATCGCTGGCCCCGGCGGCGAGCTCCAGCGGCTCCGGGGGATCCTTGCCGATCGCATCGGCATCGCTGCCCGCAATCCGGAACAGGTTGCCCTCGACGAAAATCGTGTAGCTGCCGCCGAGTGACTGCGTGATGTAGCCGACGCTGCCGGCAGGCAGGTTTACCACCTCGCCCTGCGGGACCAGCACGGCGGCGCAGTCGCGCTCGAAACGCACGGGTTCGCTGTTGCGGGAGTACATGCTTCACGACACGAACGGCGGCATAGCGCCGCGACGCCCCTATTCTACCGCCGCGATGGTTCTGCACCGCTTAGGATCGAGCCTCAAGGCTATGCTGTCGGGCTTTGCCAACCACGGCTGCCCTGGATGACCGCAGTGATCGATGCCGTACCGCCCCCCGTGCGTCGCTCCCACTGGGTTGCCCCTGCCCTGCTCACTGTTGGCAGTTTCGGATTTGCCGCCGCGTGGGTGCTGGTGGCGTTCGCCCGCGACCGGCAATCCAGCTGGATGGCGATATTGGCTGCCCTGGATGCCGTCTTCCTGTTGCGCATGGCAAAAATGCCCCCCGGCTGGCCACGCGCGGCGCTCGCTGTTGCCTCGACTGCATTCACCATCGCACTTGCCAACTGGGGCATCGTCGCAGCCCAGATCGGTCGGTCAATGGGATTGCTGCCGTGGGAGTCACTGACCAAGCTCGGGCCGTTTTATGCCTGGACGCTGGCCAACCTCGCCAACCCACCGTCCGACCTGTTCTGGCTGGCAACGTCCCTGGTGCTGGCGGCAGTGGCGTCGCGATAGGAGCCGACTCAATGTCCGCCGTCGACCGCCTTGAGTTCGCTCACCAGCGCGCCAGCGACGTCCGCGCCGTCGCCATACAGCATGCGGGTGTTGTCGGCATAAAACAGCGCGTTTTCGATGCCCGCAAAACCCGTCCCTTTCCCGCGCTTGATCACGACGACGTTCTTGGCATTGACCACGTCAAGGATCGGCATGCCGTAGATCGGTGACGCCGGATCGGTTTTCGCGACAGGATTGACCACGTCGTTGGCGCCGATCACCAACGCGAGATCGGTGTTGGGGAACTCCGGATTGATGTCGTCCATGTCTGCGATCAGGTCGTACGGAACACCGGCTTCCGCCAGCAGCACGTTCATGTGGCCCGGCATGCGGCCGGCGACGGGGTGGATCGCGAACTTGACCTTGACGCCGCGGTCCATGAGCTTCTGCGCCAACTCCCAGATCTTGTGTTGCGCCTGCGCGACTGCCATGCCGTAACCGGGGACGATCACCACGCGTTCGGCGTAGGCCATCATCGCAGCGACGTCGCCTGCTTCGATGGGTTTTTGCGTCCCTGAAATTTCCTGCGCCTGCCCACTTGCGCCGCCGAAATTGGAAAACAGCACGCTGCTGATCGAGCGGTTCATCGCCTTCGCCATCAGCCGCGTCAGCAGCATGCCGGCCGCACCGACCATCATGCCGGCGATGATCAGCGCCTGGTTGCCGAGCACGTAACCTTCGAACGCCACCGCCAGCCCGGTCAGCGCGTTGTACAAAGAGATCACCACCGGCATGTCGGCGCCGCCAATGGGCAATGTCATCAACACGCCCAGCGCCAGCGCCGCGATGAAGAACGCAAGGATGAAGTCGATCCCAAGCGAATGAATGACCAAGCCGCCCAGCACCAGTGCCGCCACGAACACCGCAAGATTGAACAGCTGCTGGCCGGGGAACGTGTAGCGTTTGTCCATGCGTCCATCGAGCTTTGCCCACGCAATCACCGAGCCTGCGAGCGACACCGCGCCAATCAACGCACCCACCACGCCCAGCACCAGCGTCACCATCGAAGGCGCGCCGCCTGCCGCGGAGAATCTCAATAGCTCGACCGCACCGATAGCCGCCGCCGAGCCACCGCCCATCCCGTTGTAGAGCGCGACCATCTGCGGCATGTCGGTGATCGCCACCTTCTTGCCGGAGATCCACGCCAACGCGACGCCGATCACCAGCGCGACCATGATCAGTGCGATGTTCTGCAGGCCCGGCAACAAGAACGTCGCCACGGTGGCGATGACCATGCCCGTGCCGGCCCAGTGGATGCCGCTGCGGGCGGTCACCGGTGAGGCCATGCGCTGCAGCCCGAGCAGGAACAATGTGGCCGCGATGAAATAGCTTGCGGCGGCGGCGCCGTTCAACAGCGCAGGAATATCGCTCATGCATCCGCTCCGGGCTTCACCGGCTTCCTGGATGGTTTGAACAACTCGAGCATGCGCTCGGTGACGACATACCCGCCGGCGGCATTGCCCGCCCCAAGCAGCACGGCGACAAATCCAATCACTTTTTCCAGTGGTGTGTCCGCATGGCCGAGTACGACCATCGCACCAATCAGGACGATGCCGTGGATGAAGTTGCTGCCCGACATCAGCGGGGTGTGCAGGATGACCGGCACCCGAGAAATGATGACGTGGCCGGCAATCGCCGCCAGCATGAAAATATAGAGCCCGACCATCAAGCCGTCATCCATCGCGAAGTCCCCCGTTGCCTGCCGGCATCATAACCGTGGCTGAATCCGCCCGACCGACTGTCAACCGGCGTCCAAGCCCGACGTTCCCATTGTTGCAGGCTGTTCCTGCGACGAGGAGAACCCAGATGAAACGTACCCTGTCCCTCGCGCTGGCAAGCGCGATGTTGCTGATGTCCACCGGCGCGGCCATGGCCGTCGACCACGGCGACCGTGTCGAGCATCGCCTCGACAACCGCGGCGATCGCATCGACCACCGACTGGATGCGCGCGGTGAGCGCATCGAGAATCGGCTGGATCATCGTGGCGACCGCATCGATGCTCGCTACGACCGCCGCGCTGAACATCAGGAAGCGCTGGGTCATGACAAGCGCGCTGCCTCGCTTGAGCGTCGCGGCGACCGCATCGACCACCGTCTCGACCAGCGTGGTCAGCGCGTCGAGCATCGGCTGGCCGGACGAGGAGATCGCATCGATCATCGTCTCGACCGTCGCGGCGCGCGCGTCGACCGTCGCTGGGATCGCCACCATTAAGTCCTGCTGCCAACAGCAAGCGTAAGCTGCGCGCGTGTCGCCACATGCCCTTCAGCATCCCCCGGGGTTGTCCGAGCCAGAGACGGCAGCAGTTGCTGTCGTCACGGGCACGGATGGGCCGGAGAGTTCTTCTCCGGTTACGGTCGAGCATGCCTCCATCGAAACCTTCCTGGCGGACATCGGCCCACGCGCGTTCCGCTTCGCCGAGATTGGACTGCGCCAGCGCGAGGACGCGCTGGACGCCGTGCAGGAAGCGATGATGCGCATGCTCGGTTATCGTGAACGACCATCAATGGAATGGGCGCCGCTGTTCTGGAGCATCCTGCGTCGGCGGGTTGTGGATGTGCAGAGACGCCGGAATTTTCGATTGCGCTGGCTTACGTTCGATCACACGCGCTCCGTCGATACGCATGGCGATCAACAGTCAATGTCGGTCGATTGGGCCGATGAGGGACCGGATCCTGCGCGGACCCACGAAGGCCGCGAAGCGTATGCGCTGATGGCCGCGGCGTTGTCAGGGTTACCGCGGCGGCAGCGCGAAGCCTTCAGCCTGCGGGTGCTGGAGGAGCTGGATGTTGCCGATACGGCGCGCGCGATGGCCTGCAGCGAGGGATCAGTCAAGACCCACCTGTCGCGCGCACGCGAAGCGCTGAGACGGCAACTGGAAGAATTTCGATGACGCTTTGCAATGGGGCACTGCCATGAATATCCAAGATCCTCGCGCTGAAGACTTTGATGCCGCGATGCGTGCACGCTACGCGCAGGCGACGATGCAGTTGTCGCCACGCACGCGCATCCAGTTGCACAACCGTTTGCGCGCCACGCTCGCAGGCAATGCTCATGAAAAACATGGTCGTCGCCCTGCTTGGCTATTGGCGACGGCGTGCTCGCTGGCGCTGGTGTTGGGATTTGGCATGCAATGGCGCGCCGGCAATGACGAGCACTCGGCAATCGCGCCGCCGGTGACTTTGGTGGCCCCACAAGACGCTGTGGTTGCAGCCCAACCCAAGGCCGACGGCGGGGAACTGGTCGCCACGCTCGACGAATCTCCCGACCTGTATCTATGGCTTGCATCGGACGATGCGAAATCGTTCGCGACGGAGTGACCATGTCGTACATCATGAGACGATCCAGGGTGCTGTCGATCCTTGTTGCCCTGATGCTGATCACCGGCAATGCGTTGGCGCAATCCATGCCGGCATGGGAGCAGTTGTCGCCCACGCAACGCGATCTGCTGGTCGCGCCTGTCCGCGAGCGCTGGGATTCAAATCCTGAGATGCGCGGACGCATGTTCGAGCATGCCCAGCGCTGGCGGCAGCTCAGCCCGGAACAACGCGAGCAAGCGCATAAAGGCCAGGGGCGATGGGAAGCAATGCCGTCGGACCAGCGCCAGACGATGCGTGCGCTGTTCCAGAAAACACGGGACATGACTCCCGAGCAGCGTCGCGCACTGCGGAAGCAATGGCGCGCGATGACGCCCGAACAGCGGCGGGCTTACCTGGGACAGAACCGGCCTTGAAGCCCGTGCTTGGATGCTTGTGCCGGTGCGCCCGGATGAGGACTTAAACCCGCTTTACGTCGATGGTGCCACCGCTGTCGCGCGCTCCGGCCAAACCGTTTTTGCCAACAAATCATCGCTCCAGTCGAGCGCCAGCTGGCCGTCCTTCAGCAGCAATCCGACGAAGTTCAACACGTTGCGTGCGTACATTTCGCTGGCATGCAACGCGCCCTGGCTGGCAAGGTCAAGCGGCCCTGCGATGGTGACGCCGGCGGATGCGTAGGTTTCACCGGGACGCGTGAGCTCGCAGTTGCCGCCGGTCTCCGCGGCGAGGTCGACGATCACGCTCCCTGGCTTCATGCCCGCGACCATTGCCTGCGTGAGGATTTTCGGCGCTGGGCGACCGGGAACGGCGGCGGTGCAGACGACGACATCAATAGTCCTGAGGTGCTCGCCGAGACGACGTTGCTGCTCGGCGCGCTCGTCATCGGTCAGCGCGCGCGCGTAACCGCCTTCGCCCGCCGCGCTGACCCCAAGGTCAAGGAATTTTGCGCCCAGCGACTGGATCTGTTCGCGGGTTTCCGGGCGCACGTCGAAGCCTTCGACCTGCGCGCCCAGGCGCTTGGCGGTGGCGATCGCCTGCAGGCCTGCGACACCGGCGCCGACGATCAGCACCTTGGACGGCCGGATGGTTCCCGCTGCGGTGGTCAGCATCGGAAAGAATCTCGGCGCCAGTTGCGCGGCGATCAACACCGCCTTGTAACCGGCCATGCTGGCCTGCGAACTGAGCACGTCCATCGCCTGGGCACGCGTGGTGCGCGGCAGGCGTTCGAGAGGGAACGCAACGATGTCGCGCGCTTGCAGGGCTTGTTCGCGCGACGCTTCGGCCTGCGGTTGCAGGATCCCGACCAGCACCGCGCCCGATCGCATGCGCTCGATCACAGGCGACGATGGCGCCTGCACGCACAACACGAGATCGGCATCGGCACTCGCGTCGTCGACCAGCAGCGCGCCGGCTTGGATATAGGCCTCGTCGGGGAACCCGGCGCCGTTGCCGATGCCCGGTTGAATTTGAACGCTCGCTCCGCCCTTGATCAACTTGCTGCAGGTTTCCGGCGTCAGCGCGACGCGTCGCTCACCCGGCGTGGTTTCCCGCGCGACGCCAATGACCACACCTGCCATGCCGCACTCCGTGCACTGCGTTGTCGCATCCTAGCGAATGCGTAGCACCCATGCATGCCAAAGCATGCATGGGTGCGGCCGCGCAGGCTCAGGCAGCCCTGGTGGTTTCATCCAACCGTTGCCGGACATGCCGCATTGCTTCATCGAATGGCAGGTCCGAAGCGTTATCCGACAACTTCCCGGCCTTGACCAGCGCCGCCAGTTGTTGCGGGGATGCCACCAGCTTGCGCAGGCCGCGTCGGTTCACCAGCAACAGCCGCGAGGTCAGCGGGCTGATCCAGGCGACCTTGACCGAACCCTCCTCGCCATTTTCATCGGACAGCCGCAGCCAGCAGCCGGGGCGCAACGTGGCCATGCGTTCCGAGACCACCGGATCGAAATCGTAGGCGGCGTGTCCGCCGACCACCTGCAGCAGCCGCGCATCTTCGCCGTCGTCGGCCAATTGCGGCATCACCGGCAACGCCATCACCTCGCGTGACGAGTCAGGGAACGCCATCGCACGCGCAAGCCCGGCCATCCATTCGTTTGCCACCTGATCGTCCAGTCCAGAGCTGGATAGACAATCGACCAATCCGGCGTGCAGCGCGAGCACTCGCTGGGCGACACGCCCTCCTTCCGCGCGCGCGGCGGCTTCATCGACCGACACCAAGGCATCGGCCAGTCCCAATACCTGGGTGCAACGCTGTGATCCCTGTCCATCGCGCAACAGCATCTGTACCAGGTGGTGTTGCCAATGTTGTTCGAGGAATTGCGCGGTGACTGGCGTGAGCAACCGTGCCGACGTGCGTTGCGCCAGCGCCGCGGCGGCCTGCAGGCGTGCCTGCAACAGGCGCTCGCGTCCGTGCACGGTATCTGCTGATCGCCGCTCGACCACTTCGGCACGACGACGTTGTTGCTGCAGCAGATCCTGCAATTCATTTGCCGCAAGATCGAAGATCACCAGATCTTCATTGAACTCGGCCACCACGTGCGCGACCGTCTGTCCGGCACGTTGCAGTAACTCACGCTCCTGCGGCGAGGCGCCATCGTTGCTTTCGCAGCTCAGTGTGAGTGCATCCAGCAACCGTCGCGCCGGGTGGTCCGGACGCACGAAGAGGTTTTCATCGGTGATCGCGATTCGCACATACGACATCACCAGCTGGGCATACAGTTTGCGCACTGGCGCGACCAACGCGTGCGTATCGAGCAGGGCTTCGAACATCAGGCCGACCATGTCGATCGCGTCTTCCTCATGTTCACCGAGCTTGATGGACTCCGGATCGATGCCCAGGCTGCGCGCGCCATCCATGAGCTGATGACGGATCGCGGCATGCAGCGCTCCATTGCCAGTCAAGGCCGCTTCGAACACCCATGCACTGTCGCGCTGCAGGAGGGCCGCGACGCTGGTCAGCTCCTCCGCCCGCAACTCACGCAGTGGCGCCGCAGGCTTCGCTTGTTGAACGGCGGGCGTGGTGTCGGCTCGCCCAAGCGGAGCTGGGCCTGCGGAAGGGGTCAGGAACTCCGACCAGGCAGCGTTCAAAGATTGCGGTTCATTCGATGGTGGCTGCGCGTCCGTAGTAAATGGCTGCACCGGCCGTGGACGTATTCTTTTCGTCGCAGGCGACTTGGTAAAATCCAGCTTGGGAAGCCGCCCACGCCATGCGTGCAGCAAATCACGAAGTCGCTGGTGTTGTACCCGGGCCTCGGCCGATACCCGGAAGACGTCAATACCCGCATCGGTGGCCGCTTGCTGCCGGGAGCGCCCGGGATTGACGTGGCCGTCTGATGAGGTGGCATCCTGCATGACACGTTGCTGGACGACGTCATCCTGCGAGCGGCCATGGAGCGGCACCGACTCTGTGGCGACCGAGCCTTGCACCAACGCAGCTAACGCCTGCGTTGAATGAGGCCCCGCAACAGGTGCCGGGCGTTGCGCCGGCGTTGGCGCGACCGCATCGGCGCGCAGATTGGCATGGAATCCACCGGCGACCAGATGCTGGTTGAGCCGGCTGTAGAGGTCGCCAAGAACCTTGGACAATTCCAGTTCGTATTGCCGGAACAACAAGGCCTGCAATGTTTCCGAGACCTCTGCGTCGTGGAACGTGCGCACGAAGGCTCCGGCCAGGCGCAACGCGCCGACCGGATTGGTCGTGGTCTGCGCGTCCAATGCCGTCGCCAGCGCCTCAAAGCGCATCCCGAGCAATTCCAGCGGCACCTGGTAGCGTGCATCGATCGATTCGGCCAGGCGCTGCCCGGCCAGATGGAAGCCGAGTTCGTCTTCGCCCACAAGTCCTAGTGGCGCTCCGGGTCGCGACAGCATGGGACGGCCATGGAAGTCGTCGAAATTGTGCGCGATCAACTCGCGGTAGCGCATGACCAGGCTGGCACTGCGCTGGCGCAAGGCCAGCACGTTTGCAAGATCCACGCGTTGTGTTTCGGTGCTGGACAACTGTGCTTTGGCCAGCACAAGCTGATCCTGCAACTGTTCGGCGATGGGGCGATACAAATCGTTCGGGATCGCACCGAGTTGTTCGACCGCGATGCGTTTCAGCTCATCAAGCAGATGCACCGGGTCAGTACCGGCAACACCTGCCCTGCCAAAGGGGTGCATGGACATGGGACACCTCGCTCGGCACGGGGGTACCGGAGCGGCAAGCGTCAGCGCGGGGGCGCCGACCACTATAGATTCGCAGCATAGTGGCACCATGGGCGACGTCTACTACCTGCAGCGGATTTTGTGATGCCACTCTCATTCGGGCCGACCAGCCACAACGACGAGCCTGCCACCGGCGTTGGTACGTTTGCCTGCCTCGACATGCGCCGGTCCGTGCCTTCCAAACAACTCACCCCACCGGGTCCGGACGACGGCACCTTGCTGGGCATGCTGCGCGCGGCCGTGCGCGTGCCCGATCACGGCAAGCGCGTGCCGTTTCGTTTCCTGCGGATCAGCGGGGACGATCGATGCAAACTCGGCGAAGCGCTGGTGATACGCACCCTGCAGCGCGACCCAGATGCTGGTTCCGCGATGATCGACAAGGAGCGCGACCGCTTCTCCCACGCGCCTGTCATCGTCACGGTGATCGCCCAGGTCGGGCCGGATGAGAAGATTCCAGTATCCGAACGGTTTTCGTCGGCTTCGTGCGTGTGCTTTGCACTATTGCAGGCCGCGCAGGCTGCGGGTTTCGGCGCGCAATGGCTGACCGGGTGGGCGGCGTATGACGAGGCGATCCTGAGTTTGCTCGGCGTCACCAAAGAAGAATGCATCGTCGGTTTCATCCACATCGGCACCGGGAAACTCGTCGCTCCCGAACGTGATCGACCAGACCCCAAGACCTTGCTCAGCGACTGGACGGATGCATGACTTCGTCGGATGACAATCCCGGGTTACGTTCGATCGATGCGAATCAAGCATCGTCGGGCGCGACGACCTTGTACCTCGTCGACGCCAGCCTTTACATCTTCCGCGCCTGGCATTCGATGCCCGACACATTCCGCGACGCCGATGGCTGGCCGACGAATGCCGTACACGGCTTCGCGCGCTTCCTGCTGGAACTGCTGGAACGCGAGCGCCCAAGGTACATCGCGGTCGCCTTCGACGAAGCGCTCGACAGCTGCTTTCGCAATGCTATATATCCAGCGTACAAGGCCAATCGCGATCCTGCCCCGGACGAACTTCGACACCAGTTCGTGCAGTGCAAGGCGCTATGCATGGCGCTCGGGCTGGTGGTGCTGGCACATCGCGAATACGAAGCCGACGATCTGATCGGCAGCGCGTTGCATGTCGCGCGAGCGGCCGGCCATCGCGGCGTGATCGTGTCTGCCGACAAGGATCTGTCGCAACTGCTCATCGGCATGGATGAGCAATGGGATTTCGCCCGCGGCCAACGCTGGGGCGCGAATGGCGTCAAGGCGCGCCATGGCGTGCATGCGCACCAGATCGCCGACTACCTTGCGCTTTGCGGAGACGCGGTCGACAACATTCCCGGCGTGCCAGGCATCGGCGCGAAAACGGCAGCCGCGTTGCTGTCGCATTTCGGCAGTCTTGATGAGCTGCTGGCGCGCATCGACGAAGTCCCTTACCTGCGCTTCCGCGGCGCGGCACAGGCAGCGGCCAAGCTGCGACTGCATCGCGAGCAGGCCTTGGTGTGTCGTCGACTCTCGACGATCGCGCTCGACGCGCCGCTGGATGGCGCCCGGGATTTCACCCGCATCGACGTGGACGCTGCAACGCTGGTGTCGCTGTGCGATGCCCTGGGATTCGGGCCATTGACCCGGCGCCGACTACACGCCGCCGCAGGAATTGAATTCGCACCTGCAGCGACCATTGAAGTTTCGGAGGCGTATCAATGAGCGATGGTGCTGATGGCGATCACGCCAGCGATGTGTCGCGTATCGTTTACGAAGGCCGATACCTGCGCATGGTCGTGCAGGGTCAGTGGGAATATGCGCAACGCACGCATGGCAACGGCATGGCCGTCATCATCATTGCAGTGACGCCCGACAATGAGGTGTTGTTCGTCGAGCAGTACCGTGTGCCACTGCACGCGAGGACCATGGAAATGCCGGCGGGGCTTGTTGGCGATGACCATGCGCACGACACGCTGGCCGATGCCGCACGGCGTGAATTGATCGAGGAAACAGGCTGGCAGGCCGACAACGTCGAGGTCCTGTTGTCTGGCCCCACCTCGTCGGGGATGAGCAGCGAACGCATTGCCTTTGTTCGCGCCACGGGCCTGACCAGGGTTGGCCCGGGTGGTGGCGTCGCAGGTGAGGACATCATCGTGCACGCTGTGCCCCGTGCCACGGCCCCGGCATGGCTGATGCAGAAATCACGCGAGGGCTTCGAGCTGGATCTCAAGCTGTGGGCCGGGCTGTGGATGATCGAGTACAACCCGGATGGGTCGCTGGTCGCAGGCACGGACGGCCGTGACTGATCAGGCGAATCGATCGGTCGCGCGCACCAATGCGTCGATGTTCTCGGCCTCGAACGCCGAATGTCCTGACGTCGGTGAAATCATCAACTCCGCGTCCGGCCACGCCTTGTGCAGGTCCCATGCGCTCTGCACGGGGCAGACCACGTCGTATCGCCCATGCACGATGACGCCGGGAATCCCGGCGATGCGGTGGGCATCGCGCAGCAACTGATCGTCCGCATCGAAGAACCCGGCATTGACGAAATAATGATTCTCGATGCGGGCGAATGCCAACGCAAAGGCCGGGTTTTCATGCCCATCGACAAATTCGTCGTCTACCCGCAGGTAACTCGTGGCACCTTCCCACACGCTCCACGCGCGCGCGGCAGCCAGGCGCGTCGCCGCGTCGTCGGAGGTCAGGCGGCGGTGGAACGCAGCAATCAGGTCGCCGCGCTCGCCATGGGGAATCGCGCTGATGTATTTGTCCCATGCCTCGGGAAACAATCGCGATGCGCCCTGCTGGTAGAACCACTCGAGCTCCCAGCGGCGCAGCATGAAGATGCCGCGCAACACCAGTTCGGTCACGCATTGCGGATGGGTCTGCGCATAAGCCAGGGCCAGCGTGGAGCCCCAGCTGCCACCAAATACCTGCCAGCGGTCGATCTCCAAAGTGTCGCGCAGGCGCTCGATGTCCGCGACGAGGTCCCACGTGGTGTTGTCCGTCAGGTCTGCGTGCGGCGTGGAGCGTCCGCTGCCACGCTGATCAAAGAGCACGATGCGATAACGCGCCGGGTCATGGAAGCAGCGCATCTGCGCGTTGCAGCCTCCGCCTGGGCCGCCATGCAGCAGGACGACCGGTTTGCCTTCGGGATTTCCACACTGTTCGTAATACAGGGTGTGCCGGTCGTCGACGGCAAGCATGCCCGTCATGTAGGGAGTAATCGCGGGATACAACGTGCGCATGTTCCGCATCCTTCGGACAGTGTTGACAGTCTAGCGCCGTCGGAACCCGGGCGCAGCCAAGCTCCGTAAAGTCATTACACAGGAAGATGCGCGTACGTCACGCGCTCGCGATGCTCCAGGTCGCGTGCACTGTCGATGTCCGCAAAGCCTGCATGCGCCAGCAGGATGCGTACCGCTTCGGCCTGCGTGGAGCCGTGTTCCAGCAACAGACAACCACCGCTCACCAGATGCGTTGGAGACTGCTCGATGATTTTGCGGATGGCATCGAGCCCATCCAGACCAGACACAAGCGCCGCACCCGGCTCGAAGCGCAGGTCGCCTTGGCAGAGGTGCGGATCATCGGCGCCGATATACGGCGGGTTGCTGACGATCATGTCGAAGCGCTCATCGCCCAATGCTTGGCACCAATCGCCCTGCATGAATGAGATGTTGTCGATTCCGAGCGAGACGGCATTCGTGCGCGCAACCATGAGCGTGGCCTCGCTGGCATCGGTCGCGACCACGCGTGCATGCGGACGTTCGCGTGCCAAGGCGATCGCGATGGCGCCGCTGCCGGTGCCAAGGTCCGCGATGCTTGGATGACCCGTCGGCGGCAGATATGCCAGTGCGATTTCAACGAGCAGCTCGGTCTCCGCGCGGGGGATCAAGGTGTCGGGCGTGACGCGCAAATCGAAGTTCCAGAAGCCTCGCGTCCCGATCAGGTAGGCCACCGGCTCACCGGCCTCACGGCGTTCGACAAGATCCAGGAAGCGGGCGTGGGTGGCTGCATCCACGACATCTTCGCCATGGGCATAGAGCCAGCTGCGCGTGCAGGCGCACGCATGCGCGAGCAACAACTGCGCATCGGCCGCATCGATTCGCAGTTGCGCCGCGCGTAGAAGCGCATCCAGATGGGCCCCGACGCTCGTATCCATGCAGGCATCCTAACGGGGGGCCGGTCGGCCGCGCCACGCTGACGTTGCCCTCACCCTTCTTTTTGCATGGTCGCCACATGAATCCACGACGTCTTGTATTCGCGCCGTTACTGGCCTTGGCCACGCTGCTTTCCAGCGGCTGCGAGCGGGTGTTCTTCGCGTATGTGAATCGAGGCGTGCCGCCGCCGGACTCCAGCGTGATGTACGCGCCAGATCGCGCGCTTTCGCTGGACATCTACCGGCCACGGGGCGTCACCGCTTTGGCGTCGAAAGCACCGGTCCCGGTTGTCGTGTTCTTCTATGGCGGCGCGTGGAAGATGGGTACCCGGCATCAATATCGATTCGTGGGCGAGCGCCTGGCGAACAACGGCGTCCTGACGATCGTCGCCGACTACCGCACGTATCCCGTCGCGGGATTCCCGGCGTTCATGGACGACGCAGCCGACGCCGTGGCTTGGGCGCATGCGCATGCCAGTGAATACGGCGGCGATCCGCAGCGCATGTTCATCGCGGGTCATTCGGCTGGCGCGCAGATTGCCGCGCTGCTGGCGACTGATGCCACCTACCTCTCAAAACGCGGCGTCCAGCCCAAACGACTGGCGGGTGTGATTGGGCTGTCGGGGCCTTACGATTTCAATGTCGGCAAAACCTATGCCCCCATTTTTGGGCCGCCTTCGCAATGGCCCAAGGCGCAGGCAGTGAACTATGTCAATGGCGATGAGCCACCGTTCCTGTTGATCCAGGGGCTGGACGATCACACCGTCGCGCCACGCAACACCACCGAGCTGGCCGCGCGCCTGCGTGCGGTGAACGTCCCGGTCACCGTGGCACTGTTATCCGGCGCTGGCCATACCACCACGCTGGCCGGCCTTTACGACCCAGAGCGTGCACCCGAAGTGCTGCCGGCCATACTCACGTTTGTTCATAGCCGGTCACATTGAGTTGCGGTCATCGGTTGCGTAACTGCACTGATACGCCCAGCAACCATCCCCGCCCCGGCGCCGGCTCGAAATAACGCGCATTGCTGTCGTTGACGATCAACGAGCCGATGGCGTGCCGATCCAATACGTTGTCCACGCGCGCAAATCCTTCCAGCGAGACAGTTCCAATATTCCAGCGTCGCTCGACGCCAATATCCAGGGTCGCGTAACCCGGCGCATGCGCGGTATTGGCATCGTCGGCAAAACTCCGGCCGATGGCATTTCCTTGCGCGAAGGCATCGACATTGGCATGCGGTGACCAACGCAACTCCGCCCATGCCAGCTGTGGCGTCGTCGCGGGAATACGATTGCCCGCTGCAATGCGTGTATCAGGCTGTGCACACGGCGGTGCGCGGCAGATGTTGAAGCCGTCGCGATAACGCGCGTCCAGGCGGGTGTACGCCAACGCGTACTGCCATCGCGAAGCGATCGGCCCAGCGGCGGAGACTTCCCAGCCCTTGCGTTCGCTGGTCGCTGCGTTGGCATACGTACTGCGTCCGCCAAGATTGCTGGCGACGACGAGTTCGTCGCGCGTGTGGCTGGCGAATGTCGCCACCTCAAAGGTGTGCCCATCACGATGCGCACGCAGGCCGAGTTCAACATTGCGGCTTCGCGACGGCCGTAGCGCATCATTGAGCCCGCTGCGTCCGTCGGCGCGATAGCTAAGCTCGGAAAACGATGGCGTCTCGAACCCGCGGCCCGCATTCGCATAAAGTTCCAGCCACGCCGATGGCCGATACAGCAATCCGACCACCGGCGTCGTCTGCGTGTACCGCAATGTACCGCTGTCATCCGGGTTGCCGGCCGCGACATAAGCATCACGCGAACGGAAATCGACGCTGCTGTGGCGTACGCCAACGGTCGCGATCCACGGACGGGCAAATTGCCAGCGTGCTTCGGCATAGGCGTCGTGCGATCCGACACTGTCATGCTCGTCACGCCGCAACGCACCCACAACGCCCAGGCGCGTCCCCGCGAAATTCTGGTAACCACGACGGTGTTCGTTGGAGCGTTGCGATTCGATTCCAAAGGTCAGGCTGGCTGCTCGATGCAACACCATTCCATCGCCGCGCCAGCGCAGATCCGCTCCGGAATATCCTCGATCCAGGTCGACGACCCCTCCGCCGCTGGCGGGATTGGCTTGGGCCGCCACGGGAATCGACAGCATCTGGAACGTCGCGCGCGTGCCGCCCCACGTATTGAGCGACAGTGCGTTGTGGGTGCCGAGGGCCTGATCGATGTGCAGTCCAATTTGCCGCTGCCGCACCGCCTTGCGGGTATCGAATGCCAGTGCCCCTGCGCTGGCGGCGCGTGGCGCCTGCAGCGCCTGCGCAAACGTCAGCCCCTGCGGATCGTCGGCCATGAGATCCAGTGCATTGGCGGTCAATGCGAACGTCATTCCGCTCTGGTTGCTTGCCGTCAATCGGGCTTGCGCGGTATCGCGGCGTGCACGGCTGTGTGCGCGATAGCCATCCAGATCAAGCCGACCGGCATCAAGACGATACCCACCGACGACGACACCGTCGTCGCCACGGGTCCATGGGCCAGCCAATGACAGGCTGTTGCGTGAAAGACCATCACTACCGCCACTCACCCGTAAACCGAACGTCTGCACCGGTGGGGGATCGGCGCTGAAGAATGCGATCACGCCTCCCGATGCATTGCCATACAGCGCGGAAAACGGGCCGCGCAGCACATCCACGCGCGCCAGGGGTTCCAGCGGGATATGCGACACCTGCCCTTGGCCGTCCGGCATCGTGGCCGGGATGCCGTCGGCAAACACCTGCAACCCACGCACGCCGAAACTCGACCGTGCGCCGACACCGCGAATCGTCAGCTGCACGTCCTGCGCCAGGTTCTGGCGGTCGCGCGCCGACACGCCGGGGATGCGTTGCAGCACCTCCGATACGCTGCGTTGCGCACGCGCCGAGATCGTCGTCACATCGATCGTGTCGTTCGACGCAGGAGTCCCCTGCACAGTGCGTTGCCCGACCACCACGATCCCTGGCAATGTCGACCGCACGGGTGGCGCGGCAAATGCTCCCTGCGATGCGCAAAGTGCCAATAGCAATGCCAGGACGACGGGGCCTCCAAAACAGGTTCGCGGCCACGCCTGACGTCGACTGACGTCAGGGCCAGACGTCGCATCTGGCAGGCAAGGACACTTTCCCTGCGCATATGCTTCATCCATGACCGGATCCGCGGCACGCGCTGGTGTCCAGACAGGATCCACAAGTCAATCTCACGAAGTGATACGCACTGGTGTCAGCGTGCAGGATGGCCGCGCAGATACGTTTGGACTTCAGCACTGACGTTCAGCCGGGACGGGGAATCGCGCAGGATAATAGGCGGATGTCGCAGGTGCCAAACCCCGCCGGGGAAGTGATCGCCGGTTTCCACCCCGCCGTGCGTGCGTGGTTCGAAGGTGCGTTCGCAGGCCCGACCGCAGCACAGGCCCAGGCATGGCCCGCGATTGCGGCCGGTCGCAACACCCTCGTTGCCGCCCCGACCGGCTCGGGCAAGACGCTGACGGCTTTCCTCGCCGCGATCGATGCGCTGGTCCGCGAGGGGCTGTCGCACGGCCTGAACGACGCGACCCAGGTCGTCTACATCTCGCCGCTGAAGGCATTGTCCAACGACATCCACATCAACCTGGAAGCGCCGCTGGAAGGCATCCGCGCGCAACTTGCGCGACAGGGCTTGCCCGACGTGGACATCCGCACCGCCGTGCGTACTGGAGACACGCCGCAATCCGAACGCGCGAAGCTTCGCAGGACGCCGCCTCACATCCTGGTGACCACACCGGAATCCCTGTACGTGCTGCTTGGCTCGGACTCCGGCCGCGCCATGCTGGGGTCGACGCGCACGGTCATCGTCGACGAGATCCACGCGATGGTGTCGAGCAAGCGCGGCAGCCATCTATCGTTGTCGCTCGAACGCCTCGAAGCCTTGTGTGGCCGCCGGCTGACCCGCATCGGTTTATCGGCGACACAGAAACCCATCGATGAAGTCGCACGCTTCCTTGTCGGTTCCGCCGCGGTTGCCAGCGACGGCACGCCCGATTGCGCGATCGTCGATATTGGTTACACCAAGCAACGCGACCTGGCACTGGAGCTGCCGCCCGTCCCGCTGCAACCGGTCATGTCGAACGAACAGTGGGACCTCGTCTACGCGCGCGTTGCGGAACTTGTCGAAAGCCATCGCACGACATTTGTATTCGTCAACACACGACGCATGGCCGAGCGCGCTGCGCGCCACCTGGCGGAACGGCTCGGCAAGGATTCCGTCGCCGCGCATCACGGCAGTCTCGCCAAGGAGTTGCGCCTGGACGCCGAGCAGCGGCTCAAGCGCGGTGAACTCAAGGTGCTCGTCGCGACCGCGTCGCTGGAACTCGGCATCGATATCGGCGACGTCGACCTCGTCTGCCAGCTCGGCTCACCACGATCGATCGCGGCACTGTTGCAGCGTGTCGGCCGCGCCGGCCACCATTTCGGCGGCGTCCCCAAGGGTCGGCTGTTTCCGCAATCGCGCGAAGATCTGGTCGAGTGCGCGGCGCTCCTCGACTGCGTGCGCCGTGGCGAGCTTGATGCATTGATCATGCCGAAGGCGCCGCTGGACGTGCTGGCGCAGCAGATCGTCGCCGAGGTCTCCAGCACTGAATGGGACGAGGACGCGCTGTACGACTGGACCCGTCGCGCATGGCCGTATGCGCAACTCGAACGGAAAGTATTCGACGACGTGGTGCGCATGCTCGCCGACGGCTTCAGCACCCGGCGCGGTCCACGCGCGGGGTACTTGCATCGAGATGCCGTGCACAAACGCCTGCGCGGACGCAAGGGCGGTCGCATGACGGCGGTGATGTCGGGCGGCACGATCCCCGACACCGGCGACTATGCCGTGATCATGGAACCGCAGGCGATCATGATCGGCACGGTCAACGAAGACTTCGCGATTGAAAGCACGGCGGGCGACATCTTCCAGCTCGGCAACGCCAGCTATCGCGTATTGCGGGTCGAGTCCGGCCGCGTGCGCGTCGAGGATGCGCAAGGCATGCCGCCCAACATTCCCTTCTGGCTGGGTGAAGCGCCCGGGCGGAGTGATGAATTGTCGATCGGTGTGTCGCGCTTGCGTGCTGAAGTGTCGCAACGGCTCGCGCTTGGTGAGGACGCGGTCGTCGCCTGGCTGATCGACGAAGTCGGCATGGTCCCCGAGGCCGCACGCCAGATCGCTGATTACTTCGCCCGCCAGCACGCCGCGCTCGGCGTCATGCCGACCCAGCAGACTCTCGCGATGGAGCGCTTCTTCGATGAGTCCGGCGGCACCCAGCTGGTGATCCATACGCCCTACGGCAGTCGCATCAATCGCGCCTGGGGCCTTGCATTGCGCAAGCGCTTCTGCCGCAAGTTCAACTTCGAATTACAGGCTGCGGCGACGGAAAATTCGATCGTGCTGTCGCTGTCGACCAGCCACAGCTTTCCGTTGATCGACGTTGCCCACTACCTGCACTCCAACAGCGCGCGGGACGTCCTCGTGCAGGCATTGCTCGACGCACCGCTGTTTGCCGCACGCTGGCGCTGGAACGCCACCACCGCGCTGGCCCTGCCGCGCTTTGTCGGCGGCAAGAAAACCGCACCGCAGTTGCAACGGATGAAATCCGAAGACCTGCTGGCCACCGTATTCCCGGATCAGGTGGCCTGCGCGGAGAACCTCGTGGGAGAACGCGAAGTCCCCGACCATCCATTGGTCGCGCAGACACTGGATGACTGCCTGCACGAGGCGATGGATAGCGAAGGCTGGATTGCACTGCTGCGCAAGCTGGAATCCGGCGAAGTTGCCATCGTCGCGCGCGACCTCACCGCGCCCTCGCCGTTCGCAGCCGAAGCCTTGAATGCGCGTCCATATGCATTCCTCGACGACGCCCCCCTGGAAGAGCGTCGTACCCAGGCGGTGATGAGCCGTCGCTACAGCGAAGCCGACAGTGCCGAAGACCTGGGGCGCCTGGATCCTGCCGCCATCGAGTCGGTGCGCGAACAGGCGTGGCCACAGGTCCGCAATCCCGATGAAATGCACGAGGCATTGATGGGGCTGGGCTGCGTGATCGATGACGAAGCACAGGCGTGGGACTGGATGCCATGGCTGCACACGCTGGCAAAAGACCATCGCACGACACGCGTCAACACCTTGTGGTTTGCGGCAGAGCGCTTGCCGCAGGCGCGGGCGTTGTACCCCGACGCACACTGCGAACCTTCCATTGAAGCGCCTGCTGAATTTGCGGCACAGCCTTGGACGCGCGAGCACGCTGCATTGGAACTGGTGCGCTCGCGCATGAGCGGGCTCGGCCCCACCACGGCCGAAGCACTTGCCACCACGCTGACCTTGCCGCGAGTGATTGTCGATACCGCATTGCTGGGGCTGGAAAGCGAAGGCCATGTCATGCGCGGCAGGTTCACCACTGCCACACCTAGTGACGAATGGTGCGAGCGCCACCTGCTTGCACGCATCCATCGCTACACGATTGGCCGCCTGCGTCGCGAGATCGAACCCGTCGAGCCGCGCGACTTCATGCGGTTCCTGTTCGACTGGCAGCGCGTGTCGAAGGACACGCGCGTCAGTGGCCCCGAAGCCCTCGCCAGCGTGCTTGCTCAGCTCGAAGGCTTCGAGGCGCCGGCCGGTACATGGGAAACTGAATTGCTGCCCGCACGGATCACCGATTATTCGATCTCATGGCTTGACGACTTGTGTACGGCGGGCCGCATTGCTTGGACGCGACTGCGCGGCGCGACCACGACATCGGAAAGCTGCGGGCGCGCCGCGCCGGTACGCGCGACCCCAATCGTACTGTTGCCTCGCCGGCAACTGCCGCTGTGGGCACGCCTGACCGCGACGCAGCGCGGGGATGATCCAAAACTTTCCACGCGTGCGGAAAAGGTCGAAGACTTCCTGCGCGAGCACGGCGCGTCCTTCTTCGACGAGCTGGTCATCGGCACGCACCTGCTACGCACGGAGCTGGAAGACGCTCTCGCCGAACTCGTCGCCCGTGGCCGCGTGCATTGCGACAGCTTCGCCGGCTTGCGCGCCTTGCTGGTCCCACAATCCAAACGCCCGTCGGCGTATTCACGTCGCGGCCGGCGCGCGGCCCTGTTCGGGATCGAGGATGCGGGCCGCTGGACGCTGACGCGGCGCGCTTCCGCCGCATCCGCGCCTACGAAGATCGAACCCGAGGCGATCGAACACATCGCGCGCACGCTGCTGCGCCGCTATGGTGTCGTCTGCTGGCGCCTGCTCGAACGCGAAGCGGCATGGCTGCCGCCCTGGCGAGAACTGCTGCGGGTCTATCACCGGTTGGAAGCGCGCGGCGAACTGCGCGGCGGCCGCTTTGTCGCCGGATTGAGCGGTGAACAGTTTGCGCTGGCGGAAGCAATCACCGTGCTGCGGAATGTCCGAAAGCGCGAGCACGATGGCGCAATGATCAGCCTGTCGGCGCTGGACCCACTGAACCTCGTCGGCACGCTGCTCCCCGGCACCAAGGTGCCGAGGCAACTTGGCGCCCGCGTGGTGCTGCGCGACGGACTACCGCTGGCGTCACTGGTCGCAGGCAATGTCGAACTATTGACTCCACTGTCGCCCGAGGATGAGCGTGCCGCGCGCAAGGTGTTGCTGCGCGAGCCGGAGTCGATCTTCCTGATCGAAACGGCATTGGCTTCCTGAGTCTTGAACTTACATTGGCGGCCGTTGTGGGTTTTTTCGTCAGGGCAACCCAATACCTGTACCAATTCCCGCCTTGGATGACGAGCTTTTGCCGGAAGCGGATTCGCCGATGGATTAAAGGCAACGTCAACCTCAATACATTTCGTATTCAATCTGGAAGCGCACCGTCGTGTCAGGTGCGGCACGGTTCAGGCCAGCCAGCACCGCGGCGTTGTAACGCAGCTTGTCGCGACCGAGCAGCCGCTTCATGCCAAACACCGCGGGTCCGGCGACATGCGAAGCGCCCTGCCCGAGATTGTCGAGTTCACCCAGTTTTCCGAAACCCTGCACCCCCCACTCCAGCGCTTCGTTCCCACGCCACTTGACCTGCCATGCGTAGCTCAGGTCAACGGCATGACTGGCACCAGCGCCAATTTCACGATCAAAACGGAAATTAAGGTTGGTCACGGTAGGACCGATTTCCTTCTGCAGGAGCGGGCCGATCTTCAACGCGTCCGGGCCGCTCGCGAATTTGTGCTCGTACTCGGCCAGCAAGCCCACATCCATCCAGTGCTGGCCTTGCTCTGTCAGCACGAAGACGTTTTCCCACTCCAGCGATTCGAGGCCTCCGCGCTCGCCGCCCTCGGAGGAATACTCGAGCACCGCTTCGGTGCGCCAACGGTTGGTGACGCCATAGCCCACGTCGAACACGAATCCGCGCTCGTTCGCTGCGTGATTGAAATCGCGAAACCCTCCGCGAAACTCGAATTCGGTTTCCCCCTGCTCGACGGTCGGCGCGTAGACCGTATCGGCGGCGCCGGCCATGACCATTGCGCTTGGGGCGGCGGTACAAAGCAGCAGCAATGTACGCAATAGCAGGTGTCGATATGTAGTCATTGACGTTCTTCAGGCGAAGGGAAACTCCAAGCCATGATTCCGGCCTGGATGGATTGCAGTGGTGCGAACACTACTTTGCGAGGACGGCGCCCTGCGCGGTGTCGCTGTGGAAATCCCCGAAGAACGGGTAGCGTCCGGGCTTCAATGGACTGATGTAGACCGTGATCGTGGCTTGCCCGGTGACGACTTTTTCCCGGTTGAGTTCGTGACTCTCGAACTCTTCGGGCGTCGCATCCTCGTTGACGACGATGAGCTTGAACTTGACGTTGGCCGGCACCACCGGCTCAGCAGGCACAAACTGGTGATCGCGGATCACCAGTCGCACTTCCGGAAGATCGTTGGCGATGGCTGGCAACGCAGTCGCTGCGAGCAGGAACAAGCCAACTGACAACATGGCGTTAAATCTGGGCACGCGGGCAAGCTTCATGACAGGCGCATCCTCATTGGGTCGGGTTGGGCATTGCGTTGATCGTCTGCCGGCGTGGCGCGGCAAGGCGTGCACCGCCGCTCAACAGGAGCACGATCGAAAGATAAGCCAGCACCTGCATGCCACTGGGCTGGGAGGTGTATCCCACCAGCGCATGCAACGTACGGCCCAGCCATGCGTCATCCGAGAGCAGGATGCTGGTATCCCATAGCGGATTGGCAAGTGTCGGCAGCACATCGGCTTGGGTCAGGAATCCAACCGCAGCCGTCGTCAGCCCCGCGGCCAGCAGGATCAGCAAGCCATTGGTTGCGCGAAAGAAATGTCGCATCGGGATTTTCAACAGCCCCGCGTACATGGCAATACCTGCCGCGATGCCGCTGGCGAGCCCCAGTAATCCGCCGGCCAGCAAGTCGCTCGAGCCTGAACCGCCGGCAAACATGCCGTAACTGAACAGCACCACTTCCGAGCCTTCGCGCAATATCGCGATCGCCACGACAAGCATCAAGGCTGTCAACGGACGCCTGCCCGACGATACGTCGTCGCCATAACGCCCGGCTTCCAAGGCCAGCGCACGGCCGTGACGAGCCATCCAGACGACGTGCCAACCGATCATCGCGGTCGCCGCGAGGAGCACCCCGGCGTTGAACCATTCCTGGCCCATCCCGCTCATCGCATCGGCCAGGCGCCCTGCGAACATCGCGACGATGCCCGCGCCCGCACAGCCCAGCGCCAGGCCCGAGCCAATCCAGCGCCAGCGGCCTTCGACCCCGCGCGTGGCAGCCGCCACGACGCTGACGATCATCGCCGCCTCGAGCACTTCACGGAACACCAGGATCCAGATCGCGAGCATGTCGCCTCAGCCGCCAATGAACTAACCAGATGCGCTAATGATAATGGTTCTCATTGTCATTGCAAGCCCGGATTGAGATTTCCTGTCGCTCCATGCCAAATGGACGCCGCTCCCGCCACCGGCCGCTCATGTCCGCTCCGCTGATCCAGGAAACTCCCCCGGCCCCGCTCCTTGGCCCCGCGTGGCGCTGGAGTGGCGTGATGCTCGGCGTTGTCATGCTGGCCATCTGGTTTGCCGGCCTGCAATCGCGATCCCTGTTCGAACCCGATGAAGGCCGATACGCCGAAATCGCGCGCGAGATGTTCGCCAGCGGCGACTGGGTCATGCCGCGCTTCGACGGCTTCAAGTTCTACGACAAGCCGCCGCTGCAATACTGGGCGACCGCATTGAATTACCAGTTGTTCGGCGTCCATCACTGGACCGCACGCCTATGGAGCGCATTGGCAGGATTGTTGTGCGTCCTGGCCACCTGGTACGCCGCCAGGCGCGTGTGGGGCGCGCGCGAAGGACGCCTTTCCGGGCTCGTCTGCGCGGGCATGTTCCTCATCGTGGCCGCCGCCCACATCACGTCGCTCGACATGGGCGTCGCGGGCTTCCTGACTGCGGCGCTGTGTGCATTCCTGATCGCGGAATTCGGTTGCGATACGCCAGCGTCGCAACGTCGCTGGATGCTGCTGACGTGGCTGGCGATGGCACTGGCGGTGTTGTCGAAGGGCTTGATCGGCATCGTGTTGCCGGGCGGCGCCTTGGTTGTCTACATGACGTGGAAGCGAGACTGGACGTTGTTGCGTCGCGTGCAGCTGCTCCCAGGGCTTGCGCTGCTGCTGGTGGTCACCGTGCCTTGGTTCGTGCTGCTTGCGCGCCGCGACGATCAATTCCTGTCGTTCTTCTTCATCCATGAACATTTCGGCCGCTTCCTGTCGAAAGTCGCCAACCGCAACCAGCCGTGGTGGTACTACCTGCCGATCGCAGTCGTCGGACTGCTGCCGTGGACAGGGTTCCTGCTGCAGGGGCTGCGCGTGTCATGGCAACGTGCGCGCCACGCAGGTGACAACGCTGCTGGGCTCGTCCTGATCTATGCCGCGGTGGTGTTGCTGTTCTTTTCACTGTCGGGCGCAAAACTGCCGTTGTATGTGTTGCCGATGTTCCCGGCCTTGGCACTGCTGATCGGGCACACGTTGCCCGGGTTGACGCGGGAAATGATTGCGCGGCGACTGCTGTGGATCGCGCTTCCGGCCGTCCTGGGTGTCGCGATTGCACTCGCACTGCCGCACGTTCCATCGCTGCATGCCGCGCAGACGGCGTATACCGCGTTACTTGGACCAGTTGCGGTCGCAATGGCGCTGCTGGCGATTGGTACAGGCGTTGGTGTGGCGCTTGCGCGCCGCGGCCGGGTCGATGCCGCAATCGCAGCCGCCGCAATCGGAGGATTACTGTTCGCCCAGGGTCTGTTGTTCGCTTATCAGCGTTTGTCGCCGACCACGTCCGCACAGGAGATGGCAACGCTGGCCAAGCCGTATATTCGTGCGGACGCGCCGGTGTACGCCGTCCAAATGTTTTATCGCGGCCTGCCGTTCTATCTGCAGCGGCCGGTCACGCTCGTAGACGAACGCCCATACGATCTCTTGGCCGGCATCGACTGGGAACCGGCGTTGCAGATCCCGGACATGGCCAGCTTCGCGACAGCATGGGCAGCCCATCCTGGCGCCGTGGCCTTCATGCCACCGACAACGTTGCAGACGCTAACCGCGCAGGGAGTGCCGATGCACGTCGTCGCGCGGACGAGCGACACCATCATCGTGCGCAACGACCCGAGTATTGCGCACTGAAGATCAGGCCGCCTGCTCCAGCACCACCGCTGCCGCATGGACAACCGCGGCGATCTTCAATGCGCTTTGAACGCCCTGCGCACTGACGCCATGTTCGCGGATCACGCGCTCATGCGAATCCATGCAGGCACCGCATCCATTGATGGCCGATACCGCAAGTGAGGCGAGCTCGAACGTGGTCTTGTCCAGCCCGGACTTACCCATGACATTCATTCGCAACCCGACCCTCAGCTGGCCATATTCGTCGTTGTGGATCAGGTGCGTGGCGCGATAGTAGATGTTGTTCATGGCCATGATTGCCGAAGCAGCCTTCGCCCCGTGGACCTGTTCTGGCGACAGTTGTTCGGCAGCGAATGTTTCCATTGCTGCCACGAGCGGTGCGTGTCTCGCCGCCATCGCCGATGCCAATGCAATCGCGCGCACCTGCATGCCGTCCAGACCCGTTGCGGAGCTCTCGCTCAACACCGAATCCAGGTTGAGCTTGATGTCTTTTGCGTAATCTGGAATCGCGTTACGCAGCTCGGACACATTCATGAGTCGTTCTCCAGTTGTAAGAAATTGCCAAAAGAAAGGCGGCCGAAGCCGCCTTTCTACCGCGCGGCAGCGGGCGAAGAGTCTCGTTTGGGAGGACAAGCCGCGCTGGAACCAGAGCGTTACGCGACCTTCAACGTCTCTTCGCCCTTGTGCCAGTTGCACGGGCACAACTCGTCGCTCTGCAACGCGTCAAGCACGCGCAGCACTTCGTCAGGATTACGGCCGACGCTGCCGGAAGTGACGTACACGAACTGGATGACGCCATCGGGATCGACGATGAAGGTCGCACGCTGCGCGACCCCGTCTTCACCAAGAATACCGAGCGCGGAGACCAGCTCGCGCTTTATGTCGGCCAGCATCGGGAACGGCAGGCTGTTGAGGTCCTTGTGGTGCGTGCGCCAAGCGTGATGCACGAATTCGCTATCGATCGAGCCAGTCAGCAACTGCGCGTCACGATCCTTGAACGCCTGGTCGAGCTTGGCGAAACCGGTGATCTCGGTCGGGCAGACGAAAGTGAAATCCTTCGGGTAGAAGAACACCACCAGCCACTTGCCCTTGTAGGTGCTGTTGTCGATATCGATAAACGCATTAGCAAGATCGTTGGAAACGGTGGCCTTGAGGTTGAAGGCGGGGAATTTCTGGCCGACGGTGAGCATTGTGGGTTCCTGTCTTGGGGAGGGATTCAAGCCTGGCGGGCTTGGCGCTAAGCGATTGGCTATCTTGAGCGGCGCATGGGTATGGGGGAAGTGAATTGTTTCTATAGAAGCGATAGGCTATGTCTATCTGTATTCAGGTCCGCACATGAACCTTCGTGACCTTCGCTATCTGGTGGCCCTTGCTGAGCACCGTCATTTTGGTCGGGCCGCCTGCGCCAGCTTTGTCAGCCAGCCGACACTGTCGACACAGATCCGCAAGCTAGAGTCGGAACTCGGTGTGTCATTGGTCGAACGCGCGCCGCGCCGGGTGATGCTCACTCCAATCGGCCGCGACATCGCCGAGAGAGCGCGTCGCGTGCTTGCCGATGTCGCCCAGATGGGTGAAGTCGCTCGCCGCAGCCAGAATCCCGAGGCAGGCACCGTGCGGGTGGGCCTTTTCCCCACGCTTGCTCCGTACCTGCTACCACATGTGCTGCCTGCAGTCCGAACACGTTTCCCACTGCTGGAACTGCTGCTGGTCGAGGAGAAGACCGATGTCATCCTCACCCGATTGCGCGAAGGCCGACTGGATGCCTGCCTGGTGGCGCTGCCCGTGCACGACGATCAATTGCATGTCGAACCGTTGTTCGAGGAACCCTTCGTACTGGCAGTCCCGCACTCGCATCGCTTTGCTGCTCGCAACGCGCCGCTGGCCCTGGACGACCTCGACCACGAGCCCCTGCTGCTGCTGGAAGAAGGTCACTGCCTGCGCGACCAGGCGCTGGATGTTTGTCGGCTGGCCGGGGCCGACGAGCGCGACGGGTTTCGCGCCACCAGCCTGGAGACCTTGCGGCAGATGGTCGCGGCCGGCGTCGGCATCACCCTGCTGCCGATGCTCGCGGTACAACCGCCGGTGCCGCCGTCGCCAGAAATCCATCTGCTGGCATTTCGCGACAAACCACCCAATCGGACGATCGCGATGGTCTGGAGGCGCAGCTCTGCAATGGCAGGATTGCTGTTGCAACTGGCGGCGCAATTCGGTGCACTGCCACACGAACTACTGCAATATCCGCCCAAGCTTGCGATCACCAAGACAGCCAAGCGCCGCAAGGGGGACGCAAGCAGATGAGCGTACGCGGCTGGATGGTTCTGGCGCTGGTGCTGGTAGTGGGGGGTTGGTGGTTTTCGCCGATGTCCCCTCGCGTTCCGCGCGTGGCCGCCACCGCCGATGGCGGTTACGCGACGTGCCCCATGCCGCCACGGGTCGAAGCCAATTCAGAGCCGCTGCAATCCCCTGTTCCGGCTTCAATGCCAGCCTTCCAGTTGGCCGTTGCGCAACTGCAACCGCTGGCAGGTTTCAGTGTCGATGCGCGCGTGTTGTCGCGCGAGGATTATTCGATCGGTCGCGCAGCACGATTGTCGCCAACCGACCTTGCGCTGGGATGGGGCCGCATGCGCGAGGATGCCGTCCTGTCGCATCTGGCGATCAGTCAATCCGCGCGCTGGTATGAGTATCGATGGAGCGGTGACCCACCATTGCCGCTATCGGAAATCGCACGATCCAGCGCCAACATGCACATGATTCCAGCTGATCGCTTCAGCGCCGAAGCCCTGCATCATGTACATGTTGGCGATCACATCCGTGTCGACGGATGGCTGGTGGAAGCCACCACGCCAGACGGCTGGACCTGGCGCAGTTCGCTCACGCGTGATGATGTAGGAGACGGCGCGTGCGAGGTGGTCTATGTATGCGCGATCACGCCGTTGTAAGTCGGTTTGCCATCACGCTCGTTCGATCTTTTTGCGCGGATCGGAATTAATAACAGGCTCGCCATTCCCCGATATTCAATGACGGGATAGTGATTCTCCGGTTGTGCTTCAAGTTCGGTGGCGCAGAGACCCGTCAGCGCGCCGGAGACGCCTACATGAAAACTGCCGGCGCGACGCGCACGCAGTTGCGACCCCCATCCTTGGCGGCGTAGAGCGCCTTGTCAGCACGCTCCACCGCTGCAGCGGGGGTGCTTTCGCGATCCAGTCGAGTGGACACGCCAATGCTGACCGTCATGCGTTCGGCATGGTTTTCATACCGGAATTCACAGCCTTCCACGGCGCTGCGCAGACGCTCGCCCATGTCACGCGCATCGGCGCCCGCACGCCCGGGCAACAACACCACGAATTCCTCGCCACCGTAGCGTCCGAGTGTGTCTCCGGCTTGCAGCGCACTGCGCAAGGCGGCGGCGACCTGACGCAGGCAATGATCCCCCCCGGCATGGCCAAGCCGGTCGTTGACCGACTTGAAGTTATCGATATCAATGAACAGCAGCGACAACTCACGCTTTTGTCGGTGTGCATCCATGAAGGCGCGGGTCAGCCACTGGTCGATGCTGCGCCTGTTGAATGTCCCGGTCAGCGCATCGAGCTCGGCTGAGCGCCGCAACTGGATCGATGCGACAGCGTCATCGGCATGGGAAACGACGATGCGGGCGAACTCGTCGGCCAACGCCATCTCATCTGTGGTGAATCCATCGCTGCCCGTGCGTACCAGCAGCAGCGCGCCCCATGCAGGACCTCGGATCGCCAGTGGTATCAGCGCTTCGATGCATTGCCTGCCCTCGTGCGTTCCGGACTGCTGTAACTGCAATCCCTGCATCGCCTGGCGTTTCAGCACGAGCTGGCGGCTGGAGATGTCGAACATGTCCTTGCCCTCGATCGGTTCCAGCACGAGGAAGTCGTGGCCGTGGTAGCCCTGGGCGATCACGGCGGACGCTTGCGCCGGAATAAGCGGCTGGAGGCTTTCCAGCAACAGCCGGAAAGCGAGCCACTCAACATCGCTGTCGGCATTGGGCGCGCGCAAGCCGCGCAGCGCCAATATCAATCGCGCACGTGCGCTTTCGCGCGCCATCTTATGCTCTGAATCGACACGTGCCAGGCGGTCGCGATCGCGTTGCTGGCGAAACTCTCCGATGCGGCTGATCAACCCCACCATCAACACGGCCATCGCCACGACCATCGTGAACTGGTAACCGAACCGCGTCCACAGCATGTCCACAAACCAACCGCGCGACACCCCCAGGCGCACGGCCGACGCCAGCGCTGCCATTACCACCAGCAAAAGAATTGCCCAAGCCATCGGCACACGACGGCGAACGGCTTCAACCAGGATGATAGTGGCGCCGACGGCTGCACCTATCCCTGCAATGGTCACCACCGACTGCAACCATGGATCGAACACTGGCAGTCCAAGCAGGCAGATCGCCGCCAACGCGACCAGCACGATGCAATAGCCATAAAAGTACCGGGCACCCGGGATTGGCCCGCTGCGCAACTGGGCATAGCGCAACAGCATCTGCAGCGCCGCGACATCGAACAGCAGGCTGAGCATCCAGATGCCGGCGCCACGCCAAATGGAAAGCTGGCTCAGCACCGGCATCAGGAAAAGATGCCCGTTATCTGCGGAGAGCAGCAACATCGCCGCGCAAGCACTACCGAACATCGCGAGAAACGAGCGATCGCGCGCCGCCGAATACAATGACAATGCAAGCAGCGCGAGCATGAACAATCCGGCATAGATCATGCACTGCAGTGCGATCGCGCGATGCGCCATCTGCATCGCTGCTTCCTCGCGGAGCACGCGCGGTCGCAGCGCGGTACTGACGCCGCCACGCGCATGCAAGGTCAGCGTGATGTCGCCCTGCCAAGTTGCAGGCAACGGCAGGATGAAACCGCTGGGAAGGATGCCTTCGTCCGGGTCGGGGTGGAAGAAATCCCGCTGTACCGTTCGCCATGGCGATGGCGACATCCCTCCATGCGTCGGAGACTCAAGCCAGAGCGAATCGAGAGGATCGCGCCCGACCCACACCACCCAGCGCGACATCGTGGGATCGGTAGGCGGCAAATTGAAATTCATCTCTGCCACCACGTCGTGCGTGCTCCCGCCGGGCAGCAGTAATGCGCCTGAGTCGCGGCTCAAGCTGGCGCCAGCCAGCGCCTGTAGATGCACGGTTACTTGATTCCCGACCGGGCGCGTCGCCGCCATGACCCCCACGACAAACAGCAACAACAACCAAGCCATGCCGGCCGCGAACAGCTGCTCGTGTCGATCAGCGTGCAGGATGCGCATGCGGCTTGGGCATTGGATGGAGACGACGTGGGCTTTTCACACACCGCAGTTCCGACTGCGCCGGCAATGCCGACCAGCCCATCGCCAATCTGGCTCCGTCGCTGCACTCCATGCTATTGACCCCCCTGTTCAGCCAAAGATTTAAGCAAGAACCATGCCAAACATTATGTCTACGAGGCATGATGAATGCGCTCGGCTACACTGCGTAATCCTTTTCGCACTGATGCCTAACGTGCCCAGCCCGTCGACTACACCCTCCATCGCCAGCGAACAATCTACTCCCAGATCAATTGAAGACACGGGCCGTCAAGACTTCATCCGCCAGATCGTGCGCGAAGATCTGGCTGCTGGGTTGCGGGCACCCAAAACCCGGTTCCCACCCGAGCCCAACGGCTACCTGCATATCGGTCATGCCAAGGCGATCTGCCTGAATTTCGGCATCGCGACCGAATTCGGCGGACGCTGCAACCTGCGGTTCGATGACACCAATCCAGCGCGGGAAGATCCCGAATACGTCAACGCCATCCAGGACGATGTGCGGTGGCTCGGTTTCCAGTGGAGCGAATTGCGGCATGCTTCGGATTATTTCGACGTCTTTTACCTGGCCGCCGAAAAACTGATCGCGCAGGGCGACGCTTTTGTATGCGACCTCACCGCCGATGAAGTACGCGCCTATCGCGGCACATTAACCGAACCGGGCCGCGATTCGCCCTTCCGCAGCCGCGAAGTCCAGGAGAACCTCGACCTGTTCCGACGCATGCGTGCGGGAGAATTCCCCGATGGTGCGCGGACTCTGAGGGCGAAGATCGACATGGGTGCGGGCAACATCAACCTGCGCGATCCCGCCCTCTACCGGATCAAGCACGTGGAGCACCAGAATACTGGCGCCGCCTGGCCGATCTATCCGATGTACGACTACGCGCACTCCCTGTCGGACGCGATCGAAGGCATCACGCATTCCTTGTGCACGCTGGAATTCGAAGATCATCGCCCGCTCTACAACTGGTGCGTGGACAAGGTCGACCTCGCTCATTCGCCGGATCTACTCGCGCCGCTGCTTGCCAAAGGTTTCCCCTGCGAGGCCAGCAAGCCACGCCAGATCGAGTTTTCGCGAGCCAACCTCAACTACACCGTGATGAGCAAGCGCAAGCTGATGGCGCTGGTACAAGCGGGGTTGGTCGATGGCTGGGACGACCCACGCATGCCAACCCTGCAAGGCATCCGTCGGCGCGGTTACACACAGGCATCGCTGCGCCTGTTTGCCGAGCGCATTGGCATCAGCAAGCAGAATTCACTGATCGATTATTCGATCCTCGAAGGCTGCCTGCGCGACGACCTCGACGCGGCTGCACCACGCCGCATGGCCGTGCTTGATCCGCTGAAAGTGATATTGACCAACCTGCCGGATGATCACGAAGAGCAGCTCGCGTTCTCCAACCATCCAAAGGACGAGGCCTTCGGCATGCGCAGCATTCCCTTCGCGCCAGAATTGTGGATCGAGCGCGAGGATTTTGCCGAGGTCCCACCGAAGGGCTTCAAGCGTCTTATCACGGGCGGCGAAGTCAGGCTGCGCGGGGCTGGCATCATCCGCTGCGACGAGGTGGTCAAAAATGCCGATGGCGGCATCACCGAGCTTCACTGCACGCTCGACCCTCTATCGCGTCCCGGCATGGACGGCGCGAACCGGAAGATCAAGGGCACCATCCACTGGGTCAGCGCGAAGCATGCCGTAGCAGCCGAGATGCGCCTGTACGACCGCTTGTTCATGGTGGCCGATCCTGACAATGACTACGATGGCAAGACCTACCAGGACCACTTGAACCCCGACTCACGCCGTAGCGTCCGCGGATATGTCGAGCCTGCCGCCGCGGAGGCCACCGCGGAGCAGACGTTGCAATTCGAGCGCAACGGCTATTTCGTTGCGGATCGTTACGATCACACCCGCGCCGCGCCCGTGTTCAATCGCAGCGTCACCTTGCGAGATACCTGGGCGATTGGAGACAAGTCATGAAGAATGTCGCCCAAGCTGGCGTCATCCTGCTTGCATTGATGGCGTTGGCGGGATGTCCGCAGCAACCTTCGGCTGGGCCTGCAAGCAACGCGCCCGTGGGGCAGCCCTCGCAACAGGTGGCCGATGCAATCCAGCCCCGGGAAAACTCGCGGCCAGCACCGCGCATGAGCACGCCGATGCCTCCACAAGTGCTGCCGGCCCAAGCCTCATCCTCGCTGGCTGTCACCATCGACTATGCATGCCATATCGATAGGGACTGCGCGATCAAGAATGTCGGCAGCTGCTGCGGCGCCAAGCCCGAGTGCGTGAACAAGGACAGTCCCGCCGATCCAGCCGGCGTGCGTGCGCAATGCGCGAAGGAGCATCGGGTCTCCAGTTGCGCGATCCGGAATCTCACTCAGTGCGGCTGCGAGCAGCATCACT
Source organism: Lysobacterales bacterium (assembly GCA_038235185.1). GTDB lineage: Bacteria > Pseudomonadota > Gammaproteobacteria > Xanthomonadales > Xanthomonadaceae > Cognatiluteimonas. The sequence continues at coordinate 47,764 of JBBSUF010000003.1, forward strand.
GTGTACCCAAGAACAAGACGCCGGTTGGAGGCTGGATTGATGACCCTCCGGCGCCACCCGTTCCGGTGCGTTGATGCTGACGGCGCTCAAGCGACGGCTATTCCCTCAACCACGCGCGCAACCGGTCCTCGCTGAAGGGCCAATCCAGTTCACGATGGCCCGTCGCATCGCGCAACACCGGCACGCGTTCCCCGTAGCGGGTTTCCAGATTCGCGTCGTCATCGATGAACACACTGTCGAACTCCGGCGCGCGAACCTGCGCCAGCAGGGCCAAAGCCAGATCGCACAGATGGCAGTCGTCGCGCTGGTAGAGGATGAGGGGCAAGACGGAGGCTCTGCGACGGTCTGCGATGGAAGCATAGAATAGGACCTCTTCGCCGGATCCCGACATGCCTGTCAGCACGTTCGACCTTTACAAGATCGGCATCGGTCCGAGTTCATCGCACACGGTCGGGCCGATGCGCGCGGCGGCACGATTCGTCAGCCATTGGCTGGGCGGATCGACGCCCGAACATCACGGCAACCTGCAGCGCACGGCGCGCATCCGTGCCGAGGTCTTCGGCTCGCTGGCGATGACCGGGCGGGGCCATGGCACCGACAAGGCATTGCTGATGGGCCTTGAAGGCCATTGGCCTAATGAGATCGACCCGGACATGATTCCAGCCGCGCTGGAACGCATCCGCCGCGAAAAACAGATCCACCTACTCGGGCGGCACACGATTGCGTTCGACGAGAAGCGCGACCTGATCATGAACAAGCGGCAGAAGTTGCCCTTCCACACCAATGGAATGCGCTTCACCGCCTACGACAGCGACGGAGGCGAAATCGCCACCCGCGATTACTACTCGGTGGGTGGTGGCTTCGTCGTCAACGAGGATGAAGCGGCCGAAGACCGCATCGTCGCCGACACCACGCCACTGCCGTATCCGTTTCATAGCGGCGACGAATTGCTGGCACAGGTACATCGAAGCGGGTTGACCATCGCGCAGTTGATGTTCGAAAACGAAAAGTCCTGGCGTAGCGCGGACGAGATCATCGCCGGCTTGCGCGAGTTGTGGGGCGCGATGCAAAGCTGCGTGGCGCGCGGTATCCGCCAGGGCGGCACATTGCCGGGCGGGCTGCATGTGACGCGACGCGCTCCGCTGTTGTTCGCCGAACTGTCGGCGCAACCAGAAGACGCATTGCGCGATCCCTTGACAGTACTCGACTGGGTGAACCTGTACGCACTGGCAGTCAATGAAGAAAACGCAGCGGGCGGTCGGGTGGTCACCGCTCCGACCAATGGCGCTGCCGGCATCCTGCCAGCGGTGCTGCACTACTACGAACGTTTCATCCCGAATGCCAACGAGCAAGGCATCTTCGACTTCCTGCTGACCGCTTCGGCGATCGGCATCCTATACAAGGAAAACGCATCGATCAGCGGCGCCGAAGTCGGCTGCCAGGGCGAAGTCGGCGTGGCGTGTTCGATGGCAGCGGGAGGTTTGACGGCAGCACTCGGCGGGACGGCCAGCCAGATAGAGAATGCCGCCGAAATTGGCATGGAACACAATCTCGGTTTGACTTGTGACCCCATCGGTGGACTGGTGCAAATTCCGTGTATCGAACGCAATGCAATGGGTGCAGTCAAGGCGATCAATGCCTCGCGCATGGCGCTGCGCGGGGATGGCAAGCATAAAGTGAGCCTGGACAAAGTCATCAAGACGATGCGCGACACCGGACGCGACATGCAGGACAAGTACAAGGAAACCAGTCGCGGTGGGTTGGCGGTCAACGTGATCGAATGCTGAGCATTCCTGGCGTCTTACTTTCAGCCGCGCGGCAGGCATACACTGCCTGAGGTGCTACGGTGGCGGCGTCGGTTGACGGCACCGCGACGAGCTCAGGGTCAGGGGGTGTGACTGATGGAACCGCGTCGTGCCATGCGATGGCTACCGGCAATCCTGCTGTCCGCCCTGCTGTTGCCGACGCTGCTGCTGTGCACGATGTTGCTGACATCGACGCCGGCATGGGCATTGAAGGCCGACAAATCGTTCACCCACTACGTGCTCAACACCTGGTCGATCCAGGATGGTCTGCCGCAGATCACGGCATTGAGCCTCGCGCAGGATCGCGTTGGCTACTTGTGGGTTGGCACGCAAAGTGGGCTAGCGCGATTCGATGGCGTCCGCTTCGTGACGTATACACCCGAAGATACCCCTGCCCTGCCCGGTATCTGGATCGGGGCGCTGCTGTCTGATCGCCATGGGCGGTTGTGGATCGGTACTTACAAAGGCCTGGCGTTTTATGACGGCCAGAAGTTCCACAAGATCATCGCAGCCGATCCGGTGCGTTATCCGTCGCTGAACATACTCGCGCTGATCGAGCAGGCCGATGGTCAAATCGTCGTGGGCACGTCCGAAGGCGTGTTCCGCGTTATCCAAGACAGGCTGGTTCACGTCACCGGACCCAAGCCCGCATTAAGCCTGTTGTCGCGACCCGATGGGCTGTGGGTCGGCAGTACGGGCGGGGTCGAACGGATTGCTGCGAACGGTACGATCGCGAGCCTGCCATTGCCCTCCGGTGGCTCCAGTGCGGCGGTATCGCACGTGGTGGATGCGCAGGGACAACTGTGGGCTGGTACTTCGCAGGGACTGTTCACGCTGATGCGCGACGGTTGGCGCCCCGTACAGGCCAACCCCGTTTTCGATCGCTCGCCGGTGACGGCATTGATGGCCGATCACGATGCCAACCTGTGGGTGGGCAGCAATGAGGGATTGGCGCGTTTCCGCAATGGCGCGCTGTCGGAGTTCATCCCCGACAGCAACCCACGCGCCTTTGCGCAGGTGATCTCGGCGCTGGAGGATCGGGAAGGCAATCTCTGGCTGGGCAGCCAGCTCAATGGACTGGCCCGACTGTGGAATGGCTGGACACGCCGTTACAGCGTCGGCGAGGGCCTCAACGACCGCATCGTGTGGTCGTTGTCGCCCGATCCCGACGGCCGACATATCTGGGTGGGCAGCAACGACGGCTTGAGCCTGTTCGACCAGGGCCATTTCCAACTGGTGGTGCCGGGCAACGCCTTGCCACACCCGCATGCGTACAACGTGCTGGCTGAAAGAGTCACGGATGGCCAAGCGGATGTCGGAAATCGAAAAAGCGACGGCGTAGTCGAGCCACTGGCCTCGCACGCAACAAAACTTCCCGCACATCGGACGACTCTGGA
>JBBSUF010000004.1:0-45989 GCA_038235185.1 Lysobacterales bacterium
ATATCCCCGCGCATGCCGACCGGCGTGCCATCCATGTGTCGCGCACCAAGCCCCTGCGCGCCATCCTCGATCACAGCGGCACCGACTCGTGCCGCGCAGTCCAGTACGGGCTGAATGTCATGGACGCGGCCACACAGGTATGTCGGCACGACCGCCAGCGTTCTGCTACTGCACAGTGGCTCCAAAGCCACAGGGTCCATTTCGAGCGCATCGGGTTTCGAGTCGCAGAGGCGGACCTTCAATCCACACTGCGACACCGCCAGCGCAACCAATGGGCAGGTGTATGCCGGAATGATCACCTCGTCGCGCTCGCTGTCGGAGGCTAGAGTCGTCAGCGCGATCACAAGCGCAGCAGTCCCCGAACACGTGACCTGCAATTCGTCGATGCCGAGCAGTGGCTCCATGCAACCGACTAGTGAAACATTGCCTGGAAACAGATCGCGCCAATGGATCTGCATGCCGGCGGTAGGTGGCAATTCACGCATGGTCGACAGCAGCGTCGCCTTCGCCCAGCGCAAGACAGATGATGCCCGCGACGATGACGATTGCGCCGATCGCTTGTCCGATACCGATGTGCTCGCCGAATGCCAACGCGGAAATCAGCATCACGCTGACGACCTCCAAGTGCGATGCAGCGAAGGCAGGGCCGATAGGCGCACGCTGCAGCAGGCTGATCCAGGTAAAGAACGCACCCACGTAGCCGATGATCGCTCCATAGATCCAGGGTTGCAGAAACAACCGCAACACCCAGTGCATGCTGGCCTCGGGTGGATATGCATGCATGCCCGCCACCTTGAAGCTGACCTGTGCGGCGGTATCGAATGCCATCAGCAATCCGAAACCGAACGCAATTTCGATTCGATCAAGTTTCATGCGGTGCACGTCACAGGCTGAATCCGACAATCGCCACGCCAACACTCACCAACCCGATGCCGATCACGCGCGTCCGCGTCAACCGCTCCCGGAAAAGTACGCGACCGGCGAGCATGATCACCACGATGTTGATCGAGCCGAGCAACACGCCGCGACCCAGCGGTACCAGCGACAGGAATGCCGTCCATGCGAGGAATTCCAGTGCGTAGCAGCTGATGCCGAGCCAGAGTTGCGGGCGACGTGCCATGTAGCGCCAGCGCGCAAGGCCGTCACCGGCGCGCTGATCGCCTGCGGCGGCCTTGAACGCAAGTTGCCCCACCGTATCCAGTACGACTGTCACCAGCCACACCGGAAGGATCGAAGGGGTCATGCCGCGAGGCCGCTGGGAATCGCAGGTGCCTGGGTGATGCGCATGAAGAATGCAGCGAGGCGATCAGCGAGTAATCGGCGCTCGCGGTCCAGCGTGATCATGTGATAGCTGTCGTGCAGCAACAGCCATTCAACCGGTGCGTTGACACGATCGGCCACCAGATGCGCATTGCGCACATGCGCGATATCGTCTTCCGCCGCATGTGCGATCAGGCATGGTGCATTGACATCAGGCAGGCAACGGCGCACGCACCGCGACAGTAGGTACAGATCAGCCAGCGAGTGCCAGGGATTGCCGGGTAACCCAGCTGCGGCGCTGTTGCCGCTCAACATCGCGCCACTGACCTGGCGGCGAATTCGCTCGTCGCGCAACCCGAAAGGCGATTCTTCCTGGAAGGATCGTCGTCGCGCCAGACCCAGTCGCTTGACCAGAGGCAGCATGAAGGACAGGCGCGCGATCGCCGGCATGTTCCAGCCGTCGTAGCGGAACGTCGCGCCCAGCACGCCCACGCCATCGACCAACTCCGGCCGCCTGGCTGCCAGCAGCAACGCCAGCAACGCACCCATCGACAGGCCAGCGACGAAAAGATGATCCACCTGTGCACGCAGCGCGATGGCTGCCTGCTCGACGCTGGCATACCAGTCTCGCCAACCGGTGGCGAGCAGGTCGGCTTCGTCGCCACAATGGCCGGCCAATTGCACCGCATGCACGGTGAAGCCTGCGCTGTGCAGGCGCTTGCCAAGCAACAGCATTTCCGCCGGCGTGCCTGTCAGTCCATGGATCAGCAGCACACCGCGGCGCACACCGTCGCGAGTCTCGCCTTTGAAATGGAACTCGGCTTTCTGGATCATGGGCCTGAGGACTGGAGCTTCGCGAAACCGGGGTCCGGATCGCCGAACTACAGCGTGCCCGGGCGCGGTTTCCCCAATCTTTCGACGGTTGATGTCGCGGGGTGCACAGCCGCCGGGAAACGCACCAGCACCCTCTCACCAACGCGCAAGGAGGATGCGGCATCGAACGCCAGCACGCATTCCACGCTGCGCTCGTTGACGCGTTGCAATGGGTCCTCCTGCAGCGTGGTCTGGCCGAATACTGGACCAATCCGCAGGACATGTGCCGCCCCATATGAGGTCTGGCGTCCGTCGTCACTCAATATCTTGGCCTGCTGCCCGGGCCGTATCGTGTCGATGAATTCCTGTGAGACTTCCGCCCGGACGATGCGCGCTCCTGCCGGGAGCAACGTCACCAGGGTCCCGGCCTGGGCAGACACACGCATGCCTGGCCATGCCGTCAATCGCAGGACCTCGCCATCAACCGGCGCGCGCAGTTCGTGTTGCCGGCCCTGATAGGCCGCGCGCTGCAGGTCGACCTGCGCGATCTGCACGGCGGCCCGGGCGTTGTCGAGCTCCGCAGCGGCTTCGCTTGTGGCTTGGCGCGCGTCGTCCGCGCTCTGCCCATCACCCGCATCCTGTCTCGCCGCTGCGGTCAAGCGCGTTGCATGTAGCCGTGCCGCCGACAACCTGACCTGCAGCAACGCAACCTGCGCACGCGCCTGTGAAAGATGCGCCTGCGCGAGAGTTTGATCCAGGTGTGCGGGTGTCGGATCGGTGCTGATCAACAGTTGCCCTTGGCGGACATGATCGCCTTCCGCAACGGCGACATGATCGATGAGTCCGTCAACCGACAAGCCGAGCGACAGCGGTCCACCTTCCACATCAATGCGCCCACGCGCGATGGTGAAGCCTGGCGCAGGTGATGTGGCTTCGGAGGCCGCCCCTGGCTGGGGCCCTGCGTGTTGGCGCGTACATGCGCCCAGCGCAAGCAGTGCACATGCGATGCCTGCGACGTGCTTCATTCCAGCGTGCTTGATCACAACGTGTTCCAGGTTGAGGATGTCGCCATGCCCGTTTGGGCGGCTTTAAGAGGTGTATTGCGGGCGTCGTCGAGGATACGGCCATCCTCCATGCGCAATACGCGGTCGGCATGCTCGATCAGGCGTGGATCATGGCTCACGCAAAGAACCGTGGTGTGATGCCGGTGGGCGATGTCGTGCAGCATGTCGATCACGATCTGGCCGTTGGCAGCATCCAGTGAGCTGGTGGGCTCATCGGCGAACAGGAGCGCAGGCCGCTTTGCCAATGCGCGTGCGATGGCCACGCGCTGCTTTTCGCCACCAGACAGCTCGATGGGACGCAGGTGCTGGCGCGCGAGCATGTCGACCTCCTCCAATGCTTCGCGCGCGCGCGTTTTGAGGTCATTCGACGACAGACCCATGTATTGCAATGGGAGTTCCACCTGTTCGGAGACCAAGAGCGCAGGGAACAAGTCGAATCCCTGGAAAACAAAACCGGTATGGCGCAGGCGGAAACGTTCCAGCGCATGCAGGTCGAGCGTGCCGAGTTCTTCGGACAGTGCAAACACGCGCCCATGATCTGGCCGCTGCAAACCGCTGAGGATTGATAGCAGCGTGCTCTTGCCGCAACCCGATGGGCCGGCGATGAGGGTCAGTTCGCCAGCATGGATCTCAAGGGAGATGTTCTCCAACACCACAGTGCGGATTCGACCGGACACGAACGCCTTGCCGACGTCCTGTGCAACCAGGGTTGGAGCCGAAGCATCCGCAGGGCCATTCATGGACGAGGCAGCCCAGTCGCGCAGGTCGGTGTCTTGCCTCATCGCAACAATTCCGCAGGATCGGCGCGCCGCAGGCTACGCAATGCAACCAGGCCAGACAATATCGCGAGCGCCATGACCACGACCATGCATGCCAGCCACAGGAACGCGTCGAACACTACCGGGATATCGCGCAGTCGAGCAATGCTGATGACGATCAGGCCGCTGATGCTGGCCGCTACAAGGCCCACGGCGCCAACCCAGAATGCCTGTTCAAGCACCACCCAACGCAATGCACCCATGCCGACGCCCAACGCATTCAACGTCGCGTATTCACGGATGGAGCCGAATACCGCGGCCACCAGCGTCTGGCTGGTGATGGCGGCGCCCACAAGGAACACAACGCCGGCAAGAAACAGCACGCCCGCACCTGCGCCGGTGTCAAACAGCCAGAAGAGCGTCGATTGACGCGCGAATGCATCCGCACTCCACAATTCGTGCGGGCCACCGCCATGCTCACGGCTCAGGCGTGTGGCGATGGCATCGGCTTGTGTTGGATCGCGCAGGCGGGCCACGAGATACGTTGGCCAGCCCGGATGGGTGGCATCGGAATTCAGGCGTCGCGCGGTGTCCAGCGACGTGAGTACGTTGACACCTCCCAGTGCGCGCAATCCACTCCCGACACCGACGACGCGAACCGGCTCGCCATTGATGTAAGCGTTGCTACCGATCGCAACGCCGAGCTTGTCCAGTTCCGCACGATCCACCACCACGGTATCGGGTGCCTGCAGCGCTGCTCGCAATGCCGGGGACAAGACCCGCGCGAACATCAGGCCATCGCTGCGCGTGTCGATGCCCGAGACGAAGACGGAAACCGCGCCGCTACCTGCCGGCCCGCGCCAGTCACCGTCGAACCAGAGGAAAGGCTCGACGCGCGTCACCGCTGGCTCCATCTCCAGCAACGTGGCGGCATCGGGATTGATTGGCCGCCCCTGGTCCACGCTCTGCGTACCGGGGTACCCCATCCACAAGTCAGCATCGGAACCGCGCACATAAATACTTGCACTCCCAAAAATCCCGAGCACCAGCGAGGCCTGCAAGAGCAGCAATAGACTGGCGAACGCGATGGCCACGGTCGCCGGCAAGAAACGACGCCATTCATAACGAAGTGTGCGGCGCGCCAGCGCGACCATGTCAGCGCGTCCCGCCGACTGAAGTGGTTGGAACGGCGGAAGTGGCCGGTGCTCCTCCCAATGCCTTGCACAGCGCGATGTAATCGATGGCTCTTGTAGCGCGTACCGAAGCCAGCTCGAGCACCGCCTGTTCGTGATCGGCGTCACTGGCGGCAAGCTCGATGCCACTGATCAACTTCAGGCGATGACGCGTGGCATTGGCTTGCGCGATCTCTTTGCTGGCTTGAAGGGCCTGCAAGTCATCAAGTTCGCGCAGGCGTTGCTGTTCGTTGGCGGCCAATGCTGTTTCAACTTCGGCAACGGCGGTCAGCACAGTCTTGCGATATGCCAACGCGGCAGCTTGCAGGTCCTCGCCCTTTGCCTCTACTTGCGCACGGCGCATGCCCCAGTCGAATAACGGAATGTCGATGATCGGCCCGAACGATCCAATCGATCCGGGATTTTTGTTGAGACGCTCGACCTCACTGAATGACTGCACGATCGACCCGCCTAGCGCGATGCTTGGATACATATCAGCCTTGGCAAGTCCCAGTTCGCCAGCAGCGCGAACCACTGCGGCCTGGTCGCGCGCCACATCCGGGCGTGCGCGCAGGAGGTCCGCTGGCGCGCTGGTGACAACCAGCGATTCTGTTGAAGGCATGGAACCGGGTTGCAACCATGATGGGTCTGGCTCCGCGCGGCCGAGCAACACGGCCAGCGCCTGCGCCGCAGATACAGCCGCTTCGCGCGGTTCAGCCAAGGCGGCATCGGCTTGCAGGGCGGCGAGCCGCACTTGCGCTTGCTCCTGGACGGCAGACAGATGCAGCTGGATGCGCGTGGACGTCAATGCTGCTTGCCTGTCGCGCAATTCGCGGATGCGAGTCAATGTCGTCTGGCGTTGTTGCGCCTCGCGAAGCAGGATCCATTGGCGTGCGACTTCCGCCGATACGGACAACTGCGCATCACGCAGTTCCGCATTCGCACCTTCCATCGTTCCGCGGGACATTCGATGGACAGCGGTATTGCGGCCGAATAATCCCAACTCCCAGACCGCATCGAACCCTGCAACCAGGTACGACGCACTGGCATCAGGATCAATTGGATCCGATGTGCGGAAGTGCACCTCCGGGCGCAACGAAGCATCGGCGCGCTTGTTCAGCGCGCGAGCCGCACGCAATCGCGCAGCTGCCTGCGCGATGTCAAGATTGGCATCCATGGCGTCATGCTCCAGCGCATCCAGGCGGGGGTCGCCGAAGGCTTGCCACCAATGGCTGCGATCTGCGGCTGACCCGTCCGTGGTGGTCCGTGGCGTGGCCTGCTGATAGCTTGAAGGCAATGCCACTTGCAGGTCAGGCATCGGCGTGGAGACGCAACCGGCGCAGGCCGCGGCAAGCAAACCCAACATCCAGGATTTCGTCTTCATGCCATGACCATCCGGATGTGCGGAAACCGCAATTCCACCCGCAATCCACCCAACGCCGCACGACCGAAGCGCACGTCCGCACCGTGCAGATCAGCAATCCGACGCACGATCGCCAATCCCAGTCCGCTGCCACCGTCTGGTGCGCCAGGTGCACGGAAAAACCGTTCGCCCAGTCGACCAAGGCTTTCGTCGGGCACCCCGGGACCATCGTCCTCGATGGCCACGCGCGCTGCTTCACCTGCATTCGCACCTGCTCGCAAGCTCACTGTAACGGTGCCGCCGCGGGAGACATTGTTGAGCGCATTGTCCATCAGGTTATCGAACAGCTCCTGCAGTGCATTGCGTTCGGCATTGATCATGATCGCCGTGCCGTCTTCGACGTCTTCGTTGCCCATTGCGTCGTGGCCCTCGCTTTCGTAGCCCAGGTCGACCCCGGCCTGCAACGATTCAGGGATGCGCAATGCAACGATCTCCGGCAACCATTGCGCAAGATCCAGCGGCGACAATGTCGACCCGCCTTCCTGCGGCGCCTGAGCGCGCGCCAATGCCAGCAATTGAGTGGCGCTGCGGGTTACACGCGTGGTCAGCATCTGGATCTGCGCCAGCGCCGCTTGCATGTCGTCTGCGCTGCGCGCCGAGGCGGCTCGCTCCACATGCATCGCCAGCCCAGCGAGCGGCGTGCGCAGTTGATGCGCAGCGTCGGCGACAAAACGCTCCTGGATGGCGACCAACGACCTCACTCGCTCGAATAAACCATCGATCGTGCGCGTCATCGGCAGGATTTCAATCGGAATATCCGGCCCACTGATCGGCTCCAGGTTGCGTTCGCGCATCGCCAAGCGGTGAATCGGCACATCGAGGATGCGCAGGCCGAATTTTACGCCCTGCCAGACCAGCCCCAGCAGGATGACGATCAGCAGCGACTCGGTCGGGATGGTGATCAACAGGATTTCACGCGCCTGCTGCTGGCGGTCGTACAGCGATTCCGCCATGGACACGATCAGGTTGTCGCCTGGATCCACGGGGGACACAATGGTCATTGATGCCGCGCGCACCCGCAGCCTACCGGCCGCAGTGTCGTAAAGCCTGGGTGCGGCACCAGGTGGCGCCGCGTCTGATCGCGCGATCTGCGCGCCGCTCCCGCTGATGACACCGTGGTGGACACTGCGCACGGAGAAAAAGCTGCGGCCATTGGGGTTGTATTCGAGCAGTCGCCGCGCCTCGGGTGTCAGGCGTCCATCCGAGCGCCCCTGCTGTAGCGCCTGGGCCAATCCAACCGTGGAAATCGCCAGGTCGCGATCATGGATCTGGTTGGCATATCGAAGCGCCACGAAGTACACGAACGCGGTATCCAGCACCATCAGGACCAGTGTGGGAATGAGCAGGAAAGCCAGCAGACGGCGCCGCAAACTGGGCTGCCGACGCAACGCCGCGGATGCGGCCCCGCCATTGCGACCGGAAATCATCTGACGCTAACGCCGGCATCATCGCCCTTGGACTCTTCCAGCAGGTAGCCCAGCCCTCGAATCGTGCGGACCTGGACCCCGGAGTCGCGCAGCTTGCGGCGCAACCGGTGGATGGAAATATCCAGCCCGTTGTCGGTGAGATCCTGCTCCCAGTCGCACAGGGCTTCGATCAGTTGCGCCCGGCTGACGACATGATGCTGGCGTGCGAACAGCGCTTCGAGCAAAGAATATTCGCGCGCGGTCAAATCAAGCGCCTCGCCGTCAAGCCACACCCGGCGTGCACCAACCTGGATGCGCAGCCGGCCCAGCAGGACTTCCGTGGCCCCACCATTGGCACGACGACGCAGCAAGGCACGCGCTCGCGCGACAAACTCGGCAAGCACGAAGGGTTTGACGAGGAAATCATCGGCGCCGCTGTCCAGCACCTGGATGCGCTCGGCGACACCGTCGCGCGCCGTCACCACCATCACCGCGAGGTCCGAACCGCGCGCACGGGCCTGTCGCAATACCTGCTGGCCATCCATGCGCGGCAATCCCAGGTCAAGCACCAGCAGGTCGTAGGCTTCGCTGGACAGCGCGTGTTCCGCAGCCACGCCGTTGTCGACGCTATCGACCGCGTGCCCGCACTCCACCAGCGACGCCTTGAGGGCGGCCGCAATGGGCTTGTCGTCCTCGGCGATCAGGATGCGCATGGTCGTGCAAGCGTACCGGGTCCGGGTTAAAAATCCGTCGCGAGCTTTGTCCGTGATTCGCGTGATTTGCCCATGACATGTCGCCCACGTCGCCTGTGCCACCATTGCTCACTTTCAGGAGCCTGCCAATGCCCATCAGCTGGACCCATGCCGGGCCGACCATGGTGGCGGCATTTCTCGCCTCCCTCGTCGAATTCGTCGAGGCACTGACAGTCGTCCTCGCGGTTGGTGTAGTGCGCGGCTGGCGCGGCGCATTGATGGGTAGCGGCGCGGCGGTGCTTGTGCTGTTGTGCATCATCGCGGCAGTTGGGCCTGCCCTGACGAAGATTCCCCTGGGCACCGTGCAACTGGTGGTCGGCACGCTGCTGCTGCTGTTCGGCTTGCGCTGGCTGCGCAAGGCCATTCTTCGCTCCGCCGGCGTCATCGCCCTGCATGACGAGACCGCGATCTATGCACAGCAGTCGCAGGAATTGCGGCAGCTGGGCGGCATTGGCGCGGGGTTCGACAAGATCGCATTCGCCACCGCCTTCAAGATCACCATGCTCGAAGGCATCGAGGTGGTCTTCATCGTGATCGCGGTGGGTGCTGGCGGGGTTGGCCTGCTGATTCCTGCCAGCATCGGTGCAATGGCTGCGCTGGTCGTTGTGCTGGCGCTGGGCCTGGCGATCCATCGACCACTGTCGCGAATTCCTGAAAACCTGTTGAAGTTCGCCGTTGGCGTGCTGTTGTCGGCCTTCGGCACGTTCTGGGTGGGCGAAGGCCTTGGCTATGCATGGCCGCGGCAGGACTGGTCGATCCTGGGCTTGGTCGCGGGATATCTGCTCACTGCGCTGATGGCAGTCTCGCTAAGCCGTGGCGCGGCCAAACGCATGCCCGGAGTCGCGTCATGACGTGGCTCAGGAAAATCGCAGCCGAACTCTTCGGGTTGTTCGTCGACGACGGCAGTTTCGCCATCGCCATCCTCGTCTGGCTTGGAGTGTTGTGGTTGGCATTGCCACATCTGCCGATCAACAACACCTGGCGCGCCATCATCCTGTTCGCCGGTCTGGCGATCATCCTGGTCGAAAGCGTGCTGCGACGGGCGCGTCAGCGACAGGCATGAAAAAGGGCGGATTTCCCGCCCTTTTTTTCCAACATTGCAACCTGGCTTCAATCGCAGACGCGTTCAACCGTCCGCGTGCGTTCCTGACGATGCCGCTGGATCTTGTGTCCGGCAATACCCCCGGCCACCGCGCCGCCAACCGTCGCCAGGTCCTTGCCTTTACCACCGCCAATCTGATGGCCGACCACGCCGCCGAGTACGGCGCCGATGGCGGTGCCGGTAATGCGGTGCGGATCCTTGACCTGACGATAGTGGTAGACCACGTGGTTGTGGCAGCTTGGCGCGGCCTGCGCGCCACTGGCCAGCAGCACGCTGGACAGGATCACACTCGAAACGAAATGCTTGCGTTGCATGTCATGCCCCTTTGTAAGGATTGACTGATGAAAGCGGCTGCTTGATTCAGCAGGCTTGGTGACAGACGCGAGTGTATGCATCCGATGCCAACGCCGCCTTAACCGGCAATCTAGGCGTCACGCGTGCTCGTTGTTTCCCCAACTTTCAAATCGCCATCGATGATGCGGCGCTACAGCATGGGCGAAAACAACCGCGCGGTGGCTTCACCCAGGCGCGACAAGAACGGCGGCTTGGCCGACTGCTTGGTGACCTCGCTGGCCAACGCCATGTCTGCGTTCATGCTCGTCTCGATGCTACTGGAGACACCCTTGTCGCAGAACAACATGACAATCTCGAAATTGAGCGAAAAACTGCGTGTGTCGAAGTTGGACGTCCCGATCATGGCCAGCGCGTCATCGGTCAGCAACACTTTGCAATGCAGCATCCGGGGGCCGTATTCGTAAATACGCACGCCGGCTTTCAGCAGCTTATCGAAGTAAGACCGTGCGGCCGCCGTCACCAATCGTGAATCGCTGCGCTTGGGGACGATGATGCGCACGTCAAGCCCGCGCATCGCGGCGCCTTCCAATGCAAACAGCGCCGCGCGGCTGGGAACGAAATACGGAGTGGCGAGCCACACGCGGTGCTCTGCGGCATGGATCGCTTCCACCTGCATCCTGTGGATCGGCTCCCAGTCGTTGTCCGGGCCGGCGGGGATGACCTGCGCGCTGATGGGTCCTGGTGCAGCATCGGCAAACAATGTGTCGTCGGTGATTGGTTCCTGCGAGGCGTACTGCCAGTCCTCCAGCCACGCCACCTGCAACCAGCGCACCGCATCGCCTTCGATCCGCAGATGCAGGTCATGGAATGCATTGTCGTTGAGCGTTTCATTCTCGTCGTCGGTGACATTGATGCCACCGGTAAACCCGATCGTGCCATCGCAAATGACGATCTTGCGATGGCTGCGCATGTTCACGGTTGGACGCGAAAACACCGCCCACCAGCGCACTGGATGGAAAAACGCCAGCTCCACGCCAGCGTCATGCAGCGGCTGTGCGAAATCGCGCTTAAGCCTTGAACCCACGCCGTCGAGAAGTATCCGCACCTTGACACCAGCCTTCGCGCGCTCGATCAGTGCATCGCGGATGCGCAGGCCAGTGCGATCACCGGCATAGATGTAGTACTCGACATGCACATGGCGTTGCGAACATTTGATCGCCTCGACAAGCGCGTCGTAGGTCGCGCCCCCATCGACGAGAAGATCCACGCGCGTGGCCGTGGTCCGAGGGTAGCCGGTCATCGCCTGCGCCATCCGGCTCAAGACGACGGCTTCATCGCTGATGTTGCTCTTCCCGCGTGCGCCGATGGCGGCATGCGCAGCTTGGCGTCGCAGACCCGACCGCCGGATCCGTTGCGGCCCCAGCACGTAATAAACGATGAAGCCAATGTACGGCAGGAAGGCCAACGCCATCAGCCACCCGAGCGTCGCCACCGGCTCGCTGCGCTGCATGATGACCCAGACGCTGACCACGCCCACGTAGACAATCCAGCCGATGATCAGCGCGGCAATCAACCAGTGCGGCATCACTGTTACTCCTTCTGGTCAACGTCGAGTATTGCAGATTCAGTGACAGACACACGCCGCGAACATTTTTCTTCGGACGGGTGAACCCCGCCCGGGAACTAAAGAGGCTGTCGCCTCGATTCATGCTGCACCGGCAGTTCGCAACGCAACACCAAATCCCCGCCTTCAGCCAGCGCCGTCAGCGTGCCGCCGTGTGCCTCGGAAATCGCGCGTGCGAGCAGCGGTTGCAGGCCGAGGCCACCATCATGCGGATCGGTTTGTGGCTGCTCCAACAGCAATGCAATCAGCTCGGCCGGGAGTGCCACGCCCGGGGTCCGCACATCGATATGCAGGCGGGTTTCCCTTACCCACAGCACGATCTCCAGTGCCGTGGTCGCCAGCGATGCGCTGAATGCGATCAGGATGCGCAGCAGTTGCGTGAGGCGCACCGGATCGCCATCGACGAGCACGCCGTCCGCACGGTTGTCCACCTTCGCCCTTGCACCAGACTCCCCGCAGTTGGTCGTGGCGTAGTCGAGCAGCAGGGCGGGGTCGCAGGGTTCGCGTGCGGCGATCAGGCGATCCTGCGCCGCGCGCGTCCAGTCGCCGAGTTCGTCGATCATCCGCGTCAGCTGGCGCGTCTGCCGCTCGATCACCGCGAACAGCTCCTCCTGTCGATCAGGGCTGACCTGCCCGCTGCGCAGCAGGTAGGCCGCAGTCTGCAATGGTGTCAGTGGCCCGCGAAGGTCGTGGGCCAGTCGATCCATCCAAGGCACCATTGGAATCATGCAGCCTCGCCGGGTTCGTCGAGCAGATGGCAGATCGCCTGGATCTGGGGCAGTTCCGGTGGCTTCACGAGGTGGTGGTCGAAGCCCGCTTGCTGGGTGCGACGGCGGTCTTCGGGCTGGCCCCAGCCCGTGACTGCCACCAGCAATACGCCACTGCCCCCAGATGTCGCTCGCAGCGACTGGGCGACGTCGTAACCGCTGCGTCCGGGCATGCCAACATCGAGGAAGACCACGTTGGGCGCAAACGATTCGAACAACGATTCGAAGCCGATGGGGTCGTACAGGCACCGCACTTCCAGGCCCATCAGTTCAAGCATCATGGCCAGCGTATCGGCCGCGTCACGGTTGTCATCCACCACCAGTGCGCGACGCCCCCTTCCGGGGTTGTCGTGCGCCAGCGCTGGTCGAAGTCCAGGAACATCTGTCGCCATCGGCACGGCATTACGTGGCAGCCGCACCGTGAATTCACTGCCCTGTCCAAGGCCAGCGCTGCGCACGCTGACCTCGCCGCCGTGCATCTCGGCCAGACGCCGCACCAGGGTCAGTCCGATCCCCAGGCCACCGCGTGCGCGTTCGATCGCCGTGTCCGCCTGGGCGAACATCTCAAAGACATCGTTGGTTTGCGCTTCGGTCAAGCCGATGCCGCGATCGCGCACGCGGACACGAATGGTCGCTTCGTCGGCCTCGGCCACCAGTTCGATCCCTGCTGCGTCCTCGGAATACTTGGCCGCGTTGTTCAGCAGATTCGCGAACACCTGAGACAACCGCATGCTGTCGACATGCAGCGGGACGTCTACTTCCGGCAGGCGCACCTGTAATTCATGGCTGCCCTGCTCGATCAGCGGCATCGCGGTTTCGATGGCTGACTGCAACACCTGCTGCAATGTCGTCGGATCCTTGCGCAGTTCGAGCTTGCCGCGGGTGATACGCGCGACATCCAGCAGGTCATCTATCAACCGCACCAGCAACGCCAGCTGGCGTTCCATCATGTCCTGGAGGGGATCGTCGAGATCCGGGTTCGACAGGCGACGAACGTTGAGAGCATTGAGAAGCGGCGCCAGCGGGTTGCGCAATTCATGCGCGAGCGTCGCCAGGAATTCATCCTTGCGCGTGCCGGCTTCGCGCAGTCGTTGTTCTGCACGAATCCGCTCGACCACCTCGGCGCGCAGTTCATGGTTGCGCTTGGCCAGCTCCTCATTGGCTTGCTGCAGCGAGGCGTTGAGGCGGTCGAGTTCGCGCGACTTTTCCGCGTGCAACGCGGCGTTTGCCTCCTGCAGTTCGCGACGCTTGCGGAACAGTTCGGCCAATACCACGACCTTCGTGCGCAGGATCTCGGGAATCACCGGCACCATCACGTAATCCACCGCGCCGAGCTTGTAGCCGCGCAAGCGATCCATGTCGGTGACATTGACAGCCGTGACGAAAATGATCGGAGTCTTCTCGAAGCGCGGGTGCTGGTGGATCAGGCTTGCGGTCTCGAAGCCATCCATGCCCGGCATGTTGACGTCCAGCAGGATCACCGCGTACTCATCGTCCATCAAACGCTGGAGCGCTTCGGTGCCGGATCGCGCTTCGACCAGGTTCTCGCCGAGGGATTCCAGGATCGTCCGATAGGTCAACAGTCGTGCCGGCTGGTCATCGACCAGCAGGATGTTGACCGGCGTCTGGGCTTCGCCGGGGTGTTGCATTGTCGTGACACAGTCCGGGCTCACCGGTGCAGCCACTGCTTGAGCACTCCCAGCAACTGGTCGGTGACGACGGGCTTCGCGAGGTAATCGGACGCGCCGGCTTCCAGGCACTTCTCGCGATCTCCCTTCATCGCCTTGGCAGTCAGTGCAACGATCGGCAGAGCTCGCGTCTCCGGATCAGTGCGGATCGCGCGCATGGTGTCGTAACCGTCCATGCCCGGCATCATGATGTCCATCAGCACCAGGTCGATGTCGGTATCCGCGGCGACTTTTTCGATCGCCTCCTGGCCGGTGCCGGCAGTGATGACACTCATGCCATGGCGCTCGAGCACGCTGGACAGCGCGAAAATGTTGCGCACGTCGTCATCCACCACCAGCACGCGCTTGTCGTGCAGGGTTTCATCGGAATCATGCAGTCTCTGCACCATGTGCCGTTTTGCCGGCGGCAGTTCGGCGATCACCCGATGCAGGAACAGCGCGGTTTCATCCAGCAGCCGTTCTGGCGATTCGACGCCCTTGATGATCACGGACTTGGCGACCTTCTTCAGCTGGTCGCTTTCCAGCGTGCTGAGATCCTTGCCGGTGAACACCACGATCGGCAGGTCGCGCAACGCTGGCATCTGCTGCATTTGTCTGAGCAGTTCGAATCCAGTCATGTCGGGCAGGCGCAGGTCGAGCACCACGCAGTCGTATTGTTCGCTCACCAGGGCTTCGATCGCATCCTTGCCGGATCCGACGGTATGGATCTCCACGTCGTCGTGGCGGATGAGTTCCTCGATGCTCATCCTTTCAACGTCATCGTCTTCGACCACCAGCAGACGCTTGACGCGTGGCAGCGTGTAATCCTTGATGCGTTGAAGCGCCGCGGAGATTGTTTCCGTCGTGGCCGGCTTGGCGAGGTACGAAAACGCGCCGCGCTCGATGCTGTGGTGTCGCTCCTCCTCGATCGTCACGATCTGCACCGGGATATGTCGCGTCGACGAATCCTGCTTCAAACGCGCGAGCACGGTCCAGCCGAGCATGTCGGGCAGGAAGATATCCAGAGAGATCGCACTGGGCTGGAATTCGCGCACCAGCCGCAAGGCCTCGCTGCCGCGATTGGCGACCAGCACCTTGAAGCCGAGCGAGCGTGCGTGGTCGCGCAGGATGGTCGCGTACCGAGGATCATCCTCGACCACCAGCAACGATGGCTCACCTGCCAACATGGCGGCTCGATCATCAGCCACCTCCTCAAGCATCAGCGCAGCGGTTTCCGTGACTGCTGCATGTTGCAACTGCTCGTGGTGCTGATCGTGGTGAATTGGCTCACGCCGGCTTTCGCCGCCAACGTAATTCAACGGAAGATAGAGCGTGAAGGTGCTGCCCTTGCCGGGTGCACTCACGAGGCGCAACTCGCCGCCGAGCAGGCCCGCAATCTCGCGACTGATCGCCAGGCCCAGTCCGGTACCGCCGTACTTGCGCGACGTTCCTGCGTCGGCCTGCTGGAACGCCTCGAACACGATTTTCTGTTTCTCCGCCGAGATGCCAATGCCTGTGTCGGTGACCTCGAACGCCACCACCGTCGGCGCCTTGTCAAGGATCGGATGATGCAGCGTCCATCCGCTCTTGGCGACCTGGGCGGACAGTCGGACGCTGCCGTGCGCGGTGAACTTCAATGCATTGGACAGCAGGTTCTTGAGGATCTGCTGCAGTCGCTTGGGATCGGTGAACAACGAGCGACCGAGTTGCGGCGAGAAATCCACCGAGAAATCGAGCTTGCGGCGTTCGGCATCGTGACGGAAACCCCGCTCGATGTTCTCGCGCAGGTGGGTAAACGCAATTTCCTCGCTGTCGACCGTGACGGTGCCGGACTCGATCTTCGACAAGTCGAGGATGTCGCTGATCAGGTGCAGCAGGTCGGTGCCGGCGCCATGGATGGTCTTGGCGAACTCGACCTGTCGCGGCGTAAGGTTGGTATCGGGGTTTTCCGCGAGCTGCTGGCCCAAAATCAGGATTGAATTGAGTGGGGTGCGCAGCTCGTGCGACATGTTGGCGAGGAACTCGGATTTGTAACGCGAGGTCAGCGCCAGCTCCGCGGCCTTTTCCTCCAGCGCCCGACGGGCATGTTCGATCTGCTGGTTCTTGTGCTAGACTTCGGCTTTTTGTTCGGCCAGCAGCGCCGCCTTCTGCGCGATCTCGTCGTTGGTGACTTGCAATTCTGTTTGTTGCGTCTGCAGTTCAACCGCCAGCTGCTGCGATTGCGCGAGCAGATGCTCGGTGCGCATCGTGGCCTCGATCGTATTGAGTACGATACCGATACTGGGACTGAGCTGCTCCAGGAAGGTGCGCTCGGTCTGGGAGAACTCCGACAGCGACGCAAGCTCGATCACCGCCTTGACCTGGTCCTCGAAGAGCACCGGCAACACGATCACGCTACGCGGCACCAGGTCGAGCATGCCCGTACGGATCTGGATGGTGCCTGGATCGACATTACCGATGACGATGGCCTTCGCCTGCGCGGCACACTGGCCGATCAGCCCCTCGCCAAACTCGATGGTCTGCTTGGCCTCGAGGCTGTCGCTGGCGGCGTAACCGGCGAGCCGTCGCAATTGGCGCACACCGCCCGTGTCGTCGTTGACCAGGTACATCAGGCCTTTGTGGGCGTTGACCAGCGGGGCCAGTTCCGACAACAACATGTTTCCCAGGGTCAAAAGATCGCGTTGGCCCTGCATCATGTCGCTGAACTTGGCGAGGTTGGTCTTCAACCAGTCCTGCTCGCGACTGGACTCGGTCGTTGCGCGCAGGTTTCCGATCATCGCGTTGATGTTGTTCTTCAGGTCGGCAACTTCGCCGCGCACATCCACTTGGATCGATCGCGTCAGATCGCCCTGCGTCACCGCGGTGGCGACTTCCGCGATTGCGCGCACCTGCGTGGTGAGGTTGGCGGCGAGCTGGTTGACGTTGGCGGTGAGGTCTTCCCAGATGCCCGCGGTGCCGGGGACGTTGGCCTGGCCGCCGAGACGTCCTTCGACGCCGACCTCGCGCGCCACCGTCGTCACCTGGTCGGCGAAGATCGCGAGCGTCTCGGTCATGCTGTTGATGGTGTCGGCAAGTTCAGCGATCTCGCCCTTGGCTTCCACCGTCAGCTTCTTGTGCAGGTCGCCGTTGGCGACGGCGGTGACGACTTTCGCGATGCCGCGCACCTGAGTGGTGAGGTTGGTCGCCATCGAGTTGACGTTGTCGGTGAGATCCTTCCATGTGCCGGCGACACCGGGCACCTGCGCCTGGCCGCCGAGCTTGCCTTCGGTACCGACCTCGCGCGCCACGCGTGAGACTTCTGCGGCGAAGCTGTTGAGTTGGTCGACCATCGTGTTGAGCGTGTCCTTCAACTGCAGGACTTCTCCTTGCGCGTTGACCGCGATCTTGCGCGAGAGATCGCCTTTGGCGACCGACGTCGCGACTTCGGCGATGTTGCGCACCTGCGTGGTCAGGTTGGACGCCATCGAGTTGACGTTGTCGGTGAGATCCTTCCATGTGCCGGCGACGCCGGGCACCTGCGCCTGGCCGCCGAGCTTGCCTTCCGTGCCGACCTCGCGCGCCACGCGCGTCACTTCCGCGGCGAACCCGTTGAGCTGGTCGACCATCGTGTTGATGGTGTCCTTGAGTTCAAGGATTTCACCCTTGACGTCAACACCGATCTTGCGCGAGAGATCGCCCCTGGCGACGGCAGTGGTCACCTCGGCGATGTTGCGCACCTGCGTGGTCAGGTTTGACGCCATCGAGTTGACGTTGTCGGTGAGATCCTTCCACGTGCCGGCGACGCCGGGCACCTGCGCCTGGCCGCCGAGCTTGCCTTCGGTACCGACTTCGCGCGCGACGCGCGTGACTTCCGCGGCGAAGCCGTTGAGCTGGTCGACCATCGTATTGAGGGTGTCCTTCAGCGCGAGGATTTCGCCCCGCACATCCACCGTGATCTTGCGCGACAGGTCACCCTTGGCCACCGCCGTGGCCACCTCGGCGATGTTGCGCACCTGGCTGGTGAGGTTGGAGGCCATCGAGTTGACGTTGTCGGTGAGATCCTTCCATGTGCCGGCGACGCCGGGCACCTGCGCCTGGCCACCGAGCTTGCCCTCCGTCCCCACCTCGCGCGCCACGCGCGTGACTTCCGCGGCAAACCCGTTGAGCTGGTCGACCATCGTGTTGATGGTTTCCTTCAGCTGCTGGATCTCACCACGCACATCCACCGTGATCTTGCGCGAGAGGTCTCCCCGCGCCACCGCTGTGGTGACCTCGGCAATGTTGCGCACCTGCGAAGTGAGGTTCGATGCCATCGAGTTGACGTGATCGGTCAAATCCTTCCACGTGCCTGCGACGTCCGGCACCGCGGCCTGGCCACCGAGCTTGCCTTCGGTACCCACCTCGCGCGCGACGCGCGTGACTTCCGCGGCGAACCCGTTGAGCTGGTCGACCATAGTGTTGATGGTGTCCTTGAGCTGCAGGATTTCGCCACGTGCGTCCACCGTGATCTTGCGCGAGAGATCGCCTTTCGCGACCGCGGTAGTGACCTCTGCGATGTTGCGCACCTGCGAGGTCAGGTTCGAGGCGAGCGAGTTGACCGAATCGGTCAAGTCCTTCCACGTGCCGGCGACACCGGGCACGATTGCCTGGCCACCGAGCTTGCCTTCGGTACCGACTTCGCGCGCCACGCGCGTGACTTCCGAGGCGAAGCCGCGAAGCTGGTCGACCATCGTGTTGATGGCTTCCTTGAGCTGCAGGATTTCGCCACGCACGTCAACGGTGATCTTGCGCGACAGGTCACCGTTGGCCACGGCGATGGTGACTTCGGAAATATTGCGCACCTGCGCGGTGAGGTTGTTGGCCATCTGGTTGACCGAGTCGGTCAGGTCCTTCCACACGCCCGACACACCCTTGACCTTGGCCTGGCCACCGAGCAGGCCAGCGGTGCCGACCTCCAGCGCGACGCGCGTGACCTCTGACGAGAACTCCCGCATCTGTTCGATCATGCTGTTGACAATTTTCGCCGAACGCAGGAACTCGCCCTGCAACGGGCGACCGTCGGCTTCCAGTGGCACGGTGCGGGTAAGGTCGCCCTTGGCCACCCCAGCCATCGCCTCGGACATGGTTTCGATCGGCCGTACCAGGTCATCGATCAGGCTGTTGACCGACTGTTCCATCACCGACCACGCACCATGCCGGCTGGACGATGCCAGGCGCTGTCGGGTACGTCCCTCGCGCCCGACTTTTTCACCAACCTCCCCCAGGTCATGGCACATGTGCCGGTTGGTGGCGACGATCTCGTTGAAGCTCTGCGCGAGCTTGCCGGCGATGCCATCCCAATGCAGTGGCAATTGCACCGAGAAATCGCCGGCCGCTACATCCTGCATGGCCGCCAGCAGTTGCAGCAGCGGATCGCTGGAAACGATCAAGTGGTCAGCCTGCGCAGAATGGGGCTGCCGGACGTCCTTGGTGGCTCCGGCCGGGCGCCTCGTGCGTGGCATCGTGTTTTCGTTCAAGCAATCCCCCGCTGTGCGGCATCGGATGGTGACAGCCGCTCGATTATTTCGTCGAAAAGTAGACCATCGGATGTATCGATGTTGTGCACGCCACCTTCACCAATGCCGAGGGTGATGGTTTGGCTGCGTAAGGCTCTACGGCAGCCGCGCCAAGTGACATCATGTCGACCGCTCACTGGGTGCTTGCGTTGCGGACGCTTCCCTTGCGCTCATGCTGGCCCCAACCCACGGAGGGGCCGCGCAAGGCAGCGGAAACCGAGCGGATCACAACGTAGTACATCAATTGCCGGTAGCCGAAACGCTGCAGGACGAGCCACCACAGCAGGCTCCATTTCTCCCTCTTTTCCATGGCGAAGGCGAGCGTCGAGGCTGCCAGGTCCACCAGCATGAAAATGGCATAGAACACTGCAACTTCGATCAGGTTGCTCGAATTGAACTGCGCGCGATGTTGCAGGTAATCCAAACCGGTCGCGATGACCTGCCACACCAACAACAAGTCGACCAGCGGTGAGACCACCGAGAACAGAATCTGGAACAACCAGACCTGCGGCAGCGCTACGACGCCAAGCGCACCGTAGCGACGGCGGAATGTGACGTCGCGATGTTTCCACAAGCACTGCAACGTGCCATAGGCCCAACGGAAGCGTTGCCTCGCCAGGCCCCGCATGCTCTCGGGCGCTTCGGTCCATGCGACTGCGTCACCATCGAACAGGACGTGGTAACCCGCTTTCTGGATCGCAATGGTCAGGTCTTGATCTTCTGCCAGGGTGTCGGCAGGAAAGCCACCCAGAGCATCCAGCGCAACGCGACGCCATGCCCCGACGGCACCCGGCACTACGGTGATCGCGCCGAGTGCCGCCAAGGCACGGCGTTCAAGATTCTGGGCCGTGATGTATTCGAGTGCCTGCCAGTACGTGATGACATTGATCCGATTGCCGACCTTGGCGTTACCGGCGACGGCCCCCACCGTGGGATCAACGAACCAGCGCACCAGCTTGGAAATGGTCTCGGTTTCAAATTGGGTGTCCGCATCCAGCGCAACGACGACGTCGCCTCGTGCTTCAAGCAACGCCGTGTTGATGGCATTGGCCTTGCCGCCATTGTGAATGCTGATCAGCCGGACGCGCGGATCGGATGCGAAGCGGTCGGTGACGACCTGGCTGGTGGCGTCGGTCGAACCGTCATCAATGACGATGAGCTCCAACCGCGAATAACTGCTTTTGAGTATCTGCTCGATGGAGCTGACAATGACCCGTGCTTCGTTGTAGGCAGGTATGAGGACCGAGACCAACGCCGGATCAACAGGCAATGCCGGTGCAATCCGCTGCCGGTCGCGATGCCAGTTCAACAAGCCAAATGCTCCGAGGAACAGCAGCCGACCGATGCCGAGTCCGATTGCTGCCATGAACAGTGCACGCAATAGATGCCCGGTCCAGCCCAGCATCAGGAATACCGATCGATCCGCGAATCTTGAAAATGATTCCGGAGGCAAGGGGGACATGGCCTGGTCGCGAGTCAACCCGGCCAGTTCGGCGACCGAAACCAGTTGATAACCCCTGGCACGCAGGTCATCGATCAGGATCGGCAAAGCCTCCACGGTCTGCGAACGATCCCCGCCGCCGTCGTGCAACAACACGATCTGTCCACGCTTCTCCGGGTCGGGATCACCGACTTGTTCCAGGACACGCGAAACGATCGCCGCTGTACCCGGACGCTCCCAATCGTTCGGATCCACCTGCAGGCCCACCGATAGATATCCCATCGACTGCGCCTGTTCGATCGGGATGAGCTCATCGGCAGTCGTTGGCTCGGCATCTCCAAAGAATGGAGCACGAAAAAGCCGCATGGAACGCCCCGTCAACGCTTCGAACAGGCGCTGCGTTGCATTCAATTCCAGCTCGACCAGACGCACCGGGGTTTCGCCCAGGTTCGGGTGGGTGTAGGTGTGATTGCCGACGACGTGACCCTCATCGACCATTCGTTGCACCAGCCCCGGTGATGATTGCGCGTTCTCGCCGACAATGAAGAATGTTGCCGGCACGTGGCGGTTTTTGAGGATATCGAGGATTTCCGGTGTCCACGTCGCGTCTGGACCATCATCGAAGGTCAGCGCGATCTTGTGCGGCACCGCACCGTAGCGTTGGATGACGTAGGACTGCGGGAGTTTGGTGTACGTCTCCTCGTTGATATCCCCGTAGTCTTTGTCGATCTCCAGATCGCGTGCCCCGGACGTGGGAGTAGAGCTGATCTGGAGGATCTCGCCCTTGCCTTCGACGTCGACGTCCTGGCCGCTGCCAATCGTGCGCAGCGCAGCCGGTGCCGGTGCCCCATAAGGACGCGACATCACCGACCAGAGGGAGGGATCCTCTGAACCCAAACGCCATACAGCGTAGCCATAGGGCTGGTAGACATCCGCGGCGTGGATCTGGTTGAACGCTGTGACACCGTCCAGGAACCAAACCTGATGAAGGGATCCGTCCTCGGTGTAGGAGTAATGCGGGTTCTCTGTATCGGGGTCGAAACTGATGTCGGCTTCGGAATCCCGGGCCGTGCCCATTGCCTCCTGGAATGACTCGTCTGTTGCGCTCTTTTCCCTGCCCCAGTCGTAGGCATAGGCTCCTATGGCAACAATGACCCGATCTGGATCGAGCACCTTCATCCGCGTGTCGAGCGTGCGCTCGAACCACGATTGGCTGGCGATGCTGCCTGCGGAACCATCTTCCCAGTGCTCGTCGTAGGCCATCAACATTTCGAAATCCACGATGTCGGCATACGCGGCGTAGTCCCACGACGAATCGTCGAATGGCACGGCGAGGACGATGCCCCAGCCGTGTGGCGCAAATGCCGTCCGCATTTCGGTGAGGAATTCGCGCAAATCAGGCTGCGCAGCTGCGGGCACCGTTTCAAAGTCGATCGTCACGCCTTGCAGCTTGTTGCGACCCAGGAATTCGACGATCTGGGCGATGCGCATTTGCCGCGCAACAGGATCGGCGAGCAAACGCTGCAGCCCTGGACCATCCCAGTTGCCATCAACGGCGTTCTGCAACATCGGCAGGATCGCGACGCTGGGTTTTTCGCGGCGGATCAGATCAAGCGACTTGGTATCCAGGTCGATCTTGAGTGCCATGTCTGGCCCTTGCAGGCCGAGCCAAGAGGGCACGACCCAATCCAGCTTTGGCAATTCGCGGCGCAGGGACGCGTAGCTGCCGTCGTCCCAATTGACATAGAAGCCGATTGACACCGGTCGGCCCGCGGGGCGGCTGATGCCGATCGGCAAAGCCCGGGTTGGGCGCTCATGGCCCACGCGCATCCGCGAGGCACGTGGCACGTCCTGCTGCCTGGCCCTGACCTGCTCAGCCAGAGCGGCCGCAGAATTGAGCAGCCCAGGAGCCGCCACTTTGATTCCGGCCATTGGGTGCCGGGTCCTGTCATTGGACAGCGCAAGCGTGCTCATCCGGGTGCCGATCAACAAGCTGGCAACAAAGACAGCGACCAGCACGGTGCTGACCACTGCGGTCATCAGGCGAAGGCGTGAGAGACGGCTTGCGCGTCGCCCGGTGGGGTCGAAAAAAACCGGTTTGCTCTGCATGCAATGCTCGAAGCGAAGCTTGGGTGATCGCCGACCAGAACGACTCTAGAGGCTGTCGGATGACGCCAAAGTATTTGTGGAATTTAATCCGCCGCCGATGAACACAGAGCTTCCATTCGACGAGCCGCTTGACCGGTCGCCGATTCTTCAGATCAGCAGATCATCGCAATCCGTGGATCAGTACAGAACCCTGCTGCGCAGTGTCCCCGGGATGGCCGCCAAGGCATCCTTCAGCTTCACGGCATGTTCCTCGGATGCGGACACATCGATCACGACGTAGCCGACACGAGAGTCGGTCTGCAGGTATTCCGCGTCGATGTTGACCTGCTCGCGCGAGAAAACTTCGTTGACGCTCGACAGCATGCCCGGCACGTTTTGATGGATATGCAGCAGGCGCCGACTGTTGGGATACCCCGGCAGCGAGACTTCGGGAAAATTCACCGCCGACAGCGTGCTACCGTTGTCGCTGTAGCGCAGCAGCTTGGCGGCAACTTCCAGGCCGATGTTGTCCTGGGCCTCCAGCGTGCTGCCGCCCACATGCGGCGTCAGGAGCACGTTGTCCATGCCGATCAGTGGCGAGACGAACGCCTCCGCATTGCCTTGCGGCTCCGCCGGGAAAACGTCGATGGCCGCACCGGCGAGGTGACCCGATGCCAGGCTCTCGGCCAGTGCATCGATATCGACCACCGTGCCACGTGACGCATTGATCAACATCGCCCCAGCTGGCATCTTCGAGAGCTGCTCGGGGCCAATCATCCACTTGGTCTGCGGCGTTTCCGGCACATGCAGCGTGACGATGTCAGCGCGCGTGAGCAGGTCATCGAGGCTGGCGGCCGGCTGCGCGTTGCCCAGCGTAAGCTTGGGTTCGATGTCGTGGTAGATCACGCGCATGCCCAGATCTTCCGCCAGCAGGGCGATCTGGGTGCCGATATGGCCATAGCCGACCACACCCAGCACCTTGCCACGCACCTCGAAACTGCCGGCGGCGGATTTCAACCATCCGCCACGATGGCATTGCGCGTTTTTCTGCGGAATTCCGCGTGCGAGCATGATCACTTCGGCCAGCACCAGTTCGGCCACGCTGCGCGTGTTCGAATAGGGCGCGTTGAACACAGGGATGCCGAGTGACTCGGCGGCGAGGAGATCGACCTGGTTGGTGCCGATGCAGAAACAGCCAATTGCGATCAGTCGCTTGGCTTCGGCCAGCACTTCAGCAGTGAGTTGCGTGCGCGAGCGGATGCCGACCAGGTGGGCGTCGGCGATGCGACGCTTGAGCTCCGACTCCGGCAGTGCCTTCTCGTGGAACTCGACGTTCGAGTAGCCGCCCGCCTCGAACGCCTCACGCGCGCTGAGGCTGACGCCTTCGAGCAACAACACCTTGATGTCCTGCTTGGGAAAGGAGGTTTTCATGTCCACCTGCACGATTCCGGGTTCGGCACTATGGCAGAGGCGCGGGCAATTGGCGGCACTCCGGCATTGGACGATTCCCGGAGACACTGGCACGCTGCAAGGCAACTATCGATGGATCCCGCATGACTGACCCTCGTCTTGCCGAACTGGCGAAGCTCGCTCCGGACGTGCGGCTCACCACAGAGCCATCCGACCTTGAGCACTACGGGCGCGACTGGACCCGGCGATGGTCTCCCGCGCCGCTGGCCATCGCCTTGCCTGCGTCGATTGCGGACGTCCAGGCGATCGCGCGCTGGGCCAGCCACCATCGGGTGGCCTTGGTGCCTTCCGGAGGACGCACCGGCCTCTCTGGCGGTGCGGTCGCAGCGAACGGTGAACTGGTGGTGAGCTTCGAACGAATGAATCGCGTGGTGGCGTTCGACGCCATCGACCGCACGCTGACCGTGCAACCCGGGATCCCGCTGGAGGCCGTGCACAACGCTGCGCGCGAGCACGGGCTGCTCTACCCGGTCGATTTCGCCGCGCGCGGATCGTGCACGATCGGCGGCAACGTCTCCACCAATGCGGGCGGCATCCGGGTGATCCGCTACGGCAACACGCGCGAATGGATTGCCGGACTGAAACTGGTGACAGCCGCGGGCGGCCTGCTCGAACTCAATCGCGGGCTGGTCAAGAATTCTTCGGGCTACGATCTCCGCCACCTGGTCATCGGCGCGGAAGGCACGCTGGGACTGGTCGTCGAAGCGACCTTGGCGCTCACCGATCTGCCGCCACCTTCGCAGGTGATGCTGTTCGCCGTGCCGGCGATGGATGCCCTGATGCAGGTGTTCGACGCGTGCCGCAACTCACTCACCTTGAGCGCTTTCGAATTCTTCACCGACCGCGCGCTGCATCATGTCGTCGCGCACGGCGGGCGGGCGCCTTTCGAGGAGGATTCCCGGTATTACGTCATCACTGAATTCGATGCCGGCAACGAAGTCCAACAACAGGCGGCAGTCGATGTGTTCGAGCGCTGCTTCGCAGAGGGGTGGGTCAGCGATGGCGTCTTGAGCCAGAGCGATGCACAGGCAACCGCGCTATGGGGGTTGCGCGAAGGCATCACCGAGAGCCTGGCGTCGTGGCATCCGTACAAGAACGACATCTGCGTGCGCGTTTCCGTGGTGCCCGCATTCCTGCGCGAAATGCAGGCGCTGCTGTCCGCCGAATATCCGCAATTCGACGTCGTGTGGTTCGGCCACATCGGTGACGGCAACCTGCACATCAATGTACTCAAGCCCGCCGACATGGGCGAAGCGGAGTTCATCGCGCAGTGCGAACGGGTGACGAAGCTGCTGGCGGAATCGCTCCAGCGGCACGGCGGCAGCATCTCGGCCGAACACGGCATCGGCCTGGTCAAGAAGCCCTATCTCGCGAGCACGCGAAGCGCCGTCGAGATCGCGCTGATGCGTGGTGTGCGCGACGCGTTCGATCCATTGGGGATCTTGAATCCGGGCAAGCTGTTCGATCCAGCGTGATTGGGGCTTCGCAAAGCGGATCGACCTTCCGCCATGAGGATCGGCCACTTGTCGCAACGTCTGTCACGGATTCGGGGAGTGGGTTCGTTGCGTATTCCACTCGGATGCGATCGACTTAGGACGCTTGATCCGAATGTGACCCACACAAGGGAGCAGCCATCGGATCCCATCTGCGCAGCTGCCCGACAAGTCGCGCTTCGAATTGCCTTGGCTAATGGAAATCCCGCGAGCGCACATCCAACGTTCCTAGCAATGCACTGAGATCATGCAGCTTTGTGGCAATCAGGTTTCCCACGCCTTCTGCCTTTTGCCACGTGCCCTCGACCAGCATGAGCCGTGATCCCAGCAGTTCCTTGCGTTGCCGGATGCCAATGTCAGGCCACACGATGACCTGGATGTTGCCGCATTCGTCTTCCAGGGTGAGGAACGTGGTGCCATGCGCCGTCTCCGGGCGCTGGCGCAGGGACACGACACCTGCAGCGCGGACACGGGCTCCATCGCTTCGCTGCATGAGTTGCGCGCTATCCAGGCAACGTTTGGTCGCCAACCGACTACGCAGCAGTGACATGGGATGCGCACCAAGCGTCAAACCCAGTGATGCGTAGTCAGCCAACAGCTCCTCCCCTTGCGAAGGTGCCGCCAGCGTCGGGATGTCTTCAACCGGGCTGTCGGAAAACAACGGGCGTTGCGATTCAACCCCGGCAACGGCCCACCGCGCATCATTGCGATGGCCGACCAACATGAACAATGCTCCCGCTTCCGCCAACAGGCGACGGTCGCGTCGATCAAGCGTGGCCCGGTGACATAGCGCTTCGACATCGCGAAACGATGCATCGCGCCGTGCCGTTTCAATGCGGTGGGCGACGTCCTCGGACAAGCCTCGCACCTCGCGCAGCCCCAACCGGATCGCAGGTTGCAATGATCGATCCTGCTGCTCTTCCAGTGCGTTGTCCCACGTGGAGACCGTGACATCGACGGGCCGCACCTCGATGCCATGTCGGATCACGTCCTGCGTGAGTTGGCTGGTGGAGTAAAAACCCATCGGTTGCGCGTTGAGCAGCGCGCAGGTGAACGCGGCAGGCTCATGGCATTTCAGCCAGCAACTGGCATAGGTCAGCAGCGCAAAACTTGCAGCATGGCTTTCGGGAAACCCATAGCCGGAAAACCCCATGATCTGCTGGAAGGTCTCTTCGGCAAAGGCCGCGCTATAGCCGTTGGCCAGCATCCCGCGGATGATCTTCTCGTGGTGGTGGTCCATGTTGCCGTGGCGCTTCCATGCCGCCATCGAACGGCGCAACTGATCCGCCTCTCCCGCGTTGTAGCCGGCAGCCACCATCGCCACGCGCATCACCTGCTCCTGGAACAGCGGCACGCCAAGCGTGCGTTCGAAGACTTCGCGGATCGCATCGTTGGGATAGGTCGCGACTTCCTTGCCCTGCCGTCGTCGCAGGAAGGGATGCACCATCTTTCCCTGGATCGGCCCCGGCCGGATGATGGCGACTTCGATCACCAGATCGTAGAAGCAGCGCGGCTGCATGCGCGGCAACATCGACATCTGCGCGCGGCTCTCGATCTGGAACACGCCAATGGTGTCGGCGCGACCGATCATGTCGTAGGTCGCCGCATCCTCAGCGGGGATGCTCGCCGGCGTGAGATCCAGGTCGCGATGTGCGCGCAACAAGTCCAGCGTCTTGCGGATGCAGGTGAGCATGCCCAGCGCCAGGCAATCGATCTTGAGCAGCCCCATGCTGTCCAGGTCGTCCTTGTCCCACTGCAGGATGGTGCGATCTGGCATCGATGCGTTTTCAATCGGCACCAGGCTGGACAACGGCGCATCGGAAATCACGAACCCGCCGACATGTTGCGACAGGTGGCGCGGATGCCCAAGCAACTCACCGGTCAGCGCCAGCACGCGCTTCATGATCCTGGTATCGGGATCAAAGCCGGCTTCGACCAGGCGCTCATCCATCGGCGTCTGCCCGTTCCACCACCCGAAACAGGCACTCAACTGGTCGACCTGGTCTGGCGGAAGGCCCAGTGCCTTGGCAACATCGCGCACCGCGCTCTTACCGCGATACGAAATCACCGTGGCCGCCAACGCCGCGCGCTCGCGTCCGTAGCGTCCATAGATGTACTGGATGACCTCTTCGCGCCGCTCGTGCTCGAAATCGATATCGATATCCGGCGGCTCGTTGCGCTCCTTGGAGATGAAGCGCTCCATCAGCATGTTCATGCGCATGGGATCGACTTCGGTGATGCCGATTGCAAAGCACACTGCCGAATTCGCCGCCGACCCGCGCCCCTGGCAAAGGATGTGTCGTGAGCGTGCATATCGCACGATGTCGTGCACGGTCAGGAAATATGGCTCGTAGTCGAGCTCGCGGATCAGCGCGAGCTCGTGTTCGATCTGGGTCCGCACCGCGGCGCTGATGCCCTGCGGCCAGCGCCATGCGATCCCCTGCTCGGTCAGTGTTCGCAACCAGCTTGCCGGGGTATGTCCGTCGGGAACGATTTCGGCCGGATAGCGGTAGCGGAGTTGATCCAGCGTGAAGCGACAGCGTTCGGCAATGCGTATTGTTTCGTGCAGGAGATCGGCTGGATACACCGTTGCCAACGCCGGCCGGGAACGCAAATGCCGCTCGCCGTTGCGGAACAGGAACGCACCAGCGTCTGCAATCGTCAGGCGATGCCGGATCGCCGTCATCGTGTCCTGCAATGCACGACGGCGACGGATGTCCATGTGCACATCGCCTGCCGCCACAGGTTGCAACCCGATGCGTTCTGCAAGCTTGAGCAGCGCTTGCAGATGCTCGCTATCATTGCGATCGCGATGCAGCTCCACCGCCAGCCACGCGCGATCCATGAACGTGGTGCGCATCCATTCGCCCGGCTCCGGATCGAGCATCGCATCGGGAATCCACAGCGCCAGCGTGCCGGGGATGCCGTCGGCAAGATCGGCGCGGGTCAGGTGGTATTGCCCTTTCACTGCAGCACGTCGCCCATGCGTGATCAATGCGCACAGTGCTTGATATCCCGCAAGCGTTTCAGCCAGCAGAACCAGTTTGGTGCCATCGTCCAGGCGCAGTTCGCTGCCCACGATCAACGGCACGCCGGTTTTCTTCGAGGCTTCGTAGGCACGCACGATGCCGCCCATCGAACATTCGTCGGTGATCGCCAGCGCGTGATAGCCGCAACGTTGCGCGCGCCCAAACAGCTCAGCCGCACTGGCCGCGCCGCGCTGGAACGTGAAATCCGACAGGCAGTGCAGTTCGACGTAGCCCGGCGTCATGCGAACCATCCGTGCAGCATCCACGGCCCACACTCGCCCACCGCGCTGAACGCCCACGCATGCTGGCCTTGCGTCGTCTGCAGCACGTAGTAATCGCGACGCGCGTCCTCGCCATCCCACCAGCCGCTTTCAAGGCGTTCCGGACCGGACAACACCACCGGGTTGGAATCACGCAACGGGATGGGACGTTTGAGCAGCCAGGTCGGTCGTCGTGGTCGATCCAGCGGCGTGCCGGCGGGCGAGCCATCATCGCGCTGCCATGCGCGCTCCGGACGCGGATCCGTGCGCGCAGCGAGCTGATAGACCGCGTCATCGCCCAGGCGCGCACGCAGTCGTTCACGCAGTTGTTCCCACGGCACCGCCTGCGCCGGGCGATCGTCGAACAGGTCGCGACCAGCTGGCACGAAGGGCGGCAGGTGCGACGCGATCAACCGCAAGCCGATCACGGGTGCCGGAATCCTGACGTGCTCCAGCCGACTTCGGGTCAGCTCAAACAACATGGTCGGGTCGCGTTCCGCAGACAACAGTCCAACGGATAGGTCGGTCGGCGCGAAGTGTTCGTGTTCGAGCTTGAACACGAACTGCTGGACGCCACCATCGCGACCCGCCAGATAGGCCGCGAGATCAGCGGTCATGCGGCGGATCGGAAACAACAAGGCTTGGTGATGCTCCACCTCGAAATTCAGTTCGACACGCATGTCGAACACGTCCGGGGGGCGAAACCACGTCAATACCTCCGGCGCATCGCCAAGCAGGCCATCCAGGTGCACCAGCAGGTCATGGCCAAAACGACGACGCAGTGCATCGCGCGGCAGTTCGAACAGTTGTCGCAGGTGACGCACGCCCATCCTGTGCAGGCGCTCGCCTGTGTCATCGGGTAGACACGCCCTGCGGACAGGCACGCGCCCCAAGGTGGAGCGCAGATGATCGGGATGGACGACGGCCAATCCATCCTGCACGCCGGCCAGCACGCGCGCCGCACGCGGCGTGGGCGCCAACGCAATGCGATGGCGAAATCCCAGCGCGGTCATATCCTCGCGCAGGCGCGCTTCAAATCGCGGCCATGCGCCCATGATTGAAAAGCTGCCCTGCACTTCCAGCACCAGGCAGTTGGGCCATCCAGCCCAGACCTGGGAGCTGTAGCGATAGGCCCACGCCGCCAGGAACGACTGCCAGCGTTCGACAGCCTGCGCGTCGTGCTCGGCGATGTTGAATTGCGCCAACAGCGCATGCGCGGCCGCCAGGCGTTGTCCCGGCCGAAGCCCCGCAATAGCCGCGGAATGATTGACCGCGATCAATGCACGCCGTTGCGCAGGACCGGCCACGACCGCCAGCGGCGCATCGGGCGTGGGATGCCGACGCAGGACACTGTCGATCCCCAGATGGGGCAAATAGACGCACGCCCACAACATCGCCCCGTCTCACTGCGCCAGCGGGATCGGGTAGGTGCGCGTCGGGACGCTGCCGCCCCGGCACTTGCGGACCACGACGGCGCGTTCGACCGTGATTTCCAGCCGCAGGGCCGCTGGCGATGCCTGCATCGCATGGCGTCGGTCTCGCATCACGAATCCCAGCGTGTTGCCAGTCTTCGCCGCCACTTGCAGCCGTCGTAATGCCGCGTGATCGATCCTGTGCGGCCAACCGATCACCGCCCCGCAACTGCCTGAGCGCAGGCATTGTTCCAATGCCCACAGCGCCTGCGTGGGTTCGGCGTCGACCAGCTGCACATGCGACATGCACACACCCCGCGCGTGCCAGCCCGGGGGATACGGCACATACGGCGGTGCCACCAATACGACGTTTTGCCTGGCACGGGTCAGGCGAACCAGCGTGGGCACCAGCAGGTCGATTTCCCCAACGCCATCGACAGGCAGCAGGATTTCGGTCAGCGCGGCTTCGGGCCAGCCACCCGTTGGCAATGCACCATCCAGCGCCGCAAGCCCGGTGGGCTGTGCACTTTCGATGGATGCCGTCGCGCGTCCACGCCAAAGCTGCCGGGAGGCGATCAGTTCCTGCAAGGCCAACACTTGTCCCATCAAGGCGCCCGCAGCAGCCCGCAATACAGCCCTTCGATGGCGAAGTCTTCCGTGGGATCCGGATCGATCGGGGCAAAGTCCGGATTGGCCGCGATCAGTCGAACCGAGCGTCCCTTGCGATACAACCGCTTGACCGTGATGCCGTCATCGCCAACCCGCGCCACGACGATCTGGCCATGGTCGGCATCTGGCGTCGGCCGTACCCCGATCAAGTCGCCATCCAGGATCCCGGCATCGCGCATGGACATGCCATGCACGCGCAACAGGTACTTGGGATTGGGTCGAAACAGGTATCGATCCACGACGACATGCCGCTCGGTGGAGAGCTCCGACAGGATCGGAAGGCCGGCCGCCACCCGGCCGATCAACGGCAACGCCAGGCCATCGCTGCGCGCCTTGGTGTTGCCGAGCAGCCGGATGCCACGCGCCTTGTGCGACGCGATGTCGATATAGCCCTTCTCCTGCAGGGCCGCCAGATGCTTGGTGATGCCAAACGGACTGGCCAGATCAAATGCCTGCGCGATCTCAGACACGGTCGGGGCCATCCCATGCTCGCGGGCATGGTCCTTGAGGTACTGCAGGACCGCCTCTTGGCGGTCGGTGAGCGGCTGCGGAGTCATGGTGTATATTTATACACCTTCATGCTTGCAAAAAACCAGTGGCAATAAATGCATGGCGCCATCTCAGTTTTTGAGACGCACTGCCACATCGTGCAAGCCCAATAACTGAACACGGCATCGCGCTTGTCTGCCCAAAAAAATTCCGGAATACAGACTGGTTGACATCACGCTTGCACGTCGCATTGCTTTGTAAAATGAGACTCCGCACGCCAGGGCCAACCCATGTGTTATTCCGCGCAAATCCGTCAGGACTTTCGCAAATACACCAAGCTCTATGGAGCCGAGATCAGCATCCAGGATTTCGTCAGGTTGTATTGGCAACGCCAGCACGACCCGAAGATCAAGATCCCCAAGGCGATGGATGCGGAATTCGCACATCCACACACGCCAGAGGAACGCGAGATCAAGCAATTGATCGATGCCTTCGACCAGCAGCAGGCCTCCACACTGGAGCAGGACTTGTTCAAGCAACGCAAGCGACTGGCTGATGCCGAGCGCACTTTGCAGAGCAAGACCACCAAGGCAGCCACCGACAGCAAACGCATTGCAACGGACAAGATTGCGTGGATCCTGGGAAAGCTGTCCGACCTGCGACGCACGGAACCCAAGGATCGGGACTCGCGGATTTTCCCCGCGCACTACGCTCCGGTCATGGTGATGGAACACGGCAAGCGCGTCATCAAGCCCATGCGCTATCAATGCCGACTCGCGGGACAACCCGCATCGCAGGACACGAAATTCCCCGGCTGCTACAACGCGCGCCGCGACAACCTGGAAGGCTTCTGGAGACGCCAGTTCGGTGTCACGCACGGATTGGTGGTGGTCAATGCGTTCTACGAAAACGTCAGCCGTCATCGCGTGGAATCACGTGACTTGCTGCCCGGGGAGAAGGAAGAAAACGTCGTGCTGGAATTCCGGCCCACGCCCACCCAGGACATGCTGGTCGCGTGTCTCTGGTCCCACTGGCACGCCCCCGGACAACCCGAACTGCTCTCCTTTGCCGCCATCACCGACGAACCACCTGCGGAAGTGGCCGCCGCCGGCCATGACCGCTGCATCATCCCGATCAAGCCTGAGAACATCGATGCATGGCTGGATCCAACCGCCGGCACACTACACACGCAACACGCCATCCTTGATGATCGCCAGCGCCCATATTACGAACACAGGATGGCGGCGTAGCGCTTCAGGGGTGATCACCTAGCCGGCAGATTCCAGTTTGTCCTGGGTCCGGGTATCGAAGTCGCTGGCATCGTGGCGCTCCAGCAATTGGCTGGACGGCTCACCCGAGGTCCGGTTGACCTTGCGCCCGCGCTGCACTGCGGGGCGCAATGCGATCTCGTCCGCCCAGCGCAGCACATGCTTGTACTCGTGCACGGAAAGAAATTCGCCTGCTTCGTAAAGCTCGCCCTTCACCAACACGCCGTACCACGGCCATGCCGCCATGTCGGCGATCGTGTACGCGTCGCCCGCCAGGAAACGATTCCCGGCCAGCTGGCGGTCCAGCACATCCAGCTGGCGCTTGACCTCCATGGCGTAGCGGTTGATCGGGTACTCGAACTTGGCGGGCGCATATGCAAAGAAATGACCAAACCCCCCGCCCAGGAAGGGCGCGCTGCCCATCTGCCAGAACAGCCACGACAAGCACTCGGCACGCGCCGCGCCGCTAGCGGGCAGGAAGGCTCCAAATTTCGCGGCCAGGTACTGCAGGATCGCTCCGGACTCGAACACCCGCACCGGCGCTTCACCACTGCGGTCCACCAACGCCGGGATCTTGGAGTTGGGGTTGGCTCCAACGAAACCACTGCCGAACTGATCACCATCCTGGATTCGAATCAGCCAGGCGTCGTACTCGGCGCCACCGCAACCCATGGCCAGTAATTCTTCAAGCAGGATTGTCACCTTGACGCCGTTGGGGGTCGCCAGCGAATACAGCTGCAGCGGATGGCGACCCACTGGCAGGACCTTGTCGTGCGTCGAACCCGCAACAGGCCGATTGATGCTCGCAAACTTGCCGCCGCTTTCCTGGTCCCATGTCCAGACTTTGGGCGGCGTGTATTCGGTTGCATTGTTCATGAGATGGGCTCGATAGCATTGTTCATCGGGTGGCCTCTTGGATTAGGACAGTCACGCTACCTAAATTTGTGAGCACCAACATGAAACTCGTCATGTTTGCGGCTCGAAACAACACCGCCACGTTGTGCAGGCGACGATCGAATGTCACCAAAGGATCTTTTCCCAAGACGTGCCGCATCACTCCTAAAAATATCCAGCCACCGAAAGCACTCGCGCACACTGCCAATGTTGCCAGCAGGCCCCACGGATCATTGGTTCGGAATCGGTATGTCAGGAACGGCCATGCGCGCGGGAATCGCCCGGCAATCCTGGCCAGAAATGGGGTGCCCTCCAACCTTGCGCCGAGATGTTTGGCAGCAGGCGATTCGCGCTGCCAGAGGCGACGCTCATGCTCAAGAAGAAACAGGACGAGGAAAATGAGACCGACCGGCGCGACGACGAGAAGCAGGAACAAAAGCGAATAAAGGACGAAAGCCCAAACCATCGAAATCCCCGCGCTGCTGCGCTCTTTGACCGGCGTTTTATTGGGCTTGAGACTCGGGAATGCGAGTTGCCACCTCTTCACCATGCACGTCGACATCACGAGGCGCGCGACCTCCCGGATCAACCTGTCCCCCTTGCGCCCACAGGACCCAGTTGGTCACGTTGTCGTTAATCACAATGGCTTTTGCGTCAAAATGAACAAGTCATTCTTCATTGCATTGTCCGTCCACAGAATATCCAAACCCGAAAACAATATCCTTTTCAGGTCGCGGGCTCGCGACTGGCGGTGCAGTAAACGCTGCTTTGTCGACTCCCTTCCGATTTCCCGCATTCGCGCTATGTACCGCCTAAGCCGGTTGCCGTTGGCGAGCTGTCACTGTGTTCAACGGCGGCGGCCCATTCATATTACAGGGGCGATGAATCGGGCTACGACAATGCGCGCTAACGATACTGGAATGGAGAGAATCGCGATGAGGACCGTGATGGCCGCTACGAGGGAAATCGTGACCGCCGCTGGCGGGACGTTCTAGATATTGCAACTGGTAGGAAATGGCCGCATTTTGAATGCCAGTGGAAGGTAGCGCCTATGTTCGCGGATGCCTGTGGTAAGCCCCGGATTTGATACGTGTCACGCTCCGTCGTCGAAGCTTCTTTCAATCCCCTATCGGCATTCCTAGTTTTGATTTCAGAAGGCGCGGAAATTGATGACCCATAGAACGACTCCAGACATGTCCATGTCTGATGCGGATGCAGCAGATACCGAAGCGGCGCGCCTTGCTGCCCTGACCGACTACGGCATTCTCGATACCTTGCCGGAAAAATCCTACGACGACCTTGTCGCGATTGCGGCGGGGATTTGCGATGCACCGATGGGTTCGGTCGCTTTGATCGACGCAGAACGTAAATGGTTCAAATCCCAGCGTGGATTCTCAATGTCGCATATGGCCCGAGGCGAGGCCTTTGGTGCACATGCCATCCAACGACCTCACGAGATTCTGGTAGTGCCTGATGCCCTCGCTGATGTGCGCTTCCTGACCAACCCCCTTGTGACAGGCGAGCACAAAGTGCGTTTCTATGCGGGAGCGCCCTTGGTGAGTTCCAGTGGAGCGGCAGTCGGCACCATCTGTGTAATGGACCGCACGCCGCGCGATCTGGCACCATTTCAAAGAGAGGCACTCTCTGGCCTGTCGCGCCAAGTGGTCAACCTGCTCGAACTTGGCCTGGCCCATCGCAATTTGAGTAACCACCTTTCCGAACGCGACTGGTATGAGCGCCAACTCCTTGCACACCAGCAGGAGTTGATTGCCGAAAATGCGCAACTCATCGAAGCCACCCGCACCGACGTACTGACGGGACTGCTGAATCGACGGGCGTTCAGGGGCATCATGCAAACATCAATCGCGACTGCCGTCATGGATTGCACGCCGCTGGCCATGGCGATCGTGGACATCGATCACTTCAAGGTCATCAACGATCGGTACGGACACCCTGTAGGCGACAAGACCCTGATCGCGGTGGCGCATGCGCTCAAGGCCCACTGCGGTGACCGTAATACCATCGCACGGATTGGCGGCGAGGAATTCGCGATTTTGTTCCCCGCCACCGATTTAGGAAACGCGACTCTGCAGTGCGAACGCCTGCGCGCAACAATCGAGACATTGCCTCATGATTTTCAACTGACGGGAAGTATCGGTCTTGCGGTTCTGCGCATCGGTGACGTCGTGGGCAGTCTTTATGCGCGTGCCGATGAAGCGTTGTATGTTGCGAAACATGGCGGACGCAACCGGGTCGCTTCCATCGCCTGAAGACAGCACTGTCGATGCATGGAGCTGAAAAGCCTTGCACCCTACTATGTATTCACACGCCACATAAACCGAACGCCAAGCTCGTAACGTTTGCTCTCAAATTGCCACTTGGATCCACGTTGGCGCATGATCACTCGGTTTTTCTTCGCCACGCACCCAACGGTCCACTCCCGCATTTCGCAGACACTTTGCCAACGGCGGATTGAGTAATAGATGATCGATCCGCAACCCTCGATCCCGCTCGGCATGCTGGCGGAAGTAATCCCAGAACGTATAAATGCCGCTTTTGTGACCGTGAACTTTCAACAGGCTATCGGTCCATCCCTGATCCAACAGTTTGAAGAACGCGTCACGGGATTCGGGTTGTAGCAGTGCGTCCCGTCGCCATCCCTTGGCATCGTAGATATCTTCGTCCGTGGGCACGACGTTGTAATCCCCGATGAGAGCCACGGGGTGCGGAAGGTCGACTAAAGTCTTTGCATATTTATTCAGCCTCGTCATCCATTTGAGCTTGTACTCGAACTTGGGTCCAGGCTGAGGATTTCCGTTGGGCAGGTAGAGGCATCCAACGACCACGCCATGAATCGCCGCTTCGATGTAGCGGCTTTGATCATCTTTCGGATCCCCAGGCAGACCGCGCCTGCTCTCTACAGGTGTCATGCCGCGCGCAAGCAATGCCACCCCGTTCCAAGCTCTTTGTCCCTGCCAGATGGCTCCGTATCCCGCATCTTCGATGGCCGCCTCAGGAAATGCGGCATCTAGAGCTTTGAGCTCTTGCAGGCCCACGATGTCTGGCTTTTCCTTTACAAGCCACCGGAGCAAATGTGGCAGGCGGCTACTAACGCCGTTGACATTGAATGTGGCGATTTTCAGGGTCTTTTTGTGTGCCATCTTCGAAACCTCGGTTCGATGGCGTCAAGAAGAGCCTCAACCCCCGCACGGCTCCAGCGCCCAAGATTGAGTCGCACGCCTTGGAATTGCCACCAGACTCAGACCAACTTGCAGGGAATATTCGCGTTTTCGTCCAACGAATAGACCGCGCATAGTCGGTGGTAACCGTCGGCAATGATGAGCTTGCTATTGGGACTGTCGCGCACCAGCAGGATGGGAGACAGTGTTTTGCCTTCATGAATTTTGGAGCGGTCTCGTTCCACGTGCGAATTGCTCACGCCCAGAGGTGACAGTCTCGAAGCGCGCAGCAAATCCTTGGACTTGTACTGTGACATTGGTGCGTCGCGTAGCGCCTTGGCGTGTAGCTCCACCATCTCATCGGGAAAGAGCAGGCTCAGATACGATTCCGCTGCAGTGTAATCGTGCTTCGCTGGCTTTTCCTGCCACTTGAAGGTCAGATGAGTCTTGCTCATGGTTGTGCACCTCAGATTGCGAGTGTGAGTACCGTAACGTCCTTTCCGACGCAGACGTGGCGAAGTCCCTGCGTCGATTACCTGCCAACTTTTGCGCGTTTCAAACGAATGGAAGCGCGCCAAACCCTTGATTTGGTAGAGGCTTTTGGATGCCTTCCCGAGAAGGGAGTCGAGGTTCCTGACTAGATGGTGGGCCGTGATGGATTCGAACCATCGACCAAAAGATTAAAAGTCTTCTGCTCTACCAACTGAGCTAACGGCCCGCCGTGTGGCGCGGGTGCCGCGCGAGGCGCGGGATGTGGATTCTAACGCAGGCGACGCTCCACTTGCTCACCCGAGATAACGGGTGGGGTCAGAGATGCCCGCAGTTTTGAAGCCTTCGGCACGCAACCTGCATGCATCGCAGTGAGCGCAGGCGCGGCCCTGGGCGTCGGCCTGGTAGCAGGACACGGTCTGTGCGAAATCGACTCCCA
This sequence comes from Lysobacterales bacterium, assembly GCA_038235185.1. Taxonomy (GTDB): domain Bacteria; phylum Pseudomonadota; class Gammaproteobacteria; order Xanthomonadales; family Xanthomonadaceae; genus Cognatiluteimonas. Next base: position 38,257 of record JBBSUF010000004.1, read on the forward strand.
GGCGCAGGCCTTCATGCACGATGTCGGCCTTGCCCAGGTGCAGCAGCGGTGCATGCACGCGGAAACCAGCGCCCTCGACTCCGGCTTTGGTGGCCAGGTTGGCGAGCGTTTCGAACGCGTCGATGAATTCCGGGCGGCAGTCCGGGTAGCCGGAATAGTCGACGGCATTGACGCCGCAGAAGATGTCGGTGGCGCCAAGGACTTCGGCCCAGCCCAACGCCAGCGACAACATGATGGTGTTGCGCGCGGGGACGTAGGTGACGGGAATGGGATCGCTGCCGGGATGCGCCTGCGAATCCAGCGGCACGTCGATGAGTGCGTCGGTCAGTGCCGAGCCACCGATGCTGCGCAGATCGACGCTGACGGTCTTGTGCGCGACGGCCTCAAGCGCGCGGGCGATGCAATCAGCAGCGTCGAGTTCAGAGGTATGGCGTTGGCCGTAGCGCACGCTCAACGCGTGGCAGGCATACCCCCGCTCCTGGGCCATGGCCAGCACGACGGCTGAATCCATGCCACCGGACAGCAGCACGACCGCGGGTATTGTGGCCCTGGCATCCATGTCAGCGTCCGGGCTCATCGTTCCACAGCAGTTTGTGCAGTTGCATTTGATACCGCACGGGCAGTTTTTCGGCGACGATCCAGTCGGCGAGCTCACGCGGTTGCACTTGCCCGAAACTCGGCGAAAACCAGACGTCGCAGCGTTGCTGCAACTGATGTTGTGCGGTGATGTCCCGCGCCCATTCGAAATCGGCGCGATCGCAGATCACGAACTTGACCTGGTCGTGCGGCGTCAACAGGTCGATGTTCTCCCAACGGTTGCGCGAGACTTCCAGTGAACCTGGCGTCTTGATGTCGAGCACGCGCGAGACGCGTGGATCGACGTCGGCAATGTCGATCGCACCCGACGTCTCCAGAGACACGGTGTAACCGGCGTCGCACAGGCGCGACAACAGATCGATGCAGCGTTTCTGCGCCAGCGGCTCGCCGCCCGTGACGCAGACGTGGCGCACGCCATGACGTGCCACCTCGACGAGGATGTCATCGATTTCCCACCATTGACCGCCATGGAAAGCGTAGGCGGTGTCGCAATATTGGCAACGCAGGGGACAGCCGGTCAGGCGCACGAACACACTTGGCCACCCGGTGTCGCGCGCTTCGCCCTGCAGCGACAGGAAGATTTCAGTGAGCTTGAGGCGGTGATGCTGGCTTGCAGCCGCCGTTGCGGCGGATGCATCGATGGCGACGGCGTTCATCGCCGTATTTTAACGCGCCTGCTGCAGTTGCATGGCCCGCAGGCGGTCATCGGCGGTGCGCGCGGCGTCAGTTCCCGGGTAACGAGCAACCACTTGTGACAAGGTCGACTGGGCCGCGACCATCTGCTTGAGGCCGTATTGCGACAGGCCGACCTTGAGTAACGCACCGGCAGCCTTGTCGTGCGTGGGATAGCGATCCAGTAGCGACTGGAACTGCTGTTGTGCCAGCGCGTAGTTCTGGGTGACGTAATAACTTTCGCCCAGCCAGTACAGAGCATTGGGCGCATAGACGCCGCTGGGGTACTGCTTCAGAAATTTACTGAACTGCTGGGCCGACTCCGCGTAGTGACCGGCTTTGAGCGTGTCGAAGGCAGCCTCGTAACTGCTGCGCTCGTCTTCGCCTTTGGCCAGCGTGCCCGCATCGCCGTGGACGGTGGGCACGCTATCTGTAACCGCATTAGCGACGACTGGATCGGCGTCGCTCATCGGCACCGCCGGCTTGGTGGTTGGTGTCGCGCCGCCTTCCAGCCGATTCAGGCGACTGTCGAGATCCAGGTATTGACTGCGACTGGACTGCTTGGACTGATCACTCTGGTGTTGCAGCTCTTCAAGTTGCGCGCGCAATGCCTGCACGTCGGATCTCAACGCGGTGACCTGGTTGAGCAGGTCGACATTGCCGTGGGCGTTGGCCGCCTGCTGCTCCAGTGATGCGACGCGGTCGGCAAGGCTGGCGCGTTGTGCGCACACCGGAGCGGCGACCAGGCAGGTCGCCGCCAACACCGGCATCAAGAGGTAACGAAATCCCATGCGTCGCCTACTTGGTCGTGTAGACGATCTCGACGCGACGATTCTTGGCCCAGCAAGCTTCATTCGAGTCGGTGCAGGTCGGGCGTTCCTCGCCATAGCTGACGACGGTCACCTGGCTGCCGGAGCCGCCATTGGCCTGCAGCGCCGAAGACACCGCATTACCGCGACGCTCACCCAGCGCGAGGTTGTACTCGCGGCTGCCACGCTCGTCCGTGTTGCCTTCCAGCGACATGCGCGCGGATGGGCGGTCACGCAGGTACTTGGCATGACACGCCATTGCGGCCTGGAATTCCGGACGCAGCGCGTCTTCGTTGTAGTCGAAGTACACCACGCGCGTGCGCAGGCAGGCGTCACTGTCGAGGTCACTGGGACCGTAGGCTCCGGGCGTGGTTGGACCCGTCTGCGGATACGGAGTGGTGGTGGCGGTCGAGCCGGTGGTCATCGGCGGTGGGATTTCCTTGACCTTCTTGGTGCAGGCCACCGCCGCGGCGCAAAACAGTACGGTCGTCAGGATGCGGGCGACATTGGAGGCTCTATTCGTCGTCAGTGTGTTCATGGGGCTTTCCTCGTCTTTTCGCGGGGGAATACTGAATGCTTCACCTTTAAGGTTAACAGGCTGGCATGGACGCCTTGTGATCAGCGCGGCTGGCGATACGGACCCCACGCCGGCTCGCGGACGTCGCCATCGGCCAGCACAAGGCGCTGGCGCACGCGGGCATCGGCCGACACCGAATACAACACCCCACGGCTGCCTTCCCGGGCGGCATACAGGATCATGCTGGCGTTGGGGGCGAAGCTGGGTGACTCGTCCAGCGAGCCCGGCGACAGCATGCTCCAGCGGGGCGAACCTAGGCTGCGATCAAGCAGCGCGATGCGGTAATTGTTGCCGTTGCCCTGTGCCATCGCGATCTTCTTGCCATCGTAGGACACGGTCGCCTTGGCGTTGTAGCTGCCCTGGAACGTCACCCGCGTGGCGCTGCCACCGTTGGAGGAAGCCTGGTAGATCTGCGGCTTGCCGCCACGGTCAGAGGTGAAGTAGAGACTGCCGCCGTCCGGACTCCACGTGGCCTCGGTATCGATGCCGAACTGGTCGGTGATCTGGCGCAACGCCCTGCTGCCCAGGTCCATGACATAGATTTCCGGATTGCCGCTCTTGGAGAGCGTCATCGCCAACTGGCGGCCATCGGGCGAAAAACTAGGGGCACCGTTGATGCCCCGGAAGCTCGCAATTGGCGCGGGCAATGCAGTGTCGCGCGTGGTGTCGATCACGTAGATGGCGGAATTGCCGCCGTGGAAACTGACGAAGGCGAGCCGATGTCCGTCGGGATTCCAGGACGGTGACAGGATCGGTTGGGAATCCCGCACGACGGCATGCGGGTTGTAGCCGTCCGCATCGGCCACGACCAGCGCATACCGCGCGCCGGGACCGACGCCCGACGCCGTGACATAGGCAATCTGGGTCCAGAACGCGCCGCGCACGCCGAGGACTTTTTCGTAGATCGCATCAGCGATCTGATGGGCGACGTCACGCATCGAGTTCGCAGGTGCGGTCATCGCCAGCCCAAGCAGGCGCTGCTGCTTGGCGACATCGAACAGTTCGTACTCGACCCGCACGTTGCCACCGCCAGCATCCAGCTCACGACCAACGACAAGGAAGTCCTGCTTCAGCAATCGCCAGGTCGGATAGTTGACCTCGCTGCCGCGGCTGGGATGCTCGACCATGTCACGGTCGGGCAACGTGCGGAACTGCCCGGAGCGGTCGAAGTCGGCACGGATCACCTGTGCAATATCGGTCGATGGTGCGACACCTGGCCCCTGGAATGCCATCGGCACCACCGCGATCGGAAGCGCCGCGGCATTGCCGCCGACGATGTCGACTTCCAGCGGTTTGTCCTGCGCGAAGGCGGCTGGCGGCAACAGCGCGAACAGGAGCGACGCGATAGGGATCGCAAGCCAGTACAGGGGTCGTTTCATCAGTCGATCCGGTAAGAAGAAGTGAGGTCTTAACAGGTTCTTCGTTAAGACAGTCTAAAAAAGTAGTCCGATCACGTACTTCAGTGCTCTTCTGGCTGGAATTTCAGATCCAGGGTGCGTGAGAAAACCGATTCGAATCCTGCGTAGGGAAGTGGTTGTGCCTTCAACACGGCCGCTTCAAGCGAGCGCTTGCCCAGATCATCATAGGGGCAGGGTTCGAGGACTTGGACATCGATGACTTCGCCCCCGGGCAATTGCCTGATCTGCAGTTTGCAGGGCCGTCCCAGCGGCACGGAATCCGGTCGGATCCAGTTGCGCTGTATTGCATCACCCAACGCCGCCCTGTAGCGCGCAAGTAAACCTGCGTCGACGCCGTTGTTCCCCGGCGGTGGACTGGCATTGCTGTCGGCGGTGGCTTGCGAGGATTGCGCGGCGCGCTGGCGGACGTCGGCGATCTGCTTGAGTTTCTGCTCGGCCAGGTCGGCCTCATGCGATGCCTGCCTCCGCGCTTCGCGGATCTTCCTGATCTGCTCTTCGAGTGATTGCCGGGCGAGTTGCTGTTGCTGTTCGGCCTGCTGTTGTTGCTGCCTCCGGGTCAGGTCGATCTGCTGCTGGCGCTGCTTTTCGTCCTGCTCACGGGCGCGCAGTTCGGCGGACAGCGCCTCGCGGTCGACGCGTTCCTGGTCGCGTTGATCAGGCACAGGGAGTGCTTCCTGCGCGAGCGGTTGCGGAACCGTTTGAGCCGCGTCGGGGACGGGAGACGGAAGCGGTTGCGGCGGTGGCGGCTCGACTGGCTGCGGTTGCGATGGAGTTGCCGGCGCGGTCGCCGCCAGCGCGCGTTGCATCGATGCCGGCAATGCATTGGGATCGACCAGGTCGGCTTCGACAGCAGCGCCTGCGGCTGCGTCCGGCGTCACCGGATGCGACCACTTCAGCCCGACGAACAGCAGCAACAACAACAGCAGGTGCAAGCCGACTGCAAACATCGTCGACAGCGCCGTATCAGCGCGGGTTTCCCGCATTACTTCGCCGTCTCCTGCGGATGGCTGAGCAGGCTGATCTTCTTGATGCCGGCGGCATTGACGATGTCGATGCCCTTCATGATCGTCTGGTAGCTCGCGGTGCGATCGCCGTTGATCAAGACCACCAGGTCGCCGCCACTCTGGTCATTCACCGCCGTCAGATGCGCCTTGAGATCATCGGCGCCCATCGGCTGGCTGGTCTTGTCGGCCACCAGCGCGTACGTGCCGTTGGCGTAGATGCTGACCGCGACCGGGTTTTTTGGTGTTTGCAAGCGTTTGGCTTTGGAATCGGGCAGGTGGATGTCGGTGCCCAGGTTGAGCAGCGGCGCGGTCACCATGAAGATGATCAGCAGCACCAGCATCACGTCGATATACGGCACGACGTTGATGTCGGCCTTCAGTTTGCGCTTGCGGATGCGGCGCCCGGTGGCGGTTACAGCCATGCGACGCTCCAACGAGGCTTGCGCCGACATGGCTTGTCGTTCTTAAACCTCATCGACGTGCGCCTGGCGTTGCAGGATCGACGAGAACTCCTCGGAGAAAGCGTCGTAACGCACGTTCAGGCGCTCGACACGGGTCGCAAACCGGTTGTAGGCCCACACCGCGGGAATCGCGGCGAACAGGCCCATCGCAGTGGCGATCAAGGCTTCGGAAATACCTGGCGCGACAGTAGCGATTGTGGCTTCCTTCATCTGCGCCAGGCCCTGGAACGAAATCATGATTCCCCACACCGTGCCGAAGAGTCCGACGTAGGGACTGATCGAGCCGACGCTGGCGAGGAATTCCAGGTTGTGTTCAAGCCCATCGAGTTCGCGCGACGCCGTGGCCCGCATGGCGCGTTGCGCGCCCTCCAGTTGGATGCGCGCATCGACCCCGCGGCGTTGGCGGATGCGATTGAATTCGCGGTAACCGCCTTCGAAGATCGCTTCCAGCCCGCCGATATCGCCACCGCGCTGGGTGGAGCCGGCATACAGCTTCGACAATTCCGCGCCGGACCAGAATCGCTCCTCGAAACGGATCGCCTCGCGGTCAGCGCGATCGAGCACGCGCTTTTTGCGGAAGATAATCACCCACGACGACACCGATGCCGCCAGCAGCAACAGCAGCACGAATTGCACGGGAATGCTGGCATGCAGAACCAGCTGCAGCATGTCCAGGCCGTTGTGCCCAGCGGGCGTTGCGGTCGCGGCCTGCGACGCATTCGTCGCGGCGATGGCATCTTCAGGCAATGCCTCGACCGCGGTGGCCTGCAGTGCTGCCAGCAAAGGGATCATGCGTTGCACTCCATTGGTTGTGTCATTCGATCGTTTCCAGTGACTTGAGTTCATCGTATAGCGACGGCGGAATCGCGCGTGGACGGAAATCCGATGCGCTCAGCGCCGCGACCCGCACGTGTGCATCCAGCAGCAACAGGCCGTCGCGATGGATGGCCTGCGCGATCACCAGGCTCGCACGCCGGCATTGCAGCAACGCGACCGACACGTCGACCACATCGTCCAGCCGCGCCGGCAGGCGAAAATCAATCCGCATCGCCCGCACCGCGAACACCAGGTCGTGTTCGATCCGTAGCAATTCCTGGCCCTTGCCGCGCGCCCGCAACCACTCGCTGCGCGCGCGCTCCAGGAAGGCCAGGTATTGCGCGTGATAGACCACGCCACCTGCGTCGGTATCTTCCCAGTACACCCTTGTCGGCCAACTGAACACGGAATCAGCCGCCACTTGCATCTTCGATCTGGTTGCGTTCGAACATGTCGTTGAGCCCTGCTTTGGGTCGCAGGCCCAGATGCCGGTACGCCTTCGCGCTTGCCATACGGCCTCGCGCGGTACGGATGAGGTAACCCTGCTGGATCAGGTAGGGCTCGATCACGTCCTCGAGCGTGCCGCGCTCCTCACTCAATGCGGCAGCCAGGGATTCGACGCCGACCGGGCCACCATCGAACGAATCGACGATGGTGCGCAGCAGGCGCCGGTCGAGCTCGTCGAAGCCTTCCGGGTCGACCTTGAGCATCTGCATCGCGGCGTTGGCCACATCATTGTCAATCTTGCCGTGTGCACGCACCTGGGCAAAATCGCGCACGCGCCGCAACAGGCGATTGGCGATGCGCGGCGTGCCACGCGAGCGGCGCGCGATTTCACCGGCACCTTCGGGCACGCAATCGATGTCGAGGATGCTGGCCGAACGTCGTACGATTTTCGTCAGCTCTTCCGGGCTATAGAACTCCAGCCGCTGCACGATGCCGAAACGATCGCGCAACGGCGCAGTCAGCAGGCCCGCGCGCGTGGTGGCGCCGATCAGCGTGAATGGAGGAAGATCAAGTTTGATCGAGCGCGCGGCCGGACCTTCACCGATCATGATGTCGATCTGGTAGTCCTCCATCGCCGGATACAGGATTTCCTCGATGGCCGGCGACAGGCGATGGATTTCGTCGACGAACAACACGTCGTGCGGCTGCAAATTGGTCAGCAGGGCGGCGAGATCGCCGGCCTTCTCGATCACCGGCCCGGAGGTCTGTCGCAAACCCACGCCCAGCTCGTTGGCGATGACATGCGCCAGCGTGGTCTTGCCAAGCCCGGGGGGGCCAAAAATCAGCACATGGTCGAGTGCCTCGCCGCGCTTTTTTGCGGCCTCGATATAAATCGACAACTGCTCGCGCACCGGCTGCTGGCCGAGGTATTC
>JBBSUF010000005.1:0-44329 GCA_038235185.1 Lysobacterales bacterium
GAGCCCGCCCTACACCCTCGCGTTGAACAGATGCCCCACCAGCGCTGCGGCCACCATCGCGAGCGCGCCCCAGAACAGCACCCGCATGGCACCGCGCAGCACCGGTGCACCACCGGTGCGTGCCGCGAGCGCGCCGGAGATCGCCCGCGCAATCAGCGTCGTCGCGATCGTGACCGGTTGCACCTGCATGGGTGGCGCCAGAACCACGGCGGCGATCGGCAGCATCGAGCCGATCGTGAATGCCGCCGCCGACGACAGCGCCGCCTGCACGGGCCGTGCGCGCAACGTGTCCGTGATCCCGAGCTCGTCGCGCGCATGCGAGCCAATGGCGTCGTGCGCGGTCAGTTGTTCGGCGACCTCTCTCGCCAGCTCCGGATGCAGGCCGCGCTTGACGTAGATGTGGCTGAGTTCAAGCAGCTCGCTGTCGGGATTCTCGGCAAGCTCGCGAGTTTCCTTGGCGATGTCGGCATCCTCGGTGTCGGCCTGCGACTGCACCGAGACATATTCCCCGGCCGCCATCGACACGGCGCCCGCGACCACGCCGGCAATGCCGCTGGCCAGCACCGCCGCGTGGGTGGCGCCGCTCGCCGCAACGCCGACCACCAGGCCTGCGACCGACAGGATGCCGTCGTTGGCGCCGAGCACGGCCGCACGCAGCCAGCCGGCGCGGTCGGAGCGATGATGTTCTGCATGCTTGCTGCGCATGACGGGTCTCCACGGACGAGCGTTGCATCATCGCCGAAATGCGGGCGCCTGCAGTCACGGCCTGCAGATCGGCCAGAGGGCCGCGACGGCGTCGCGATATAGTCGGCTCCTTGCGATGGTCGGCCCCCGCCCCCAACTCGCACACCCCACTGCGAGCGGTCCCGATGTCGAGCCCGAACCACGTCGTCGAATCACCGATCACTGATCGCCGCACGCTTGTCGACTTCCTTGCCGCTGGCGGCCGTGAAAAAAAGAACTGGCGCATCGGCACCGAGCACGAGAAGTTCGGGTTCCGGCTGGATGACCTGCGGCCGCCGACATTCGATGGCGAGCGCGGCATCGAGGCGTTGCTGAAAGGGCTCACGCGTTTCGGCTGGGAGCCGGTGCAAGAACATGGTCGCGTGATCGCGCTGCTTCGCGACGGCGCATCGGTCTCGCTGGAGCCGGCTGGCCAGTTCGAGTTGTCTGGCGCGCAGCTGGAAACCGTGCACCAGACCTGTTGCGAGGTCGACGGCCATCTGGTCGAAGTCAAGACCGTTGCCGACGAGTTGGGCATGGGCTTCCTCGGCATGGGCTTCCAGCCGAAGTGGCGTCGCGACGAAATGCCATGGATGCCGAAAGGCCGCTACCGGATCATGCGCGACTACATGCCCAAGGTCGGTTCGCTTGGTCTGGACATGATGACGCGCACCTGCACGGTGCAGGTCAACCTGGATGTCGAAAACGAAGCGGACATGGTGAAGAAGTTCCGCGTGTCGCTGGCGCTGCAGCCGATCGCGACCGCGCTGTTCGCCGATTCGCCGTTTACCGAAGGCCAGCCGAACGGCTACCTCAGTTACCGCTCGCACATCTGGACGGACACCGACGCAGGTCGCACCGGCATGCTGGATTTCGTGTTCGCCGATGGCTTCGGTTACGAGCGCTACGTCGATTACCTGCTCGACGTGCCGATGTATTTTTCGTATCGCAACGAAGAATACGTCGACCTGTCCGGGCAATCGTTCCGCAAATTCATGCAAGGCAAACTGGATGCGTTGCCCGGCGCATTGCCGACGCTGCGCGACTGGTCGGACCACATGACCACGGCATTCCCGGAAGTCCGCCTGAAGCAATACCTGGAAATGCGCGGCGCCGACGGTGGTCCGTGGAACCGGCTGTGCGCATTGCCGGCCTTCTGGGTCGGCTTGTTATATGACGATGTCGCGCTGGATGCCGCGTGGGACCTGGTCAAGGATTTCAGCATGGCCGAGCGCCATGCCTTGCGCGACGGGGTGCCCAGACACGCGTTGAAGCTACCGTTTCGTGGCAACACCGTGCGTGAACTCGCATTGGAAGCGTTGAAGATTTCCGCGCATGGATTGAAGCGGCGTGCGATGAAAAATACCAACGGTGCCGACGAGAGTATTTTCCTGACGCCCCTGATCGACTTCGCCGAAGCCAACCAGACACCGGCCGAGCGCAAGCTGGCACTGTTCCATGGCGAATGGAACGGCGACATCGATCATGTATTCAAGGAATATGCGTACTGATCTGGAGCCTTCCGCTCCCGCGACGGCAGCGGCCACACGCATTCGGAGTTCCCCATGAAATCACGTGCCGCCGTCGCCTTTGCCGCAGGCGAACCCCTGCAGGTCGTCGAGATCGATGTCGCGCCGCCTCGCGCAGGCGAAGTGCTGGTGCGCATCGTGGCCACCGGTGTCTGCCATACCGATGCATTCACCCTCAGCGGTGATGATCCTGAAGGATTGTTCCCCGCGGTGCTCGGCCATGAAGGTGGCGGCATCGTGGTCGAGATCGGCGAGGGCGTGCGTAGCGTCAAGCCAGGCGATCACGTCATCCCGCTGTACACGGCCGAGTGTCGCGTGTGCAAATTCTGCAAGTCCGGCAAAACCAATTTATGCCAGGCCGTGCGCGCGACGCAGGGCAAGGGCGTCATGCCCGACGGCACTTCGCGGTTTTCGTACAACGGCCAGCCGTTGTTCCACTACATGGGCACCAGTACCTTCAGCGAATACACGGTCGTGCCGGAAATCTCACTGGCAGTCGTCAACCCGGAAGCCGCGCTGGAAAAAGTCTGCCTGCTCGGATGCGGCGTCACCACCGGCATTGGCGCCGTGCACAACACCGCGAAAGTCAAATCGGGCGATAGCGTCGCGGTGTTCGGCTTGGGCGGAATTGGATTGGCCGTCATCCAGGGCGCAGTGCAGGCCAAGGCCGGCCGCATCCTTGCGATCGACACCAATCCTGGCAAGTTCGCACTGGCCAAGACGATGGGCGCGACCGACTGCATCAATCCCAAGGAGCATGACAAACCCATCCAGGACGTGATCGTCGAGATGACCGATGGTGGCGTTGACTTCAGTTTCGAATGCATCGGCAACGTCAACGTGATGCGCGCCGCGCTGGAGTGTTGCCACAAGGGTTGGGGCGAGTCGGTGATCATTGGCGTGGCCAGCGCCGGACAGGAAATCAGCACGCGGCCGTTCCAGCTGGTCACCGGTCGCGTGTGGCGCGGCTCCGCGTTTGGTGGCGTCAAGGGACGCACGCAATTGCCGGGCATGGTCGAGCAGGCGATGCGCGGCGAGATTGACCTGGATCCCTTCATCACCCACGAGCTGCCGCTGGAGCGCATCAATGAAGCGTTCGACCTCATGCATGAAGGCAAGTCGATCCGCACGGTGATCCGCTTCTAGAAGCCCGTGCGATTGACGCGTGTTTACAAATAGCCAGCGACAAGCGTGAAATCGGTATAGGCGAAGCGCCCTTCGCGCAGTATCGATTCGCCACGTTGAAGCGACAGTGGCGTGTTGAACATCGGCCCATCCGACACGCAGGTGTGGAACTCGCCATTCTCACCGCATGGATCGATATGCGAAGGCAGCGCATCCAGCAACGCGGCATCGAACGTGCGGCCACTGAAGCTGGCATCGAGTTGTTGCGTATCCACGCAGCACACGCTGGCGCGCAGGCCGCCAGCGATCATCTGTCGCGCCAACTGCGCGGTATCGCTGCCGAACAGCGGAAACAGCGGTGTCCAGCCCAGTCGCGCGCACAGGGCTTCGCGATACGTTTTGATATCCGCAAGGAACAGATCGCCAAACGCGATGTGGCGCAATGTCGGCCAGCGAGCACGGGCGCGAAGCAAGGCATCGGCATAAGTCGATTCGTAGACAGCGTTGTCGGCGCGCTGCGGCATCCGCGCCTCGATCACGGTCAGGCCAACTGCCTGGGCTTGTCGATGCAGCACGTCGATGCGGATGCCCTGCATCGCAACGCGCTCGAACCCCGCCGTGATCGTCGTCACCAGTCCGACGACTTCGACATCATTGTCCTGACGCAGGACATGCAACGCCCAAGCCGCATCCTTGCCGCCGCTCCACGACACCAGGACGGGTGTCGTCATCGGGTTTCCACAGGCGGTGCAGACCGGGTCAGGCGGACGTCACGTCGCTCATCGTCCAGCCGCTGCCGGCCAGCAAACGCAGGCGCTGTTTGAACACGCTGCCGGGCAGCGAGGTGGTCGCGACCAGATCGATCCGCAGGTCGTGTTGTTTGCCGTCGACAACCGCAGCAGGATCGGTGACGCCCAACGACGCATCAATCGCGTCCGGGTCGTCCTGTTTGGCACGCCAGCGCTGGAACAGGGAATCGCTGCGCAGGGCCTCCTGCAACTCCTGGGCGAACGCGTCGGCACCGTGCGCGTGGAACGCGAGGTCGGCGTCGCTGCCGCGAGCGGTGGCGGGATTCGGCAGGCTCAGGTAGTAGCGGGTCGGCATCGTGCAGCTCTCAGTGATCGTTATCAGGATTTGAAATTTCAGCTGGCTGAGGCAGGTATGGCTACTCGAACGGATGCGGCTCGGCGGCGAATCCGACCACCAGCGCGCCCTTGCCGACGTTGACCATGCCGGTCAGGCTCATGACGCTTTCGTAGACGTCGATGTTCTGTGCAGTGCAGACCTCACGCAATCGCGCGTAACCCGGCAGTGCGCGCATTTCCTCCAGTTCGCCGCCATAGCACAGGCACACGGTCGGCGTGAGCAGGCCGGCCTCGACCCGCCGTGCGGTGAATTCGAAGACTTTCTGCGCTGCCGGCTCGAAGCCCTTGATCTTCGCCACCGGTCCGGTCTCACCGCGATGGGCGTGCAGCACTGGCTTGATGTCCAGCGCAGTCCCGAGCGCCGCGCTCAACAGGCTGACGCTGCGGTCGCCCTTCTTGCGCGCGCGGTTGCGGATGTAATACAGATCGCGCGGCACCAGGTAGCCGTGGGTATGCATCGCCAGGTGTTCCAGGCGGGCGCGGATCTTCGGCGGGCCTTCACCAGCGGCGCGCAACCGCACCGCTTCAACGGGCAGGATGCCCTGTCCCGAGAACAGGCTCTGGGTGTCGATCACGCGCAGCGCGAACGGCGTGTCGTTGCCGGCGGCCTTACGGATCGGCCGGTATTCGTTGAGGATGGCGAAGCTGGCTTGCATGGCGTTGTCGTAGATGGGGCTGCGGCTGCGGGTGATCGTCATGCAGAACACGTAGTCGTAGTCGATCACCAGCTTGCTCAGGAACAACTCCTGGATCTGCTGCACGGTGTACGGCAGGGTTTCGGCTTCCGCGCCGCGCTCGGCGATCTGGGTCCGCAGGAATTCCAGGGTCGCCTGCTCATTGCGGTGGTCCGCGAGCACGGCCTGTCCGATCCGGACCGTGATCGGAAGGATGGTGATGTCGTTGGCGGCGAGGAAGTCGCCGGGAAGATCGCAGGCCGAGTCAACCACCAATCCAATACGCATGCCCCTGTCCTTTGTCGTGTTCCTACGATGTGACCGTAGCGCATTGCGGTCCCGTACGCATGTGATGGCGCATCGGTCCCGCATCCGACTCGATGACTTGTCGTGCAGGGCGTACGGGCAGACACTGCCAGGCAGGGGTGGACATGAAGGGATGGTTGACAGGGTGGCTTGTGCTGCTGGCGTGCATCGCCAGTGGCGCCAACGCGCAGGACAGTGGAATTGTCCGGATCGAACGCCTGCGCGCATCGCCGCTGCAGGTCGCGACGATTCCACAACAGCCCGTGGCGGCGCCCGAAACCGGCGCGCGCACTGACCACCTGGACGGCGCCATTGACGGCGCAGGCTGGTGGCGAGTGCAGCCAACGTCCTCGGCCGACGAGCGCCTGCTCCTGGTCTTCCATCCCTATAGCGCTCGCGTGACGGTACTGCGGCCGCCGGACTACCGGCCTGAGCAGCAAAGCGTATTCGACGCCAATCTGGATGCGCGCTATTCGCGACGGGCGCTGGTGTTCCCACTCTCCGCCGACGGCCCGGTCTATATCGGCATCCAGGGCGCGCGGTATCCGTTGCAGGTGGCGGTACGCAGCGTCGTCGCCCACGCGGTCTCCGACCGCAGCCACCTGCAGGTGCTCTACTCGGCGAGCGGCGTGCTGGTCGGGGTGTTCCTGGTGGCTCTGGTGTTCTGGCTGGTCCTGCGCGATCGCGTCTACCTGTTGTATGCCGGCTGCATGGCCATGCAGCTGCTCTACGTGCTGTGCACCTATGGCGAAGCCTATGCGCTGCCGGGGTTGCGCCTGCTGGCACCCTTCGGCGCGCCGGGTGTGTGGTTCGTGGCGACGGTGTCGACCATTGTCTCGGTGTACTTCCTGATCGACTTCGGCGAACTGCGGGCGCGCACGCCGCGGCTCAGCAGCGCCTTGCTCTGGGTCGGGGCCTACTTGCCCGCGCTGTTGCTGGCGTTGCTGATCGCGCCATGGCTGGCTGACAAGAACTGGTTCCCCAACCTGGGCAACCTGTTGCTGTTGGTGGCCAACGCGCTGGCGATCGTGTGCCTGTTCGTGGCGTGGCGTCGCGGCGGTCGCCATGCCGGGATGATTCTCCTGGCCTGGGTGCCGCTGGTGGTGATGTCGACGGCGCGCGCGCTGCAGTTGAGTTCAGGCGCGGCGCTGGCACCCTGGCTGGAATATGGCATGCCGCTGGTGCTGGCATTCACGGCGGTGGTGCTGATGCTGGGCATGGCCGACCGCATGCGTGCGTTCCGCAGCGAGCGCGATCTCGCCCAGCACGATGCAGAACGTGATTCGCTCACCGGCGTCCTCAATCGTGCCGGGATTGAGCGGCGCTTGGAATGGGCCCTCGCCGCTACCCACGATGACTACCAGCCGCTGGCGGTATTGTTCCTGGATATTGACCATTTCAAGCGGATCAATGACACCCACGGGCATGCCGTCGGCGACGGCTGTCTGGGCGCATTGGTGCGGATCGTCGCGAACGAGCTGCAATACGGTGATCAGATCGGCCGGCTCGGCGGCGAGGAGTTCCTGCTGGTTCTGCCGGGCGTCGATCGCCGCCGCGCGCGCGACATCGCCGAACACATCCGCAAGAGCGTCGAACTGCGCTGTCGCCAGATTGCCGGACTGCCGCTGGCGATGACGGTCAGTATCGGGGTGGCTGAAAGCCGCAGGGACGACGTCGTCTCCGACCTGATTGCGCGCGCCGACAAGGCGATGTATGCCGCCAAGCGCGCAGGTCGCAATCGGGTGATGACGGCTGGCGCGACCGCGGAATTCGTGGCGGAGTAATGACCGCGATTGAATGCGCTGCGCTCGATTCGAGCTTGGATGCGTTTCAAGCGCTAACGCAAGGTGGCTGATGCGACGGCTGCAACCGTCGCATCATGCAACTCAATACTTTGGCACGGCCGGGTCTGCATCGGACCACGCCTCGATCCCGCCCCCGACGTTGTAGACCTCGCCGAACCCCAGCTGCCGGAAGTGTTCCGCCGCCTGTGCGCTGCGGCCGCCGTGGTGGCACAGGAAGGCCAGTGGCGTGTCCTTCGACAGCGTTTCCAGCGTGGCGATGCCATTGTCCAGCGTCGCGAATGGCGCCTTGATCACCGCGAATGCGCGTTCCTGCGGAGGGCGCACGTCGACCAGGGTGATCGCACCTGCGGCCAACTTGCCGGCGGCTTCCAGCGGTGACAGCTCGCGTACCTTGGGCGGTGCATTCGGATTGTCGATCACCAGCCCGCGACCGCGTTCGTCATCGACCCAGTCGATCGAAAGCCCTTCGGCGCGGCGCGCGGACGCGATGTCGAACTGCACGCGGATGCCATCGATTTCAGTGGCGATGGCGTTTTCGTCGACAGGTGCGAGTTGAAGTTTCGCGTTGAACTGCGGGTCGATGTCCACCTTCAGCGTGTAGCCGCTACCGGCATCCTGCAATGCTTTGTGCAGCATCTCGAATGCAGCAGGCGTGATGGTGATGCCTGGGGGGGTGCGATCCGGTGGCGGGAGGCCGAGGACACCATGCAGCTCACCGGAATTGGCCATCTGCTCGATGATGTCGCTGCCGCCGATCAACTCACCGTCGATGTAGAGCTGCGGAATCGTTGGCCAGTCGCCGTACTCCTTGATGCCTTCGCGGATGTCCTGGTCGGCCAGCACGTCCACGTGCGCGTAATCGATGCCCAGTGCAGTCAATGCCGCGACCGACTTGGCGGAAAACCCACATTGCGGGGCGCGTGGCGTGCCTTTCATGAACAGCACGATGCGATCGGCATCGAGCAGCCCGGCGATGCGCTGGCGCAATTCGGGTTGGAGCGGCATGGCGACAACATCCTGGACACGGGTGGCGAATTCTACGCCGCGCCGCGACTGGTTCCGGCAACGAATCATTCCGACGCGCCGCCGCGCGCCTGAATACTGCATGCGAAGTGGTCTTTCTTCCGGTATTAGCGGCTTGGCCTGTTTTCCAGCTTCCCGGCGCGGCATGATGCGGCCATGTCGACCGTGACACTCGATGCCCCGCCGCGCCATCCGCATGTCTGGCTGTGGTGCCTGCTGCTGACGCAGGCGTTGGCGGCTGCGACCTGGTGGCATTGGGGATGGCGCATCGGAGTTCCAGTGCTGGTCGCCACCCATGCCCCGTTCTGGTGGGGCACGTTATGGCCGCGGTCGCGCCTGTTCTGCCCTGTGTTGACGCGTCTGCCGATCACGCAACGCGCGGTATGGCTGACCATCGACGATGGCCCGTCGACACAAACGTTGGCGATGCTCGACCTGCTGGACCAGCATGCCGCGAAGGCGACGTTTTTCGTCGTGGGCGATCGCGCCGCGGCGCAACCGGAGCTGGTGCGCGCCATCGTGCGTCGTGGCCACGATGTCGGTAACCACAGCGCTACTCATCCCGCGCGCTGGTTCTGGGCGTTGCCGCCACGGCGGATGCGCCAGGAAATCGAACGCGCGCAGCAGGTCCTGGAGCAGATCACCGGCGTGCGGCCGCGCTGGTTCCGCGCCGTGGTCGGCATGTCCAATCCGTTCGTGGCCAACGCGCTCAAACGTGCGCGGCTGACGCGGGTGGCCTGGAGCGCTCGGGGTTTCGATGGTGTCGTCGCCGATCCTGCACGCGTATTGGCGGATGTCGAACGCGGCCTCGCGCCCGGCGCGATCGTGCTGATGCACGAGGGCGCTGCACACGGACGCAACGTGGAGACGATGGGGGTGCTGTTGCAACGCCTGGATGCGTTGGGTTATCGCACCGTATTGCCGGACACATTGAACGCCGAAAGTCGTGAATGCAGAATCGTTAGCGACTAGCCGATCGCGTTTTCCAATGCGGGGACATGAGCATCGGGTACCGCTGTGTGTTGTTCTGGCATCGTGGTCACGACCAGCCAGTTGTTGAACGGCGTGTTGCCATGCAGAGGCGTAAATGCGCCATGAAGCCCGGCATTTTGGAGTGTCGCGCGCAGCCCGGATTCGCTCGGGTAACGGCGTGGCGCGGTGTTCATCCAGCCAATGCCGTTGCCGAACCAGTCGATGGCTCGCGTCACCCACATGCGCCTGCTATCGTCTTCAAGCCCACTGCGGATCACCAGACGTGCGCCCGGCACGAGCATCGCGATGGCAGCGTGCAACAGCCGCTGTTGCGACTCGTCATCCAGGTACTGCAGGACATCCAGGATCGCCACGCTCCCGCGATGCACCGGCAAGGCGTTGACAAGATCAATCGCCAGGAAGGTCGCGTCGGGCAGGTTCGCGCCGCGCGCGGCGCGTCGTGCTTCGGCGATCTTGGCGGCATCGTTGTCCACTCCGCGGTATGACAGTGCAACACCTTCGTCGCGCAACGCATGCGCCAGTAGGCCAATCCCGCAACCCAGGTCAAGCAGTGGTGCAACGCTTCCACGCAACGCGGCAGCGACGCCGGGATACAGCGGATCACTGCCGAGCTTGATGCGGCTGTAGTGGTAATGCCAGCGATTGCCGTACCAGTGTGATGGCAGGAATGCCGCTGCGATGCGTCGTGCCGTTGTGCGATCGAATGCCTGCGCCGCGCTCATTTCGCCAGCAGGCGTTGCGCGACAGGCAGTGCCGCCTGCGTCCACAACGCATACATCGCTGCGGAAGGATGCAGTCCATCGCCAGCGAGCATCGCGGGCTCCGCGCCGTGCTGGCGGGAGACGCCGGTGATGTCGACGAAGGCCACGCCGTGCGCGATGCAGAGGGTGCGCGCAGCAGCGTTGTAAGCATCGATCTCCTGCGCGATCCGGGCGGTGTCGCGGCCGGACTCGCGGCCGAAGTGGGTCACGCCCCAGTCGGGAATCGACAGCACCAGCACCCGGTCCGCGCGCCCGCCGGCAAATCCGATCGCGCGCTCCAGCAGGGTCGCGAACCGACGCCGGTAGTCCGCAAGTGGATGCCCTCGATACTGGTCGTTGACGCCGATCAGCAGACTGACAAAGCCATGACGGGCCAGAGGTTGCGCTGCGTCGATGGCGGTGTCGAGTTCCTCCGTGGTCCAGCCGGTGGTGGCGATGATGCGTGGATCAGCCACCGGAACATGGATGCCGCGCAATTCGCTGGCAAGTTGATTCGGCCAGCGTGCCTCGGTGGCGATGCTTTCGCCGATGGTGTAGCTGTCACCCAGTGCCAGGTACGACAACGCGGCAGGTGCTTTGTGTCTTGCCGCCACTGGCATTGCACAACCGGTCAATCCAGCCAGGCCGAGCATCGACATCACCATCAGTTCAAGCCATCGCAGTCGTGCGTGCATCGGTGTTGGTGTCCTTGGTGTTAGCCACGCCATCGCCTGCGGCATGATCAATCGCCATGCTGACGGCAGGCGCAGTGGCACGGCGCGACAGTACGCGGTCGATCCGCACGAATACCTCACGCAGAACATCAGCTTGCGGCAGCAGGGTCATGCGGAAATGATTGCGGTCCGGCGCGTTGAAGCCTGAGCCGGGCACGATCAACACGTCTTCGAGTTCCAGCATCTCCAGCGCGAACGCATGGTCGTCGAAGTCGCGTGAGGCTGCACCGACCACGCCAGGGAACCCATACAGCGCGCCCTGCGGGGCGACCAGTTGCAGGTGCTCGCTGGCTGCGCAGCAGTCGATCAACGCACGCCGGGACTCGTGCAGCCGGCCACCCGACGCGCACAACGCGGAGATGGTGTCGTGTCCCTGCAGCGCTGGTTCGATTGCCAATTGCCCCGGCACGTTCGCGCACAACCGCATCGCGCCCAACAGGTCCATCGCATGATGGAATTCCCTGCACGCCCGCATGTCGCCACTCAATACGGCCCAGCCGACACGCCAGCCGCAGGCCAGATGCACCTTCGACAATCCGCCGAACGAGAGGCACGGCACGTCACCGGCTAGTGGCGACACCGGCTGGAAGACAGCGTCGTCGTACAGCACCCCATCGTAGATTTCATCGGACATCAACAGCAGGTGGTGTTTCGCGGCAATGGCGACGATGCGTTCGAGCAACGCGCGCGGATAATTCGCGCCGGTCGGATTGTTTGGGTTGATGAGCACGATCGCACGCGTGCGTGGAGTCACCAGCGTCTCGATCTCATCCGGGTCCGGCAGGAACCGGTTGCCTGGCGCACAGCGGTAATACACCGGCCGACCATCGTTGAGGATGGTCGCTGCCGACCACAGTGGGTAATCGGGCGAAGGCAGCAGCACTTCATCGCCGGGATTGAGCAATGCACGCAGCGACAGGTCGATCAACTCGCTGACGCCATTGCCGATGAACACGCTGTCCGACGTGACACCGGGCGTGCCCCGTTGCCGGTGGAACGCGGCGATCGCATCGCGCGCGGCCGGCAGTCCCTGCTGGTGCGTGTAGGGATCGGCATGTTCGATCCGGTCGGCGATCGCACGTTGCAGGTGCTCTGGTGCACGGAACCCGAAGGCCCCGGGATTGCCGATGTTGAGCTTGATCAGCGTGCGTCCCTGCGCTTCGAGCGCGCGCGCGCGCCGCGACAGTTCGCCACGGATTTCGTAACGCACGTCGGCCAATCGCGCACGGGTCGGTATGTGGGTTACGGGCATTGGAAGGACATGGGCGAACGCGGGAGCGCCAGCCTATCGGAAACGGTGCCGGGGAGACATCAGGCGCGGGCGAGCTTCAGTAAAGGTCCACCGGATCGACATCCAGCGACCAGCGCACCTTGCGCGCTTCCGGCAAGGCGTACAAGGCAGGCATTGCGCCATCCAGCGCGGCATGCAGGACCGGGCGATCGGTGGTCGACAGCAGCAGCTGCGCGCGCTGCAACCCGGCGCGCCGGGGCATTGGCGCCGGCAGCGGGCCATGCACGTCGAGGGCTCCGTTGCCACGCAACAAGGACGCGGCGCTCTGCAGGAAGGCCATCGGCGCATCGGCGTGACTGGCTTCGGCGCGCAGCAGCGCCAGATGTGCAAAGGGTGGGAAACCGGCTTCCCCGCGTTGTGCCAGCTCGACTTCGGCGAACGCGTGGTAGCCGCCCTGGATCAGGGTTTGCAGCAGCGGGTGGTCCGGATGGTGCGTCTGCAGCCACACTTCGCCGCGCTTGTCGGCGCGCCCCGCGCGGCCGGCGACCTGGATCAGCAGCTGTGCGAGTTTTTCGCTGGCGCGGAAGTCGGCGCTGAACAGCCCCTCGTCGATACCGACCACTGCGACCAGCGTCAGGTTCGGCAAGTAGTGGCCCTTCGCCAGCATCTGCGTCCCGACGAGGATTCCCGGGCGCGTGCCAAGGTCGGCAAACAGCGATTCCAACGCATCGCGGCGGCGCGTGCTGCCGCGGTCGACGCGCAGCACCGGTACCTCGTTGAATGTCTCGGCCAGCAGCTCCTCGATGCGCTCGGTGCCAACGCCCTGCGGTTGCAAGGCCAGTCCACCGCAATCCGGGCACGCCATCGGGATGCCTTGGCGCGCGCCACAGTGGTGGCATTGCAGGCGACGGCCACCAGCGTGCACCGTCATCGCGGTGTCGCAGCGTTTGCATTGCGCGCTCCAGCCGCAGTCATGGCACAAAAGCACCGGTGCGTAGCCGCGACGATTCTTGAACACCAGCACCTGGCCACCGGCGGCGAGGGCTTTGGCAATCGCGTCCAGCAGTTCCGGCGACAGCCCTGCCTGCAATGGCCGCTTGCGGACGTCGAGCGTACGCACCATCGGTGGCTGTGCGTCGCCGGCGCGATGCTGCAGGCGCAGATGCAGGTAGCGCCCGGATTGCGCGTTGGACAAGGACTCCAGCGACGGCGTAGCGCTGCCAAGCACCACCGGCACCTCGAGTGCCTTGCCGCGCACCAGCGCGAAATCACGCGCGTGGTAGCGGATGCCGTCCTGTTGTTTGTAGCTTGCGTCGTGCTCTTCGTCGATGACGATCAGGCCGGCCTCGGGCAGCGGCGTGAACACGGCCGATCTCGTACCGACGATGACACGCGCCTCGCCGCGCCAGGCCGCCGTCCACACGCGCGTACGCTCGTTGTCGTTGAGTCCGGAATGCAGTGCATGCACCGGCACGCCGAGACGAGCACGAAAGCGCGCCAGCATCTGTGGCGTCAACCCGATTTCCGGCACCAGCACCAGCGCCTGCTTGCCGCGCGCCAGGCACTCGGCGATCGCCTGCAGGTAGACCTCGGTCTTGCCGCTACCGGTGACGCCGTCCAGCAGCACGGCTGCGAAGCCGTCGCGCCGCGCGTGGATGGCATCGATCGCGTGCTGTTGTTCGGCGTTGGGCACCGGCCCGCCATGGGACGCTGTGACGACCGTGCTGGCTGCAGTCGCAACGCGCTCGACCAGGCCGCGTTTCGCCAGCGTGCTCATGGTGGCGCGCCAGCCGTCGAGCAGGTCAGGCAGCGCCGCTTCATCGCGGCATTGCGCGTGCAACAGATCGGCCAGGTGTCGCGGACGGCTTCCCTTGCGCAGGGTGTCGCGGGCGGTGGCACCGGCTTCGGTGAGCAGCCATGACCAGACGCGGGTGTCGGGTAACGGTTCCCCGCGCCGCAGTGCGGCGGGCAACGCCGTGGCGAAGACGTCACCCAGTGGCGCGTGCGTGTAGCGCGCCAACCAGCGCAGCGAGGCAAGCAGTTCGCCGTGGAACAACGGGGAAGAGTCGAGGACTTCCAGCAGCGCGCGCAGCTCCTGAGTGTCTGACACCGACGCACCGACCGCGCTGACAATGCCGACCAGTTCGCGGCTGCCAAACGGCACACGCACGCGCGCGCCGACCAAGCTGCCAAACGTTCCACAATCCCTTTCCCTGCAGGCGTAATCGAACAACTGCGGCAGGGGGAGCGGTAATGCGACTTGAAGGACCGGGGCGGGTGGAATGGGCGCTGGCATCGCATCAGTCTAGCGACCCCAGGCCATGCAGCAGGGGTGGCGTCCGAGCCTGTAGACGGGGCAACCGCAGTTACCGGCACCTGCTGCCCCCAAGGTTGCAAATCCGCTGCAAGCCATGGAGTCATAACGAATTTCTACCTTATCCACACATTTTGTGGATAAGTCTGTGCATGGGTTTGCGCCACGACTGCGCAAAGACGCTAAATCAAGCTACAAAGGCCGCATGGTGAAAAAATCATCAAACCGACTTAATCTTTGTATTTCAATCACTTGCTTGTGAAACATTGCCGAAATACAGGTTCAGCAAGGACGTGAAGTCGATGTCACTGAACGATCCATATTGCTGTGCACAACCAGTTTTGCCGGAAGCCTTGCCCTGCCTCGCGGAGCAGGTTTCCTGGAAGTGTCATTTGTCAGAAGGCGCCGCGGCTATGATGTGGCGCTCCAAGACCCTGCGCCGATGACCGTTACGACTGCGTCCGCCATGAGCCAACGTTTGGACGCATCGTCTGCGTTTTTGCAAGACATCCGGCCGCGTGCGGAAGTCTTCGCCCGGCTTCTGTGCGGTGACCGCCAGCGAGCCAACGCTGCCCTGATGGCCGCCATGCGCGCGTTTCGGGACAACAGCCCGCCGG
Organism: Lysobacterales bacterium; assembly: GCA_038235185.1. Lineage (GTDB taxonomy): Bacteria > Pseudomonadota > Gammaproteobacteria > Xanthomonadales > Xanthomonadaceae > Cognatiluteimonas. Next base: position 14,960 of record JBBSUF010000005.1, read on the forward strand.
CTACCGTCGATATGCCCGCCGATCACTGGCCGCTGCGCCTGTGGACGTTGTTGCTGGCTAGGCCAGAGCTGTGCCGACCAGCCCCGCATGGGTGCTGGGCGCCGCCGCTGACAGGGCTGGAACGCCTGGATCCGGGTGAACGTGCTGTCGTGTTGTTGCGGCTGGTGGCCGGACTTGATGATGCAGACGGTGCGAGCGTGCTGGGCATCAGCCCGCAGACCCTGCGCTGCGCGTTCCAACGCGCCCTGCCGCGCCGACCCGACGGCGAGCCCGATCACGACACCTGGCGGGCGTGGGCCACCGCCATCGATGCCATGCAACGCAAGGCGACACCTCGCGCTGCGCAAGCCTCCGTCGCCTCGGCAACGCGCCAAGCCGGTGCGCCGCGCTGGTTGCGACCAACGTTATGGGCGGCGCTGGTTGCCTGCGCCATTGGACTGGCGGCCAGTTTCCTGCTGCCTGTTGGTCGCCAAGGCGGCCCAGGCACGTATGTCCAAGGCACCCCATTGCCCCCGGCCGATGCACCCGCCTCCACCTACGACGCCGATACAGCGGTGCTAACCCATCGCGACTTCGATCAACTCATGGACGCGCGCGACGATGCGCTGGTGCGCGACCTGGATTTCTACGCATGGTACGCAGCGCAAGTTGCCAGCCAGCCAGGCGCCGACGGCGGCCCATTGCTGTTGCCCGATGCAGGGATGCCGGTCAGCCCGACGACACCCGGAGGCACCGGTGCGCGCTGAGCTGATGCCGGCGCTGCTTGGCGTTGCGCTGGCGTTGGCTGCTTGTGCACTGGTCGCCATGCCGCCGGAACTCGCGCAACGCCTGGATCATCTGCCGGCGGCGATCCAGGACATGTTGCGCGCACACGACACCGCGTGGGTCGCGTTGACGCCAGCGCAGCAGGATGATGTGCGTCGACGGATGGCGGCGTGGGATGCGTTGCCCGAACCGGTGCGCCGCGACCGTCGCGAACACTGGCAGGCCTGGCGTGCGTTGCCGGCGTACCAGCGGTTGCAGGTCCAGGCAGCGGCCATCGCGTTCGCAGGCCTGCCACCGCAACGGCAACTCGCATGGCGCGCGGCCTTCGCGCAGGCCGATGCCGGCACGCGTCACGGCTGGCTGCTGGGCCCGGCGCTGGGTGCGGATTTTGTCGCACTGCAGCCGTTGCTCTTGCAGGTGCCTTCGGAATTGCGTGATCCATTGCTCCACACCCTGCGCGACATGACGCCGGCAGAGCGCGCCGACCTGGCCGTGCTCGCGCAACGCACGCCTCCCCAGCAGCGCGGGCGATTGCAACGCGAGTTGGTGTCGACGTCCGCGGTGAATCGCGCCGGCTGGCTGCAATCAAGACTGGCGCAGTAAGCCCAAGCTTCTTCAGTCCTGTTGATGGACGGCAACATCGGCAAGCACCCGGCGCTGGGCGCGGAAGCGACTGCCAAAACGTGAGACGCTCTCCTCGCGCAGACGCGGTGCATGCAGCCGCAGGTACTCGTCCAGCGCAGCGTGGTCGTGCAATGTGTAATGCACGCACAATGCGATTTCGCCCGGGGTAGGGGCCGGTTCCAGCACATCGAAGATGCGCGCCTCGACGAATCCGGGTAGTGCAAGCATCTCACCCACATGGATCGCCAGCCAGCTGCGGTAGTCGTCCGCGATCACAGTGTCGATCCACAGATTGACTTCATAAATCACGTGTCGACAAAGCTTGCTCACGTCCATACCAGCGTCACCAGCACGGTGAGTGCGGCGCCAAACGACAGCAGCATGATGTAGCAGAAACCCAACAGCGAATACTTCATCGACGTCACCAGCCATCCTTGGCCGTAGACACGTTTCTGCATCAGCCACAGGTACACCGGAATCCATGCGAACAGCAATCCGATCATCCAGCCAAGCAGCACATTCCAGCCGCCCGCTGGCACTTCCTGCTGCATCGCGATGATCAGGAACACGACCAACAGCGTCATGCACAGGAACGCGTGGCTGTGCAGTGCGACGATCAGGTGCTCCATGTACAGGCGGCGTTTGAAGATATAAAGCAGCTTCAGCAGCAGCGCGAAGACCGGCAGCAGCACGAAAAGCGTCGAAGGAATCGCCCCGAGCACCGCATCCTTGAACAGCGAAGGATCGTCCTGCATGCGCACGATGTTGTTTTCGGCATGTCCGATCTGCAGGTTGATCCAGTCGTTGGCGAAGGCAGGCAGCCAGTGGATGATGAGCGGATTGGTCTTCGCATCCCACGGCCCCTTGTTGTCGCCGAACGGGATATTGGGTTTGGGCCTGGGTGGAGGCGCGCCCCGCGCGGCGGCGCTGGTGATCTCTGCGATTCGGCGGTCGGCCTGGCCGCGTATGCCGTCCTGCGTCGCACTCAATCCAGCATCCAGCCCCGGCACTCCAGGAGCTTTGCTGCGACCCTTTGCGATTTCGGCAATCGCCTCGTCGCGCAGCTTCACGACCTGGGCCACGGTGGTCGCGCTGGCAATGGCGTCTCCCCCGTCCAACTGGATCGGATTGCCGGACACGTTGAGCGTCAATCGCGCGACAAAAAAGGTGACGATGCTCAGGAACACGAATAGCCGCACGGGACTGACGTAGCGAACCCGGCGGCCGGCGAAATATTCGCAGCTCAGGTAACCGGGTTTGGCGAACAGCGGCCACAAGGTGCGGAACACGCGTGCATCGATGTTGAGCACGGTGTCCAGGAAGTCACCGATGATGCTGCTGAAATGCCGCACCAGCCCGTCCACCGGTTGCCCACAGCGATAACAGTGCGGGCCGAGCAGTGGCGCGCCGCAGTTCTCGCAGGCGGGTTTGTCGGGTTCATTGGCGGGCGGAGCGGTGGTTGTCATCGTTAAGCCCGGGAGTCGTCGGTAAGATAGTCAAGCAATCCAACGGTTGGTGCACGCTCCTTTTGTTTCCGCTTGTCATTCGCCGGCGCGGGAGTGACGAATCAATCTGGCCATGTCTTCTGCCCCCACCCGATTCATCCACGAAGTGCGCACCTCCGCCGTGCTCGCCGCGCCGCTGGTGGCCGGTCACCTGTCGACCGGGCTGATCGGTTTTGTCGACAGCGTGATCGCAGGCCACCATGGCACCGGCACGCTGGCGTCGGTGGCGGTCGGCACGGCGCTGTTCTGGCTGCCGATGATGATCCCGATGGGCACGCTGATGGCCTTTCCGCCGGCCGTGTCGCAACTGGACGGCGCCGGCCGCCGCAGTGAAATCGGTGCACTGTTCCGGCAGGCGTTGTGGCTGGCGCTGATGCTCGGCGTGTTGTTGTTCGGGTTCCTCAGCGTGGTGGGCATCGCCCTGGCGCCGATGGGCATTGCCGCCGATATCCGCCCGGGCACGCTGTCATTCGTGCATGGCATCCGTTGGGGCGTTCCGGCGCTGACGCTCTATCTTGCGAGGCGCTACCTCAGCGACGGCCTGCACTGGACGCTGCCGACGATGGTGCTCGGCTTCGGCGGATTGCTGGTGCTGGTGCCGATGGGCTATGCACTGACGTTCGGCGTTGTGGCGCTGTCGATTCCGTCCCTAGGCGCAGGCGGGCTTGGCATCGCATCGGCGGTGATGATGTGGGCGCAGGCGATCGCGTTCGCGCTGTACCTGCGTCGCACACGACGATTCGCGGATCTCCAGCTGTTCGCGCGTTTTGATCCACCCCAGTGGCCACCGATCCGCAGCCTGCTCGCCAATGGCTTGCCGATCGGCATCACCGTCGCGATGGAAGGCAGCCTGTTCATCGTCACCGCGCTGTTGATTGGCCGGCTGGGCACGGTGCCGGTCGCCGCGCACCAGATCGCGATCAACATCGCCAGCCTGTGTTTCATGATTCCGCTGGGGCTGGCGGAAGCCACCACCGTCCGCGTCGGCCATGCGCTGGGACGCGGCAACCGCGATGACATGCGCCGCGCGGCCTTCGCCGGTTACACGCTGGCGCTGGGTACGCAGACAGTGTCGGCCACGGTGTTGCTGTTCGGCCGCCATGCCTTGGTCGGGCTGTATACGCACGATGCCTCGGTCGCTGCACTGGCGGCATCGCTGTTGCTGTATGCCGCGGCGTTCCAGTTCCCCGATGGCATCCAGGTGTTGTCGGCCGGCGCGTTGCGCGGGCTCAAGGACACGCGGGTGCCGATGTTCCTGGCAGCGTTCGCGTACTGGGGCATCGGCATGCCACTGGGGGCGACGCTCGGGTTGGGGTTGGGCGGTTTGTCTCCGGCGCTGGGGCCGCGCGGCATGTGGATCGGTCTGATCGCCGGGCTCGTCGTCGCGGCCATCCTGCTGTTGCGCCGCTTCTTGCACAGCAGCCGTTGCGCCCCCATCACTGGGCTGCAGTGACCTTTGCCGCATGCGTTTCGCGGGACGCCGGTTACCCTGTCAGCGCCGATCACCTGTTTCTGCCACCCGTGCTTCCTGGAGCCATCCCGCAATGAACGAACCCCGCCGCCGCGGTCCGATCGCACGCTTCTTCATCGGGTTGTGGGACGCGATGAATTTCACGCGCCGGCTGGCTTTCAACCTGCTGTTCTTCGGATTGCTGTTCCTCGTGCTGGCCGCGATGGGCGCTGGCGGCAACGCCCGCCCGCTGCTGGCTCGCACCACGCTGGTGATTGCGCCCGAAGGCAAGCTGGTCGAGCAATACACCTCGGACCCTGCCAGCCGTGCGTTGTCGCGCACCTTCGGCAACGACACTTCCGGTGAGGTGCAGCTGCGCGACCTGCTGCGCGCGATTGACGCCGCCCGCACCGACAAGCGCATCGAGCGCGTGTTGCTGCGCACGGACCACATGCAATTTTCAGGCTATGCCTCGATGCGCGAAGTCGCAGGTGCATTGGCGAAGCTGCGTGCCTCGGGCAAGCCGGTGGTCGCGTTCGGGGAGAATTTCGACCAGAGCCAATACCTGCTCGCAGCCCAGGCCAACGAGGTATACCTCGATCCGATGGGCAGCCTGCTGCTCGAAGGCCTGGGTCGCTACCGGCAGTACTACCGCGAAGGCCTGCAGGACAAGCTGGGCGTCGACGTGCATCTGTTCCGCGTCGGCGAATACAAGTCCGCCGCCGAACCCTACATCCTCGACGCGGCTTCGCCAGCCTCGAAGGAAGCGGATCTGTTCTGGATGAATGACATCTGGCAGCGCTACCTCGGCGATATCGCCCAGGCGCGGAAACTTTCGGCGCAGCAACTGGCGAGCGACATCGACACCATGCCGCAGGGCATCGCCGCCGCGCACGGCGACCTGGCGCAATACGCCATGCAGCAAAAGCTGGTCAACGGCCTGAAGACCAAGGAAGAGGTCGATGACCTGCTCGCTCAACGCGGCGTCGCGGATACCGACGCCGACGACGGCTTTCGTGAAATCGCCTTCGACGATTATTTAAAGCGCATCGACGGCGGCCTGCGCGCCGTCAACGATCGCCCGCAGGTCGCGGTGGTGGTCGCCGAGGGCGAAATCGTCAGCGGCAAGCAGCCGGCTGGCGCTATCGGTGGCGAATCGACATCCGAATTGTTGCGCGCCGCGCGCGACGACGACCACGTCAAGGCACTGGTGCTGCGCGTGGATTCCCCCGGCGGCGACGTTTTCGCCTCCGAACAGATTCGCCGCGAGATCGTGGCGCTGAAAGCCGCCGGTAAACCTGTCGTGGTATCGATGGGCGATCTCGCCGCATCCGGCGGCTACTGGATCAGCATGAATGCCGATCGCATCTACGCCGATCCGTCGACGATTACCGGCTCCATCGGAATCTTCGGATTGATTCCCACCATTCCACGTGCGCTGGCCAAGATCGGCGTGCATACCGACGGCGTCGGCACCACGCGATTTGCCGGTGCATACGACATCACCCGGCCGCTGGATCCGGAGATCGGCAACGTGATCCAGTCGGTGATCGACAAGGGGTATCGCGATTTCACCGGGCGCGTCGCGCAGGCGCGTGGCCGCAGTGTCGAGGAGATCGACGCGATCGCACGCGGTCGCGTCTGGAGCGGCGCGCAGGCAAAGGAGCGTGGACTGGTCGATCAGTTTGGTGGCCTGGAAGATGCGGTGGCCGATGTCGCCAAACGCGCGAAGCTCAGCAAGTCCGACGATTACGACGTGCGTTATATCGAGCGACCGGCAACGCCATTTGAGCGCGTCTTTGCGCGTCTCGCGCAGAATCGCGTGACCGCCGCATGGCTGCGTGATTCCAGCCTTGCGCAGGGATTGCTCGCGCACGCGCTGCCACAGGCGCGCGATGACCTGCACTTTCTCGAAAGCGCCACTGCGCCAATCCACGGCACGCCAGTCAAGGCGTTGGCGTACTGTTTTTGCGGGTTGTGATCCGGTCGCGCCGATACAGCAATACGAACAGGAACAGGATGGCTGCTTCCGCAGGATGGCGAGACGAAGGCAGTCACGCTGCCAGCGTCGTCACTCCTCGATCCACGCGTCGATAACTCAATGCTTCGCTGAGATGCACTGTTGTGATCTGCGGGCTGTTGGCGAGGTCGGCGATCGTCCGGGCAACGCGCAGGATGCGATGCATCGAGCGTGCGGACAGCTGTAGTGCATCGATCGCGCGCTCAAGCAGGGCGTGGTCGTGCGTGGTCAGGCGACAAGTCAGCATGGTCTCGGCCTGGCCGAGTTGTGCGTTCGCCTTGCCCGAACGCAGCTGCTGCAATGCGCGAGCCTCGGCGACGCGGGCGCGCACGATCTCGCTGCATTCGCCGTCGGGTGCGTCGGGCCGCAGTTCCGCCGGTGGCAGGCGAGGGACGTCGACATGCAGGTCGATGCGATCCAGCAACGGCCCGGAAATCTTCGCGCGATAGCGCGCGATCGCGTCGGCGTGGCAGCGACAGCGACCTGACGGATCGCCGGCCCAGCCGCACGGGCACGGATTCATTGCCGCCACCAGCTGGAAGCGCGCCGGGAATTCGCTTTGGCGGGCCGCGCGCGAAATCGTGACGACCCCGGATTCGAGCGGTTCGCGCAGCACTTCCAGCGCGCGCCGATCCCATTCGGGGAGCTCATCGAGGAACAGCACGCCGTTGTGTGCAAGCGAAATCTCGCCCGGCCGCGGCTCCGCGCCACCGCCGACCAGCGCGACCGCACTGGCCGTGTGGTGGGGACTTCGATATGGACGTTCGCGCCAACGCCCGGGATCAAAGCCGCGACCGCTGACCGAGATGATCGCCGCCGCTTCCAGCGCTTCGGCTTCACTGGCTTCAGGCAGCAGGCCGGTGAGACGCGAGGCCAGCAGGGTCTTGCCGCAGCCAGGAGGCCCGATAAGCAATAGATGATGTCCACCGGCCGCGGCGACTTCGAGCGCGCGGCGCGCATGTGCCTGCCCGCGCACGTCGCGCATGTCTGGACCGGCGACACGCTGCGTGGGCAGCGCAATCGCCGACGGCAAGGTCTTGCGCCCTTCCAGCGCCGCGCAGACTTCCAGCAGCGTGCGCGCGGTGCTCGCCTGCACTTCGCGCGCGAGTGCGGCTTCGGCGCCGTTGCCGAGCGGCACGATGAGTTTTCGACCCGCCTTGGCAGCGGCCAGCGCCGCCGGCAGGACGCCGTCGACGGCACGCAGTTCTCCAGTCAAGCCAAGCTCGCCGATGAATTCGTAGTCGTTGAGCGCCTCCAGCGGAACCTGCCCGCTGGCGGCAAGAATGCCGAGCGCGATCGCCAGGTCGAAGCGGCCGCCGTGCTTGGGCAGGTCGGCGGGCGCCAGGTTGACGGTAATCACCCGCGATGGAAATTCGAATTGTGCGCACTGGATCGCCGCACGCACGCGATCCTTGGCCTCGCGCACCGCCGCTTCCGGCAGGCCGACGATGGACATCCGCGGCAGGCCGCCGGACAGGTGCACTTCCACGCGAACCGCGGGTGCATGCACGCCAGCGCGTGCACGGCAGTGCACGAGCGCAAGTCCCATGACGGCAGGCTCAGTGCTGTGGGGGGTTGGCGTCGGCCGCAGTGGCCAGTTGCGCTTCGATCCGGTCGATCGCGCGCTGCAGTTCATTGAGCTTGTCGCGGGTGCGCAACAGCACGGCGCGCTGCACGTCGAACTCCTCGCGGGTGACCAAGTCGAGCTTGCCCAGGCCGGACTGCAGCACGGACTTGAAGTTCTGCTGCAGTTCGTCCTTTCCTTCGCGCAGGCTGGTGGGGACCAGGCTGCTCAGGCGACGGGCGAGTTCATCGATGTGGGCAAGATCAATATTCATTGCGAGGGTATTCATCCGGGTCAACTCCTGCGAGCGTGCCGTCAGCATGGGCGCGCTGGTGGAGCAGCGCCGTCGGTGCGCACCGCGGCAAGCTGTCAGGAATCTCCGACAGCATGGTGCCACTTTGCGGCGAAACGGGGTGTGCAGGCATCGGAAGCGAGACCGGCGCTATGCTGGTGCCATCCACGGGCAATTGAACGATGAGAGCTGGCGCGATGAAAATGGTGATGGCGGTGATCAAGCCGTTCAAGCTGGACGACGTGCGCGAGGCGCTGACGGAGGCCGGGGTCGCCGGCATCACGGTGACCGAAGTCAAGGGGTTCGGCCGCCAGAAAGGCCACACCGAGTTGTATCGGGGTGCCGAATACGTGGTCGACTTCCTGCCCAAGATCAAGCTCGAGGTCGCCGTCACCGACGAGCAGGCCGATGCGGTGGTCGAAGCCATCCTGCAGGCTGCCGGCACCGGCAAGATCGGCGACGGCAAGGTGTTCGTGTGGGACCTGGAGCGTGCGGTGCGGATTCGCACTGGCGAAATCGACGGCGATGCGTTGTAGCCGTCGGGCCGTGGACAAAGACTATTCGTCGAGCGCCTGCGCCACGAAAGGCGGCAGTGTCGCCGCGCCGCGATGGATCTCGGCGCTGTAGTACTTGCTGTCGAATGCCTTTGCGCGCGCGTCGGTTTCGCGGAACGCGAAGCCGCCTGATTTTTTCGCCAGCGTGCAGCTCCACCATCCGGTCGGATAGCACGGCTGCGGGAATGGCAGCGTCTGGAATGAGGTGAAGCCAGCCTTGCGCATCTCCGCGCGCATGGCCTTGATCAGGTCCAACAGCACCAGTGGCGACTCCGACTGCTGCACGAGGATGCCGTCATCCTTCAGCGCGCGGAAGCAGCTTTCGTAGAACGACTTGTTGAACAGGCCTTCAGCCGGGCCGACCGGATCAGTGGAATCGACGATGACGATGTCGACGCTACCCGGCGCGCAATCCGCCATGTAGGCGATGCCATCGTCGAACAGCAACTTCGCGCGCGGATCGTGGTTGGCATCGCACAATTCCGGAAACCATTTCTCGGCCATGCGCGTGACCTGCTCGTCGATGTCGCATTGCACCGCGCGTTCAACGCCAGGATGGTTGAGCACTTCGCGCAGGGTACCGCAGTCACCACCACCGATGATGACCACGTGCCTGGGTGCGGCATGGGTGAACAGCGCCGGATGCGACATCATTTCGTGATAGAAAAAATTGTCGCGCGTGGTCAGCATCACCGCGCCGTCGATCAGCATCAGGTTGCCCCAGTCAGTCGTCGCATAGATCTCGATCTTCTGGAACGGCGACTGCACCTCGTCGAGCTTGCCGGTGATGCGGTAGCCGATCGCGGAGCCGGCGGGCTCGAAATTCTCGTATTTCCAGCTGGGTTCACTCATCGATCGGCTCCGGTGCGGCAATGCGGCGGCGAGTGTAGCCGAACGCTCACCACGCCGACGTTAGAATGTACGTCTGTATTGCACGGAACTGTCTCCATGACCGCTGCCATGGCCGCGTGGTCGCTCGACCAGGCCCGCAAGACCTATTCGATCCCGCATTGGTCGGAAGGTTATTTCGATATCGATGATGGCGGCCGCGTCGTGGCCAGGCCAAGCGGTCTCCATGGTCCGTCGATTGCATTGGCAGAAGTTGTCGACGAGGCACGCGCCAATGGCGCGAAGTTGCCGCTGCTGGTGCGCTTTCCCGACATCCTCGGTGATCGCCTGCGCAAGCTGCAGTCGGCGTTCGCACAGGCGCAACAGGATTGGGAGTACAGCGGTGGCTATACCGCCGTGTATCCGATCAAGGTCAACCAGCATCAAGGTGTTGCCGGCACGCTGGCATCGCACGCGGGCGACGGCTTCGGGCTGGAGGCGGGCAGCAAGCCCGAGCTGATGGCGGTGCTGGCACTGTCCAGGCCGGGTGGGTTGATCGTCTGCAACGGCTACAAGGATCGCGAATACATCCGCCTGGCGCTGATCGGCCGCAAGCTGGGGCTGGACACGTTCATCGTGATCGAGAAGCCGTCCGAGTTGCCGCTGGTACTGGAGGAGGCGCGCGCGCTCGGCGTCACCCCCGGCATCGGCGTGCGCATGCGCTTGGCGTCGCTGGGTGCGGGCAAGTGGCAGAACAGCGGCGGAGACAAGGCCAAGTTCGGGCTGTCACCACGACAGTTGCTGGATTTGTGGAAACAGCTGCGCGCCGCCGACATGACCGATGCGCTGGGGTTGCTACATTTCCACATGGGCTCGCAGATCTCCAACGTGCGCGACATCGCCAACGGCATGCGCGAGGCGGTGCGGTATTTCGTCGAACTATCCAAGCTTGGCGCCAACGTGCGTTACATGGACGTCGGCGGCGGCTTGGGCATCGACTACGAAGGCACGCGCTCGCGCAGCTACTGCTCGATCAACTATGGCGTCGCGCAGTACGCTTCCAACATCGTGCAACCGCTGGCGGAAGCCTGCGAGCAAAACCAACTTTCGCCTCCACGCATCGTTACCGAATGTGGCCGCGCGATGACCGCGCACCATGCGGTGCTGATCGCCAACGTCGCCGAAGTGGAAGAGGCGCCCGAAGGCCGCGTCCCGCCGGTCGCGGACGACGAGCCCATGGCGATCCGGCACCTGCGTGAAATCCATGACGAGCTCGATGCGCGCCCGGCGCCGGAACTGTTCCATGAGGCGCAACATCATCATGTCGAAGGCCTGTCGCTGTATGCGCTGGGGCAACTCGACCTGGCCCAGCGCGCGCGCATCGACGATCTGTTCTATGCGATCGCGCATGCGGTGCGGGCGCGGCTGGATGTCGCCGAGCGCAGCCATCGCGAACTGCTGGATGAATTGAACGAGCGCCTGGTCGACAAGTACTTCGTCAATTTCAGCGTGTTCGAGTCGATGCCGGACGTATGGGCCATCGACCAGGTATTCCCGATCGTGCCGATCGAGCGGCTGGATGAAATCCCCGGGCGCCGTGGCGTGATCGCCGACATGACCTGCGACTCGGACGGCAAGATCGATACCTATGTCGAGAACGAAGGGCTCGACAGTTCATTGCCGCTGCATGCGCTGCAGGCTGGCGAGCGTTACCTGCTGGGGTTTTTCCTGGTGGGCGCGTACCAGGAAATCCTCGGTGACATCCACAACCTGTTTGGCGATACGGATTCGGTGGAAGTGCGGGTGGCTGGTGATGGCCACACATTGACGCGACAGCGTCGCGGCGACACCACCGACGTGATGCTGGATTACGTTGGCTATGAGCTTGGTGCGCTGCGTGCGGCGTATCGCGACAAGGTGGCTGCTGCGGCATTGCCGGCGACAGAATCCGAGCAAATGATCGCCGCACTGGAAGCGGGATTGACGGGGTATACGTACCTGGATGACGCGCCGCTGATGTAACGGCGGCTCAATCCTCGCGCGCGATCTGGAATCCTGCGAATGACTGGCTGGTGGGCATGATCTCCAGCCGGTTGACGTTGAGATGCGCAGGCAATGTCGCGATCCAGACGATGATGTCGGCGATGTCCGCGGCGGTGATGGGGTGTGCGCCGCGATACAGCGCGTCCGACGCTGCCTGGTCGCCTTGCGTGCGCACCAGGGTGAATTCGGTTTCGGCCATGCCGGGTTCCAGTGTGGTCACACGCACACCGCTGCCGTGCAAGTCGGCGCGCAGCCCCAGCGAAAACTGGCTGACGAAGGCCTTGCTGCCACCGTAGACATTGCCGCCGGGATACGGATGGTTGGCGGCGGTCGAACTGATGTTGATGATCGCACCGCGGCGCGCGATCAGCGTTGGCAGCAAGCTACGCGTCAATCTCACCAGCGCGGTGATGTTGGTGTCGATCATCTCCTGCCAGTCATCAAGGCTGGCGCGTTGTGCGGGCGCCGTTCCACGCGCGAGGCCAGCGTTGTTGACGAGCAGATCGATCTCACGAAAGCGTTCGGGCAATGCGTCCAGCGCTACCTGCATGGCAACGGCATCGCGCACATCGAAACACGCTGCATGCACCTGCCCGGCGCCCAGTTCATCGACCAGCGCCTGCAGCCGATCCTGCCGGCGTCCGGTGGCGATCACCCGCCATCCAGCCGCGACCAGGCGCGCTGCGGTCGCGCGACCAAAGCCCGACGTCGCGCCCGAGACGAAGGCAACCCTGGTCATGTCATCGGCCAATTCGAAGGGTGCAGGCCGGTCGCAGGAGCATCGCTGAGCAGCCACGCAAGTGCAGCGCCGCGGTCGGTGAAGCGCGAAAACGGATAGTGATGCGCATCAGCCAATACTTCGACCAGATGATTGCTGTAGTTCACGGCCGGCGCGACGAACGCGGTGCGCGATTGCAGGAACAGGGGCTCACGCGTGATGCGCGCGACAAACGCGCGGAAGTCGTCCACGTTGTCGTTCGATCCGGTGACCTGCATCAGGTCGATCAGGATGCGGCGCACGCCACTGCTTTCCAGCAAAGGCAGGGCTTCCTGTGCTGCCTGCAGGCGCTGCGGGATCGAGACGATGCCGTAATAGCGCAGGTCCAACAGGGCCTGTGCGGGATCCAACTGCAGGGTGTAAGGCATGAAGGGGGGTCGGGACGTTGAGACAGGCGACAGGTTAATCCAGCCGCAGTCATCGCAGTGTATCCACGCGTCGGTTGAAGAAAATGCAGGCTGCCAGCCGCCAAGGCGTTGGCTTTTGGGTTCAACGCTTCGGCGATTTCGACGCGGGGGGTTTTTTGGCCGATGTCCTGGGCTTGTCAGTCTGTTTCTCGGTGGGTTTTTGGAGCCCCGTCGCCATGGATTTGGTATCGGCAGGCGGCTTGTCGTCACTCGCTACCTTTTTGCGCGGCCGCCCGCCACTGGATTTGCCGCGGGTACGGCTCTTGTTGTCGCGATGCTTGCGCAGCATGTCCTCGGCCAGCACGACATCCTCGGAGAGGATGCCGGCAGCCTTGGCGATGGCGATGCGCGCCGCGGCCTTGTTTTCGTCCGGATTGGCCAGCAGCAATTCACGGATCGCCTCGCGCAGCGCAGCCTCGGCGTTGTGCTTGAGTTGCAGGTCGTGACCCTGCCGGAACAGCCCCATCAGGGCGTCGACGACGGGTTTGATGAGCGCAGCTTCGATCGGCATGGTGGGTTTACACGGGAGTTACCTGACCCGCAGTGTCGGCGCATGTCGTCTCACCGGCAGCGAATTCCGGCTTATTTCGCCTTGATCGCCATGGCCGGAAGGCCTCCGGACGCCAGCTTGTGCTTCGCCTCGGCCAGCTCCGATGCCGTGGCATATGGGCCCATGCGCACGCGATAAACGGTCTTGCCGTTGATCGTGGCGCCTTCGACGCGCGCACTCAGGCCCAGCATCGCGACCTTGGCCTTGATCGCCTCGGCGTCGCCGGAGGCCCCAAAAGCACCGGCCTGCAGGATGTAGGGCGTGGTGTTGCCGGGCGGCTGGGCAGGCTCGTTCGTCGATCCCGCATGCGTGGCAGGCGGTGACGCCGATGGCACCGTCGCGGTAGTTTTGATCGCGGCCGGCGAGGTGTCATCGACGGCATCCGCATTGTCGTCGGGCACTGATGTCGCAGTCGCGACTGGATTCGTCGCCGCCTTCTGTTCCCTGGTCTTGCGCAAGGCTTCCTCGCGAGCCGTGGCGGCGAGTTCGGCATCGGACATCCTGACTTCGTTGCCGGGCAACATCGTGTAGAAATCGTATTGCGTGGCCTTCGGTTTGTCGGGCGTCTTTGGCGTGGCATCGACCGGCGTCGAGGCCTCGTCTGATGCGGCGGCGTCATCGTTGCCAGTAGCGGCGGCCGGCTGTGCATCCGGATTGGGCTTGGGGCGGAAAAAGCCGTCGCCAGAACTTGATTTGAAGACTTTCGGTGCGAACACCACGACTGCAATCGTCAGCACGACGCCCAGCACCAGCCATGCCCACCCGGGCAGGCCTGCACTGTTGCCGCTGTTACGTCGCGCCTGGGACTTGCCACGTTTTGTCGCCACTACATTGCCTCCGGCGCGTTGACGCCAATCAGTTCAAGTCCATTGGCGAGCACTTGCCTGGTCGCATGGGCCAATGCCAGTCGCGCATCGCGCAGGTCGGCGTCGTCGACCAGGAACTGATGGTCGTTGTAGTACGACTGGAACGCCTGCGCCAGGTCATGCAGATAGGCGGGGATATGGTGAGGCTCGAGCTGCTCTCCGGCAGCGGCGACCACATCGGGCCACCGGGTAAGCTCGGTGAGCAGGTCGCGCGTGGCGACGTTCTCCAGGTCAAGCGACTGCGACAGCCCGTTGTCAAGATCGAATGTCAGCTCGCGTTCGCGCAGTTGACGCCATAACCCGCAGATCCGCGCGTGCGAAAGCTGCACGTAGTAAACAGGATTGTCGAGCGACTGCGATCGCGCCAGGTCGATGTCGAAGGTCAGTTGCGAGTCGGGCTTGCGGGCGAGCAAAAACCAGCGCGTCGCATCGCGTCCGGCCTCATCGACCAGGTCGCGCAGGGTGAGGTAACTGCCCGCGCGCTTGGAGAGCTTCACTTCCTCGCCGCCGCGCATGACCGTGACCATCTGGTGCAGCACGTATTCCGGCCAGTCCGCCGGGATGCCTTGGTCAAGCGCCTGCAGGCCTGCGCGCACGCGCGCCAGCGTGCCGTGGTGGTCGGCGCCCAGCTCGGTGATCGCGCGTTCGTAGCCGCGCTGCCATTTGCTCATGTGATAGGCGACGTCCGGCACGAAGTACGTGTAGCTGCCGTCGGACTTGCGCATGACGCGGTCCTTGTCGTCGCCGAAGTCGGTGCTGCGCAGCCACAGCGCGCCGTCCTGTTCGTAGGTGTGGCCATGCGCGATCAACTCGCGCACGGTCTCCTCGACCTTGTCGTCGGAATACAAGGAGGACTCGAGGAAATACACATCGAAGCCAACACCGTACGCGGCGAGGTCGCCATTCTGTTCGCGGCGCAAGTACGCCACCGCGAACTGGCGGATCGCATCCAGGTCATCGGCATCCGCGGCGCTGGTGATTGCATGGTCATCCAACGTCACGGTGTCGCCGCGCAGGTAGGCATTGGCAACCTCGGCGATGTAATCGCCGCGATAGCCTTCCTGCGGCCAGTCGGCATCGTCGGGGGTCGTGCCGCGCGCGCGCGCCTGCACCGAGCGCGCGAGGTTTTCGATCTGCACGCCGGCATCGTTGTAGTAGAACTCACGTTTGACGTCCCAGCCGTTGGCGGCCAGCACGCGCGCGATGCAGTCGCCGATGACCGCGGCGCGGCCGTGGCCGACATGCAGCGGCCCGGTGGGATTGGCCGAAACGTATTCGACTCCGGCACGGCGACCACGACCCGAATCGTTGCGGCCGTAAGCCTCGCCCTGCGAGTGGATTTCACGCAACTGCTCCTGCCATGCGGCCGCAGCAAGTCGGAAATTCAGGAAGCCAGGACCAGCGATCCCGACGTCTGCAATGGCGTCGCTGGCCGGCAGCGCCGCGACCAGGGCCTGCGCGATTGCGCGCGGATTGGAGCGGGCCGGCTTTGCCAGCAGCATGGCGATGTTGCTGGAAAAATCGCCATGGCTGCGATCCTTCGGGCGCTCGACGACAAAGTCAGGCGTTGCGAGGTCGGCCGGAAGCGTGCCGTTCGTGCGCAGGGCATCCACGCCCTGTTCGACAAGCGAGCCGATCACGGCGCGGGTGGATGTGTTCAAGGGATTGTCAGGCGATTCAACAGCTGCGCATTGTACGCGAGGGCTTGGCAACGGGCGCTGCCGCGCCGCGCAGCAGGGCGTTCAGGTGTTCGACCCGATCTCGCGAAAGTTGCGTGGCAGCAGGTTATGGATGGCAGTGGCGGCGATCGCGGCGTGGCCGACGGCGACGCTGATCTGGTTCAGGACATCGACCACGTCGCCAATGGCGTACAAACCATCAACCGTGGTCTGGTGGTTGGCATCAACCCGGAGTTCGTCGTTATCGTCCACTGATGCGCCCAGGGAGACCGCGAGCGTCGACTGCGCGTCACTCCCGAGGATGGGGTAAACGGTGTCGAAGCGGTGCTCGCTACCGTCGTCCAGCGTGAACACACAACATGCGCCGTCGTGCCGCAGCGCAGTTGACGGTGGCAGCACCTGGATCCGGGCGTTGCGCGCATCCTCGGCGCATTCCGGCGTGGGCTCGCCGGGCTGCGAACGCACGACGGTCACGCGGCGGGAAAACGTACGCAGGAACAAGGCATGCCGGATTGCGGTATCGGCGGGAGCATAAACGGCGATGTGCTCGTCGCTGGCCTCGTATCCGTCGCAGACCGCGCACAGCCGCACCACGTTGCGCGCGATCGCATCTTCCAGCCCGGTCATGTCCGGCATGCGGTCGACGATGCCGGTGGCGAGGATCACCACTCGCGCCGACCAACGTAGTCCATCGGCGATGACGACATCGAATCCATCGGCACTGCGTTCAAGCGCCACCACGCCTCCGTCGTGGATGCGCACGCCGTATTCCTCTGCTTGCGTTCGCAGCTTCTTCAGCAGCTCCGGTCCGGCGACGCCAAAGGGAAATCCCGGGCAGTTGTGGCTGGTCGGAATCCAGCGCGCGCGGCTGTGGCCGGCATCGATCACCAGGATGCGTCGACGAAAACGAGCCAGATACGTCGCCGCCGTCAGCCCGGCGGGGCCCGCGCCGATGATCACGCAGTCGAGCGGCTCTGCCTGCGCGGTGTTACTGGTGGTAATGGGAATTGCGTGCATGTGTGCCGTGTTGGTGGTTGTGTGCGGCAAGCGCGTGGGAAAACCTCAGCGCACTCCGCCGACATCGATGAATTGCAGGAATTCCGCGCGCGTACGCGCATCGTCGCGAAAGGTGCCGAGCATCTTGGAGGTCACCATGCTGACATTGCGTTTGTGCACCCCGCGCGTGGTCATGCATTCATGCGCACCTTCGATGACGACGCCGACACCACGCGGGTGCAGCACGTCGGCGATGCAGTCGGCGATCTGCGCGGTCAGTTTTTCCTGGACCTGGAACCGTCGCGCATACACGTCGACAACGCGCGCGAGTTTGCTGATGCCCACCACCTTGCCGTCCGGCAGGTATCCGATGTGCGCCTTGCCGATGATCGGTGCCATGTGGTGCTCGCAATGGCTTTCGAAGGAGATGTCGCGCAGTACGATCAGTTCGTCATAGCCGGCGACTTCCTCGAAGGTGCGGGTCAGGTATTCGCGCGGATCCTCGCGGTAGCCACTGAACCAGTCGCGATATGCCTTGACCACGCGCTTGGGGGTATCGCGCAGGCCTTCGCGTGCGGGATCCTCGCCGGCCCAGCGCAGTAGCGTGCGGACGGCGGCTTCGGCAGCCTCCCGCTCGGCGGCTTGGGAATCAACGGAACCATCGGGGAGCGCGGCTTCATCTCGCATCGGGGCATCCAGCTGGGAGTGGCGGCATCCTACTGCACCGCTGTAAGGACGTGCATAGGAGCTGTGCAAAGCGCGCAGACCAGGGTTTTCCGGGAAGCGCAGCACTCTCTCGACGCTACGGGGACAGCAGTAAGCGGTTGGTGAAACCCAACGCAGCCGCGCGATGGCCAAAGCACCACGCAAGCACGCGGGCTGCAAGCGGAGACAAAAAAATGGGCCGCATGAAGCGGCCCATGGAGAGATGATGCAGCGCTCTGCCCTGTGGTGGGCAGGTGCGCCTGACTCTATCTGAAGCTGCGATCAGCGACCGTCGTGGTCGGCGTCGCCAGGCATGGCACGTTCGATGTGATGCCAGCCATCGCGCACGGCGCCCTTGGCTTCCGTCCAGCCAAGACGCGAATTTGCCTTGGTGGCTTCCCAGTCATTTGCCAGCTTCGGCTCGACGTCCTCAAAACGTTGGCCGCGGTATTGGCCATAGGTGTCATAGCCATACTTGTAGGCAGGCTGGTAATCCTTCCACTCGCGACCGGCCGAATAATACGGCGCGTCACGGTAGGTGGATTCAAAATGCTGGTCGTATTCGGTTGGGTTGACCGCCTCGGCAATTCCGTCACCGGCCTTCGCGCCGAGGACTCCACCCACCACGGCACCGACCACGGTACCTACGGGGCCTGCTACCGACCCCACGGCCGCACCGGCCACGACACCTGTCACTGCGCCTGTGGCTTCGCCAATGCTGTGGTCTTTTTTGATGTCGCTCATATGATTCTCCTGGTTGATCCGTGGAACCTGCTGCTTGGAACCAGCTGGTTGATCCGCACCGGCTTTCGCAATCGGTGACAGTGATTGCACCATAGGAATACGGTCGTTGCAGCGCCGTGAAATCGCACCCTATCATCAGTTTTGCATCGCAGTGTTGGGCTGTCGTTCAGGCAATTTCCAGGCGCGATCCTACACAGGAAATAACAAGCGTCTCGTCAATCCGGAGATGCGTGTCACGTGTCGTGCGAGCGTGGCGCGCAGGATTGCCTCACTGGTGCACAAGTGCAACTGGCGCCGTGCGCGCGTCATCGCGGTGTACAACAATTCACGGGACAGCGTGCGCGCATCCTGTCGGGGCAGCAGAACGCAGACGTTGTCGAACTCCGACCCCTGCGCCTTGTGCACGGTGATCGCAAACGCGCTGTCGTGTGCGGGCAACGCCGATGGATGGAATCCACGCACGCCATTGCCATCAGCGAACCAAACGGCGTTGTCGCCGTCCTGGCACCAGCACACACCGATGTCGCCGTTGAACAACTGTTGGCGATAGTCGTTCTGCCCAACCATCAGCAGTCGGCCGTGGAAATACCGTGCATGCCGTGGACCGGCCAGTGCGTCCTCGATGCGTGCGTTGAGCGCCTGGGCGCCCTGCGGGCCATCGCGTAACGCGGTGAGAAGGCGCAGGTGCGCGGCCTGCGACAGTGCCGTTGCAGGGTCCGGCGCCGCCGCGATCGCGCGCCAACTGCCTAGCAAGGTGTCGCGTGATGGCACAGCCAATGGGTCGCTCAATCGTTCGTGCCAATGCACGCCGGCCAGTGCGCCGTCGCGTAGCAATGCCATGGCCGCATCGGCATCGCCTTGGCGCACGGCGCTGGCCAATGGCGCCAAATCCAGTGACGCGGACTGACGGTGGCCACGCTGCAGATGCACGCGATGTCCAGCCAGCGGGAGTTGCGGCGGATTGGACGTGGCGATCTTGCCCAGCAGCGGCGCGACCACGGTGGCCACGGACGCTGGAGCGACCGCCGGATCCCCGGCCGCGTCGGTGACGGCGGCCAGCACATCGCCCGCTTCGATCGAGGGCAGTTGATCGCGATCGCCGAGCAACAGCAACCGGCTGCCCGGTGCGATCGCATCGGTAAGTTTGCACATCAGTGGCAAGTCGATCATCGAGGCTTCATCGACGATCACCACGTCGAACGGCAGCGAGTTGTCCGCGTTATGGCGAAACTGAGGGTTGCCGGGAATCGTGCCCAAAAGGCGATGCAGGGTCTGCGCCGTGACCGGCAGCGCGTCGCACCACGTGGCATCGATCCACGGCAACACGCGCAGCGTGCCGGCGACGCTGCGCACGCCCTGCGCCATGCGCTCGGCGGCGCGTCCGGTCGGTGCGGCAAGTCCGATGCGCAGCGGCGGCAGGTCGTGCAGGCGCGCTTGCGCGATCAACAACAACAGCACCCGCGCAATGGTGGTGGTCTTGCCCGTGCCTGGGCCGCCGGTGACCAGCAGCAGCGATTGCACCAGCGCCAACGCGGCAGCGCGCGCCTGCGCATCTCCCGCCAGCGCATCTGGAAAGAGGCTGTTGAACAACGGCGCGAGATCGCCGACATCGACCGCTGCATGGGCATGCGTCGCAATGCGTTGCAGGTTCAGGGCAAGGTGGAATTCGTATTGTCGATAGCGACGCAGGTACAGCAGTCCGTTTTCGAATACCAGCGGCATTGCGGGATCGGCATTAGTGTCGTGCGACGGCGTCGAGATCCAGCGCGACGACTCCAGTGCGGCAATCCAGTCCTCACCCGAGGGCCAATCGATCTCCGCATTGCACAGCAGCGCGGGGCGGGCAGGATCGAAGGCGGCATGGCCCTGCCCAATGGCGCTCGACGCCAGTGCCGCTCCCGCGAGCACCAGCTCGGGTGTCGAGGGATCCAGCCGGCGCAGGGTCTGCGCCAACGAATCGTCCACGACGCGCAGGGCGCCGCTTCTCTGCAGGTCGGCGAACAGGCTCATGTCGCGACCCCATTGCGGGTGAACAGCGCATCGAGCGCATCGACGAGCACGGCAGGCGGCTTCCATGCATGTACGCCTGGTGCATGCGTTGAATCCGCCTCCATGCCGCGACAGAACAAGTAGCGTACGCCACCAAAATCGCGGTGGTAGTCGTAATCGGCGCCGAGCCGGAAGCGCAACCAGCGGTGCAGTGCGAGGGTGTAGATCAACGCCTGCAGCGTGTACTCGCTGGCGTCCATTGCGTTGGCCAGTGACGCGGCGTCGTAACTGGGCAAGCGATTTGATTTGTAGTCGAGCAGGAAGTACTGCCCGCCATGGGTGTAGGTCAGGTCGATCTTGCCGGTCATCAGGCCTTCCAGCCGGCGACGCGCGCCGAACGCATGGCGCTCGAGCAGGATCCCGTACGAATGCAGCAGCGCGAGCACGTCCGACAACGCAGTCGGCCGCAGCGCGAAGTGGAATTCCATTTCAGCGCGGCGTGCGTCGTCGGCAAGTTCGGACAGTCGCACGCCCTCCGGCAGGCGCGAGTTGAGTGTCGCCGCGACCAGCGTTGCCAGCAGCGGCACGCCATCCTCCATGTCTTCATCGGCATAGCCTTCGCTGCGAAGTGCGGCGCGCAATGGCGCGTCCTGCCCGACCGGAATGGATTCTCCGCAATCCTTCCACGCGAAAAAATCCACATGCTCAAGGGCCATGTGCAGGACGTTGCCGAAACGACTGCCACTGAAGCGCCGATCACCGGTGTCATCAAAGGAAGTTGCTGGCGATTGGATTTCGTCTTCCGCGCCAACCTCTAGTTGCGCCATTTGGCCCGTGGCATCGTTGGTGAGCTGGGTGAAGCTGTAGATCCACCAGTCCCGCGACAGCACGCGTTTCGCGATCCGCGCGGGCGCAACGTTGAATGCAACGGCGGGCGCCAAGGGGGAAAGACGTGTCGTTTGCAATTCGCGCTGATCGAGTAGCACGCCGCTTTCGGTCAAATGCTCGAGCGTCGTGCTGTCGCCCAACATCGCAGCCAGTGGCGTCGTGGTGGCAAGGTAAAGCGGTCCAGTGGCCAGCCATAACGCGTGCTGCGCGCGAGTCAATCCGACGTAAAGCAGGCGGGCGTCTTCAGCGCGATCTTCCGATGTCGCCCGGGCGCTAGCGTCATTCCACGTCGTCTCGCCCTCGGACACCGTGTCCGTCTTGAATTGCAGCACGCGCCCCTGCGCATTGGGGTACTCGCACCATTGCCCGCTCTTGCTGTCCTTGCCGATCGCCGCGAACGGCAGGAAGACCAGCGGGAATTCCAGTCCCTTGCTCTTGTGCAGAGTCAAGATCTGTACGCGCTGAGCGTCGGACTCCAGCCGCAGTTGCTGGGTCTCGTCAGCCGCATCGGCGTCGGCGATGCGCGCGCGCAGCCAGTCGACCAGCCCATGCAGGCCGAGCGCGTGCGCATCGGCTTCCTGCAGGTGTTCGGCCAATTGCAACAGGTTGCCCAGGCGGCGCTCGCCGTCGACCAGGCGTAGCAGTCGTGTTGCATGCTCCGCGCACAGGTCGCTGACCAGCGCCAGTGGGCCATGGTGTTCCCAGCGTTCGCGCCACGACGCAGCGCGCGCGAACCAGGCCTGCCGCGCCGCATCGTCATTGCCCAGATGCGCGATCGCGTGGGCGTCCAGTCCGATCAGTACCGACGCCAGCACCGCGCGCAGGCGTGCTTCGTCGCCCGGACGCAGCAGCGTTTCGAACAGGCCCAGCAACTCCTGCGCCTGCTCGGTGGCAAACAGGCTTTGGCGTCCGGCGGCGACCGCGGGAATGCCGGCGATCGCCAGCGCATCCCGGATCTGCGTGGCTTCGTCATGCTTGCGCACCAGTACCGCGATGTCGCCGGGTTGCACCGGTTTGCCGTCGATCATGGCGTGCTGGTTGCCCGCGTCGGTCAGCACGGCATGGATCGCTTCGACGCAGGCATCGGTGGCGTGCCGTCGCGATTCCGGTGCGCTCCAGGCGGCGGATTTCCTTCCGTCCTGTGGCGCCGGCAGCACGCGCACCGTAATGGCCGGTGCGACCGCGCCATTGCGCAGGAAACTGTCGTCCGCCACGTTGCCGCCTGGCTGCACATTGCGGAACAAAATGCGCGGATCGGCGAAGGCATCGTTGCCTGCATTGCGGTACAGCAGCTCCAGCGACTGCAGCAGGCGCGGCCGCGAGCGGAAGTTGTGCAGCAGCGCCGGCGCCGGTTGCGCCTTGGCCGCGGCCGCCAGGTAGGTGTGCACGTCGCCGCCGCGGAAGCGGTAGATCGCCTGCTTGGGATCACCGATCAGGAATAACGCGTGCTCGCCAAACACACGCTCGAAGATGCCCCACTGCCGTGGGTCCGTGTCCTGGAACTCATCCACCAGTGCGACCGCATATTGCGTGCGCAGGCTGTCCACCAGCGCGTCGCCATGCGCGCTATCCAGCGCCGTTGCGACATCGGCAATCAAATCATCGTAGGTCTGCTCGCGACGGCTGCGCTTCAGCGCGGCCAAGCGCAGGCGGGCCTCGGCACGCACGCGATGCAGCAACGCGACGCAGCGTTGTGCCAGCCACGCTTCATGCAGGTGACTGGCGTCGATGTAGGCCGCGACGGCTTCGCACAGCGGCGACGACGGTGTCAGCGCCTGCCTGCCCTTGTTGGTGCGCGCCAGCAGCGTCGTTGGTGTCAGGCGCTCCAACTTCGGGTCGAGCGGGTGATGCATCCGTGCGTCGCACCACAGGCGCAGCTTGCTGAATAGTTCGTCCGGCAACCCGGCCTTGTAGCTGCCGCCGTGGAGGGCTTTGCCCGACATGGCGGCATCGAGCTGTGCGCGCAGGTCCTCGCCGTGCATCGCGAACGCCTCGCGCAATATCGTCGCCGCGGATTGCAATGCTGGTAGTGGGTCGATGGTTTCCGCCTCTGGCGGTGGCAGCAATACCGGCGCGCGCACCAGTGCACCCAGATCCTTGACCAGCGATTCCGGGCCGCCGGGCCATTGCCGTTGCAGCAGCGGTGCGGTGTCGGGCTCGTTGCCCAGCACGCGCCACAGATCGATGGCGACGAGTTCCAGCAATTCCCGCTCGCTGCCGACCATCTCCGGTGCGATGAACGGCTGTCCGGTTTCCAGCGGATGCTCGCCGAGCACGCGTGCGCAGAACCCGTGGATGGTGAAGACCGCAGCCAGGTCCATGTCACGCGCCGCGCGTTGCAGGCGATGGCACAACGTCGCGGCGTCTTCGCGTTGGCGTTGCGCATCGATCAGTGCGCGACACAGTGCCTGCTCGCTGTCGGCAGGGTCGACAATGCCATCGGCATCGGCATGGCCGACTTCGGCCGCGATGCGCGCAGCAAGCTGCAGCCTGCGTCGCAGGCGTTCGCGCAGTTCCTGCGTCGCGGCCTCGGTGTAGGTCACGGCAAGAATCTGGCCGACGCGCAGGTCGCGTTCGATCACCAGTCGCGTGAAGAGGGTTGCAAGGGTGAACGTCTTGCCGGTGCCGGCGCTGGCTTCGATCAGGCGCAGGCCATCCAGCTCTAGGGTCAGGAACGGATCGGATCGGGGGCTGTCCGCATCAACCACGGTGGGTGACATCAAATCGGTCATGTCGAGACCCCGTCGATTTCTCCGAGCACGACCGCATCGAACACCGTTGTTGCGACGTGGCGGAATTCCTCGCCCAGCTTCGCGTCATCAAATGGATCGCGGCCACGCAATGCCAGCCTCACCTGCGCGGTGTCGCCTTCGCTCCAACTGCGAGGCTTGTGCCATTCGTCGCGCGCCTTGTCCCATGGGCTGCGCGCGTTGGGATGCGAAGACGGATTGCGAATGGACTCGTACCAGCACCATCCAGCGCGTGCGCCAAAGACGAGTGGCGTACGCAGTCCCCACTCGTGCAACGTCAGTAATGCCTGCAGGGCCGCACGTGCCTGCGTGGGCGCGATGGCATCGCGCACATGCGGGCCGAGGCCGGAGGTACCGGGCGCGAACTGCACCAGTGGCCGCGTTTCCCCCAGGGCGCACAGCACCAGCCAGTCCAGCCCGTGGGCGATCTGGGCGGGACCGTTGAGCGCATCAAAGCGTAAGCGTGACAGCCCCGCGGAATACAAGTCGTCGATCGTCCCGTGCAGGCGCGTTCCATCCAGGTCCAGTTCGAACGTGCGTTGCTGTGCGTCACCGCTGCGCCATCGACCAAACGCATCCGCGAACGGACGCACTTCATCGAGCAAGACGTCCAGCTGCTGCCGCCCGAGCGGCCCGGAAGGCAACAGTGCGCGCGAACGCAGCGAGGCTTGGAGTTCGCCGGTATTGCCGGCCACGCACGCATCGAAGACCGCACGCTGCAACTGTTGGCGCTGCAGGCCGCGGCTGGGCAACGCCAGTGGCTCGATGTCTTCGACACTGTCCGCGTCGTCGGGCAATCGCAGCTGCATGCACTGGCGCAGGAATGCCGCCGCGGGATCGCGCAGGAACGCACGCAGCCGGGCCAGCGGAAGATCCTGCTCCGGTGGGTCAATGGCGGGCAGCGGCGATGCGATCCATGCATCGATGGCGGTGCGATTGGGATTGCCCGCGTCCGCGGCTGGCCACCATTCGCCGCGATAGCTGAAACGGCGTGGATCGTTGGCATCCGCTGCAACCCCGCCTGCGCTGGATGCACCGAATGCCATTGCCGAAAACGGTTGCAGCGGATGTCGTAGTGGCAGCGCAGCGCGCGCATCGTCCGCGTCGGCGTGATAGCGCGCCACGACGTCCAGCAGTTCGGAGACCAGCAGCGATGGCTCGCGCACGCTGCCGTCGCGCGGGTCGGCACCGAGCCAGCTGAGATAGAACACCTCGCCCGCCGCCGCGAACAGCTGCAGGAACAGGAAGCGGTCGTCGTCGCGCAGCGAACGATCGCCATGCCGGCGCGCATTGGTGCCAAGTTCGGCGGTGAGCTTGTTCAATCCGCCCGCAGGATCGCGGCGCGGATAGTCGCCGTCGTTCATGCCAAGCAGGCAGATCACGCGCAACGGGATCAACCTCATTGGCACCGTGCGTCCGAAAGCAACGCCGCCGGTGAGCAGCGGCGCGCGCGTGTCCGCCTGCGACAGCACCGACTGGAAATACGCACGTACGACGTCTGGTGCGACTGCGGCATCGAACCCCGCGCTCGCGGCCGATTGCGCAAAGGCGTCGATGCTCTTGCGCAGACGATCCAGCGTGCGCTCGTCGTCCAGCACGCGCGGACGCTCCGGCAGCAGTGCATCGAGCAGGTCGAACAAACGCTGCGCCCACTGCGACGGCGTCATCGCCGTTGCAAACGCGATTTCATGGCGCGCAAGTACGCGCAGCAACCGGATGAGCGCGCCCAGTGCATCCGCGCCGCCGCCTTCCACCATCGGGTACGCCGCGACGCCGGCGATGTCGGCGTCGTCACCACTGGCATATCCCAGCAACAGGCGATCCAGCGCGAAACTCCAAGTATAAGCATCGTCCTGGGGCGCGGCGTGGCGCGCGCGATGCGCGGCGTCGATGCCCCAGCGCATGCCGGCATCGTGCAGCCAATCCCGCAGGTGTTCGAGGGCGTTGGCGTCCAGGCCCGCCTGTACGGCAATCACGGGAGTCGCGAGCAGGTCGAGGATTTCACTGAGTCCAAAACGCGACAGCGGCAATGCGAGCAGCCGCAGGAAGACGTCCGCCAGCGGCTCGGTGGCCAGCGGGCTGGCGTCTGCCAGCGCATACGGAATGAAATCGGCGCGCCCCGCGCGTCCGCCAAACACTGCAGCGATATGCGGCGCGTACTGCTCAATATCCGGGGCAAGCACCGCGATCTCGCGCGGCTGCAGCGGTGGCTCAAAACGCGGGTCTTCGAGCAGGCCGCGCAGCTGATCATGCAGCACCTGCACTTCGCGCAGGCGCGTGTGGCAGGCATGCCACTGCACACTGTTGTCGGTGAGATCGGGTGTCTTGCGCCACGGTGTGCGTGGTGGCGGGCGGCGATGCAGCAGGTCGCGTTGCAGGCGTTGCAGCAACGTGTCGCGTTTTGGGTCGTCATCGGCGCGAGCTTCCGGGTCGGCATACGCCGCGATCTCGCCCGACGGATGCACGACTTCGTAACCGCCCAGCATCGCCATGAAGTCGCGGCCGGCCCCGCCCCAGGCCTGCAGCAACGGGTTGTCGTCGTCGCGGTCCAGCGCCTGGGTGTTGTCGCGCAAGCGTTCGCCCAGTGTCGACAGGTCGCCCCAGTACTTGCGAGTCGGCGTCGGCAGGTAGAAGTGCAGGATGCCGGCGCGTGCCTGGGTGGCGATCACGCGCAGCACATCGGGGGAGACATTGAGGATCGCGAATGCGAACAGGCGCGATGGCAGCCCGGCTGGCGTTGCGGGTTGATCCGGGCCGAAACGCGCGAGGTAGGCATCGATGCGTCGTGCGCGATGCGCGCGCCCACCTGCAACGCGTCGCCACAGTGCGGCTTGTGGATCGAGACGGCCGTGACCGGACTCCCAGTCGAGCAGCCAGTCGCGCCGCCACGCCTGGTATTTCTCGAACACCGCCGACAGCTCGCCCGCCAGCGACCACGGCTTCAGCGCGTCCTCGCCTTCCAGATAAATGCGCAGGCTGCGCATTGCCGGCTCCCTCAACATCCCGGCGTCCGTCAGCGCGGAATACAGGCGCCAGCGCATGGCGCTGGCATCGAGGTCGTCGCTGCGACCCGCGACGTTGGCGTCGAGCGCGCGTTGGACGAATTCACCCGGCGTCAGGAACTCCAGGTTGGCCGCGATCCCATGCGCCTGCGCCAACGTCGCCTGCAGCCAGCGACGCATCGCCGGCTGCGGAATCAGGATCACATCCGGGGCCAGCAGCGCTTGCCCTGGCGCGGGCGTGCGCAGTTCCTCGGCGAGCAGGCCAGCCAGCACCTCCAGGGAATTGGAGTGGTAGAGGCGAAAATCGGGTGCGCTTTGCATTGCTGCCATCTTGCCGGAGCGTGGTCGCACATGGAGCGACGCGGGATGTTTTGCCTACTTGTGCACGAGGCAGGCGGAACAAACTGCGACAATCCAGCCTGCTCCGCCGCCATTCAGCGGCCACAAGCCAAGCTTTCCCGATTTTTCGAAATGGACACGCCACACCTATGCCCGTCGATTCGTCCGCCGTCCGCCTGACCGATATCCGCCTTGAACGCGGCGGTCGCGTCGTGCTCGACGGGATTGACCTTGAGGTGTCGCGCGGCAGCATCACCGCGGTGCTGGGGCCTTCGGGTAGCGGCAAGTCGACCTTGCTGGCGGCCTTGACCGGCGAACTGGTGCCGGCAGCCGGCACGATCGACATCCTTGGCGCACCGTTGCCGCGCCAGCAACGCGCCCTGCTGGCGTTGCGTAAAAGTATTGGCGTGTTGCTGCAGGGCAACGGATTGCTCACCGACCTGAGCGTGGCCGAGAACGTCGCGCTGCCGCTGCGCACGCACACGAAGTTGCCCGCCGCGGTCATCGATCGACTGGTGGCGATGAAACTTCACGCCGTCGGCCTGCGCGCCGCTGGCGATCTGTACCCGCGCGACCTCTCCGGCGGCATGGCACGCCGGGTGGCGCTGGCCCGTGCGTTGGCGCTGGATCCGCCGCTGATGATCTACGACGAGCCGCTGACCGGGCTGGATCCGATCGCCTCCGGGGTGATCACCAGCCTGATCGCGCGCCTTAATGCCAGCCTCGGCCTGACCAGCATCATCGTCACCCACCACGTGCATGAGACCCTGCCGATCGCCGATCGCGCCATCGTGATTGCCAATGGCCGCATCGTGTTTTCCGGCTCGCCGGCGGAACTTGAAGCGACCAGCGACCCGCTGGTGCTGCAGTTCCTGCGTGGCGAACCGGACGGGCCGATCGCATTCGACAGCGGTGCCGTTGTCGGCACCACGCGCGCCGAGGCCGCCTGATGCCCTTCGTTGCCTCCATCCGCTCGCTTGGCCGCGCCGGCCTGTTCTCGCTGTCGGTGCTGCGCGCCTCGACGCCGACGCGCGACTTCTTCGCCGAGCTCACCCGCGAGATCTACAAGATCGGTGCGCGTTCGCTGCCGATCATCGCCGTCGGCGGGGCATTCGTGGGCCTCTCGGTGACGTTGCTCGGTTATCGCGCGCTCGACACCTACGGCGCCAGCAACCAGATCAGCGCGCTGGTCGGGTTGGGGCTGTATCGCGAGCTCGCCCCTGTACTGACCGCGCTGCTGTTCATAGGGCGAGCTGGTTCGTCAATCGCCGCCGAACTCGGGCTGATGCGCGCCACCGACCAGATCACCGCGCTTGGTTTGATGGCCATCGATCCCATCGCAAAAGTGGTGGCGCCCCGCTTCTGGGCGGCGGTGATCTGCGTGCCATTGCTGACCGGGTTTTTCTGCAGCCTGGCGATCAGCGCCAGCTGGTTCGAGGCCGTGCATGTCATCGGCATCGATGGCGGCACGTTCTGGCAGGTGCTGAAGGATGCGGTCGATTTCCGCCATGACTTCCTGGTCGCGCTGGAAAAGTCCGCGGTCTTCGGCGGCACCGCCGCACTGGTGGCCTCCTATGTCGGTTATCACGCCGAGCCGACGGTCGAAGGCACTTCGATCGCAACCACGCGCGCGGTGGTGAATGCATCGCTGCTGGTGCTGATGTTCAATTTCGTGTTGTCCGCCTTCCTGTTCGGCAAATAGTGTCTGGAGCCATACCATGAGCGTTCGCGGTCCCCGTCTCGAATTCGCGGTCGGCGCCTTCCTGCTGCTGGCGCTGGCCTCGCTGCTGGTGTTGGCGATGGCGTCGACCAACGGCAAGTTCGGCTTCGGCCGGCACACATATCCGTTGAAGGCGCGTTTCACCAACCTGGGCCAGCTGCGCACCGCCGCACCGGTCAAGCTGGGCGGCGTCGTCATCGGCAATGTGGCCGACATTCAGCTGGACCCGGTCAAATTCGACGCCGTGGTGACGCTGGCCATCGATGATCGCTACAAGGACCTGCCGACCGACACGTCAGCGGGCATCCTCAC
>JBBSUF010000006.1:0-41838 GCA_038235185.1 Lysobacterales bacterium
CCGACCCAGGCGATTTCCGGCTCGGTGTAGATCACCCACGGCACGGTATCGAGGTTGACGTGGCCGGGCATGCCAGCGATGAGCTCAGCGACCGCGATGCCTTCCTCCGACGCCTTGTGCGCGAGCATCGGGCCGCGTACGCAATCGCCGATCGCCCACACACCATCAACACCGGTGTGGTTGTGGGCATCGACCTCGATCATTCCGCGCGCGTCCAGGCTGACACCGGTGCCGTCGGCGAGCAGGCCCCTGGTCGCGGCACGTCGGCCGACCGACACCAGCAGCTTGTCGAACACCAGCGTGTCCTGCTTGCCATCGGCACCCGCATAGGTCACATGCACGCCATCTTTCTTCGATTCGGACTTGCTGACCTTGGCGCCGAGTCGGATGTCGAGACCCTGCTTCTTGAATTCCTTGGCGGCTGCCTTTGCGATGTCGGCATCTGCGGTGGGGAGGAACTCGGTCATCGCCTCGAGGATGACCACGTCGCTTCCCAGTCGCTTCCAGACGCTACCCAGCTCCAGTCCAATGACGCCCGCACCGATCACGCCAAGGCGCTTCGGCACCTTGTCGAAATCGAGCGCGCCGACGTTGTCGACGATGTCCTTGTCGAACTTCGCGAAGGGCAGCTCGATGGAGTCCGAACCCGCGGCAAGGATGACGTTGGTGGCCTTGAGTTCGATTTCGCTGCCGTCGTGTTGCTTGACCTTGACGATATTGTCCGGCTGCAGGGTGGCAAATCCGTAGATTGGAGCGACCTTGCTGTTCTTGAACAATGCCGAGATGCCGCCGGTGAACTGCTTCACGATCGCGTCCTTGCGGCCGATCATGGTGCCGACGTCCATCTTCGGGTTGTCGGCGGTGATGCCGTGCACTGCGAACATGTGCGTGAGGTTGTGGAACTGACGCGAACTGTCCAGCAGCGCCTTGGAAGGAATGCAGCCCACACGCAGGCAGGTTCCACCAAGCGCCGGTTTTCCGTCCTTGCCGAGCGCGGCGTCGACGCACGCCGTCTTCAGGCCAAGCTGGGCGGCACGGATCGCGGCGACATAGCCGCCGGGGCCTGCACCAATCACCACGACATCGAAATTCTGCTGTTCCATGAACATCCGCCTCCAATTTCCCACCCACATTGGGGCGGAAAGAAAAATTACATGCCCAGCAGCATCCGGTTGGGATTTTCAAGCTGGTTCTTGATGTCGACCAGGAACAGTACGGCGTCCTTGCCATCGATGATGCGGTGGTCATAGCTCAGCGCGATGAACATCATCGGCGCCGCGATCACCTGTCCGTTCTCGACGATCGGACGCTCCTTGATCGTGTGCATGCCAAGGATCGCCGACTGCGGCGGATTGACGATCGGAGTCGACATCAGCGAGCCGAATGTTCCACCGTTGGTGATGGTGAACGTCCCGCCCTGCAGGTCTTCGAGCGCGAGCTTGCCGTCACGCGCGCGTTTTGCATAGTCGGCGATGGCCTTCTCGATGTCGGCGAAGCCCATGCGCTCTGCATTGCGCAATACCGGGGTCACCAATCCCTTTTCGGTCGACACCGCGATCGAGATGTCGGCATAGCCGTGGTAGATCACGTCGTTGCCATCGACTGACGCATTGACGACCGGATATTTCTGCAGTGCATTCGCAGCGGCCTTGGCGAAGAAGCTCATGAAGCCGAGCTTGATGCCGTTGGCCTTCTCGAACGATTCGCCCAGTTCCTTGCGCATCGCCATGACCTTGCCGAGGTTGACCTCGTTGAAGGACGTGAGCATCGCAATGGAATTCTTCGACTGCATCAGGCGCTCGGCAATGCGTGCCCGCATGCGCGTCATCGGTACGCGTTCTTCCGGACGCGCGCCTCCTGCCGGGCTTCCACTGCGTGCGTAATTGACGATGTCTTCCTTGGTCACCGCGCCCTTGCGTCCGGTGCCTTCAACCTGCGATGCATCGACGCCTTCCTTGTTGGCGGTGAAGCGTGCGCCAGGGGGCAACTCGGTGGATTTGACCGTTGCGGCAGGTTTCGCAGCTTCAGCCTTTGATTGCGCAGGTTTTGTTTCAGCGCTCGGAGCTGCGTTGTTTTGGGCGCTCGGCTTGTCGGACTTCACCGGTGCGGCGCCTTCCTCGATGATCGCCAATACCTGCTGGCTGGTCACGGTGGCGCCGGTTTCAAAGCGGATTTCCTTCAGTACGCCGTCCACCGGCGAAGGCACTTCCAGCACGACCTTGTCGGTTTCCAGGTCGACCAGGTTCTCGTCGCGCGCAACCGCGTCGCCGGCCTTCTTGTTCCAGTTGGCGATGGTGGCGTCGGAAACCGATTCGGGGAGAACCGGGACTTTGACTTCAATGGCCATGGCAGGCGTCCTGGAAGGAAATGCGTGAGGGTGTGTTGCTGATCAATGTTCGATTCATTCGACAGTCGCGTCGCCATTCAACGGATTCACCAACGCATCGGCGACCAGTTGCGCCTGCTCGGCGACGTGCTCGGCAAAATGACCAGCGGCGGGCGAGGGCGAACGTGCGCGGCCCGTGTAATGAAGGGACTGCTTGCCCTGCAGGCAGGCGCGCAGGTGATGCTGGATCTGGTACCACGCGCCCTGGTTCTGTGGCTCTTCCTGGCACCAGACGACTTGCGTCGCAGTGCCATGGCGCGTGAGTTCGGCGATGAGTTGCGTGCGCGGGAACGGATACAACTGCTCGACCCGCACGATGGCGACGTCGGTAATTTTCTGCTTCTGCGCTTCCTCGAACAGATCGAAGTAGACCTTGCCTGCGCAGACGACGACGCGCTTGATCTTTTTGGCACTTGCCGTCGTGTCCGGGATCAACCACTGGAAGCTGCCATTGGCCAGTTCGTCCAGCGATGACACCGCAAGCTTGTGGCGCAACAGCGACTTGGGCGTCATCACCACCAGTGGCTTGCGCGTACCCATCAGCATCTGCCGGCGGATCATGTGGAAGTCCTGCGCCGGGGTTGTTGGCGCGCAGACGATCATGTTGTCCATCGCGCACAGCTGCAGGAAACGCTCCAGTCGCGCGGAACTGTGCTCCGGGCCCTGGCCTTCGTACCCGTGTGGCAGGAACAGGGCCAGCCCGCACAATCGATCCCACTTGGCTTCACCCGATGACAGGAACTGGTCGATCACGACCTGCGCGCCGTTGGCGAAATCACCGAACTGCGCTTCCCAGATATCCAGCGTCATCGGATCGGCCGTGGAGTAGCCATATTCGAAGCCCATCACCGCTTCTTCGCTCAGCAGGGAATCGATGATGGTGACCGATTCGGGGTTCTGCACCAGCTGCCGCAACGGCACGTAATACTCGTCGGTCTTCTGGTCGTGCAGGATCGCGTGGCGGTGGAAGAACGTGCCGCGACCCGAATCCTGCCCCACCAGCCGCAGCTTGAATCCGCCGTTGGAACGTTGCCCGTCGACCAGCGTTGCGTACGCGAGGTTTTCCGCGAAGCCCCAGTCGACCGGCAGTTCCCCGGCGCTCATTTTGCGGCGGTCTTCGTAGATCTTGGCTACGCGCGGGTGCAGGACGATATGGTCCGGGATCGTGTTGATCTCAGAGGCGAGCGCATCCAAGCGCTTGCGTTCGACCTTTGTATCGACGGGATCGGACACCTTTCCGTGCAGGAACTTCGACCAGTCGATCGAAAATTCATCTGGCTCTATTTCGGCAACTTCGGCGGTCACTTGTCCGGCATCGAGCTTGTCGCGGTAGGCATCCATCATCGCCTTGACGCCATCGGCGGCAAGTACCCCTTCAGCGACCAGCGTGTTGCCGTACAACTCACGCACGGTCTTGTGCGCGCGGATCGCCTGGTACATCAATGGCTGGGTCGCGGCTGGCTCGTCGGCCTCGTTGTGCCCGTGGCGGCGATAGCAGACCAGGTCTATGACCACGTCCTTGCCGAACTGCTGGCGGAAATCGAATGCCAGCTCGGTGCAGAACGCGACGGCTTCGGGATGATCGCCGTTCACGTGCAGGATCGGAGCGCCCACCATCTTGGCGACATCGGTGCAATACAACGTCGAGCGCGCATCATCCGCCGCGCTGGTGGTGAAGCCGATCTGGTTGTTGATGACGACATGCACGGTTCCGCCGACGGCAAACCCACGCGCCTGCGACATCTGCAGCAATTCCATCACCACGCCCTGTCCGGCGAACGCGGCATCTCCATGCAGCAGCACCGGCAGGACCTGCGTGCGCTGCTTGTCGTTGCGACGGTTCTGGCGCGAGCGCACGCTGCCAACAACCACAGGGTCGACGATTTCAAGATGGGATGGATTGAACGCCAGCGCGACATGCACCGGTCCGCCATCAGTGGCGAGATTGGCGCTGAAGCCCATGTGGTACTTCACATCCCCGGTGTGCGCGCGGTCGCTGGTGGCGTGCTCGAACTTGCCCTCGAACTCGTCGAACAACTTGCGCGGCGGCTTGCCGAGCGTGTTGACCAGCACGTTGAGGCGGCCACGATGTGCCATTCCGAGCACGACGTCCTTGACCCCCGAATTACCAGCGCGACGGATCATCCCGTCGAGCAGCGGGATCAACGCGTCGCCACCTTCCAGCGAGAAGCGCTTCTGGCCGACATATTTGGTATGCAGGTAACGC
The DNA here is from genome assembly GCA_038235185.1 of Lysobacterales bacterium. Taxonomy (GTDB): domain Bacteria; phylum Pseudomonadota; class Gammaproteobacteria; order Xanthomonadales; family Xanthomonadaceae; genus Cognatiluteimonas. The sequence goes on from JBBSUF010000006.1 coordinate 4,614, forward strand.
TCGAGGCCTTCGGCCGCGGTCAGGCGCTCCAGGATGCGCAATTTGGCGTCTTTCGACTGCCCGTAGTTGCCGGCCGCGTGTTCCATGCGATCGTAAATCCAGCGACGCTGCTCGACGTTGGTGATGTGCATGAACTCGGTGCCGATCGAGCCGGTGTACGTCGCCTTGAGCAGCACCTGCAGGTCGCGGAGCTTCATCCGCTCGCGGCCGCCCACGCCACCGGTGGAAAACTCCCTGTCCAGGTCGCTGTCGGACAAATAATGGAACCCCAGCGTCAAATCCGGCGCCTCGGGTTTTGCCGCCATCCCCAGTGGATCGAGGTTTGCCGCAAGGTGTCCACGGGACCGGTAGGCGGTCAACAACTTGCCGACGGCGCGATCGCGATCGTCGCCTGCGGAAGCACCGGATGACACCACCCCGCGCGCAGCGCGTTGACCGGCCAGGGCAATGTCGTGGATGACGGCAGAGTGCGGGACATCGCCCGCTTCGCGACCCTTGAAGTCGTCGAAATACGCCTTCCACTTCGCCGGGACACTATCGGGGGACACCAGATACTGCTCGTATAGATCCTCGATATAGCCGGCGTTGGCGCCGAGTTGCGAGGACTGGGCAAACTGCTTCAGGAGACTGTCCACTATGGCGTCGGGAAGCTCGAATGAGAGGAAGGCGCGGGTATAAGCGTTTGAATTCGCCGAAGTTTCCGCACTAATGCGGAGCCTTGGACGAAAGGATGTGAATTATAGCCGCAGCGATTGCCGCACTGCATCACGGGTTTACCTTGGCTGTCGGACGCTAGATGCCAATCGCGCGATATTCCGTCACCGGCCGCGATCGCTCCCAGACCCGATCCAGCTCTGCGCGCAATTGGCGTGAACGTCCCGGCGCATGCAGGTCGGCCTCGCCATCGAAACGATGTCCCAGGCCACGGAAATAGAACCCGCTGGCATCGTTCGCGATGAATGCAGACGGATAGGCGCGGTCGACGGCATCCACGACCTCGCGGAACAGGAACACGCTGGGCAATCGTTGCGCGAGGGCCAGCAGGGGGGCGTGGCTGCGCTGCGGCGTGGTCGCGTCCTGCAACAGGATCCGTGCTTCGTTGCCACGCCCCGCGGTACCGAAGCGACGCATCGCAGTGAGCACATCCGGGTCATCCAGAAGGCCGGGATCAAGCTCGCGGGCGTAGATCCACAAGCCGCGCCGCGCGGCCGAAATAATCGCGACGGTCACTGCGACGGCATCGTCCTTGTCCTCGATGGCGGTGAATGCCATTGCGCTCAAGGAATTTCCCCGTGGACGTCGCCTTCATGCTCATCATCATCGGGCAGCTGGTAATGGCCAGCCGCCAGCAACTCGATGACGGCATCGCGGCCGGCCTCGGACAGTGCCTGATAGGTCGCGCCGTCGATTGCAGGGGCAGCCGCAAGTCGTCGCGCATCGCGTACTGGCAACGACATGTCCTGGCCTGCGACGTACAGTCGCGCGCTGCGGCCTGATTTGCGCCAGGCCATGCGGGTCCACGGATGGCGCTGGAGCCTAGCCCCCTGCTGCAGCGCCCATTCGATTTCGATCCGTGGCGGGATGGTGCCTGGCACCGCTTCGCCCGCGTTGCGATACAAGGTGATGAAGCGACCAAACCAGTCGCCTAGTTTGTCCGGATCGTTCATGCGCAGGACATTCAAGGCCGCCAGCACGCGTTGCATCGCTGCGGCATCGATTTCGTTGGAGTCCTTCGCAGGGATCAGGTCGGGATCACGGTACCGAAGTGTGTCGTCCGCAGATTCAATCAATGTATCGACAAAATCCCCCAGCAATTCCGACGCGGCCGGCGCACGCATGCCAATCGAGAAGGTCAGGCAGGCGTCCTGCGCAATGCCATGGTGCGGCACGCCCGGCGGTAGATAGAGCATGTCTCCAGGTGCAAGGATCCAGTCATGCGTGGGGGTGAAGCGTTGCAGCAGCTTCAGCTCCGAATCAAGACGAAAATGCACGGGTGGGTTGGGGCTTGTATCGATCTCCCAGCGCCGCCGCCCCTGCGCCTGCAGCAGGAACACGTCGTACTGGTCGACGTGCGCGCCCACCGACCCGCCGGGTGCAGCAAACGACACCATCACGTCGTCGATACGCCAGCGCGGCAGGAAGTCGAACGCCGGCAGCAAGGCGGCGACATCGGCGTCCCATTTGTCGACGTCCTGCACCAGCAAGGTCCAGTCGTGATCCGGCAGCGTGGGAAACATGGCCTCCGGAAACGGCCCATGGCGCAGCAGCCAGCGATCGTGCTCGCGCTCATGGGCAACGATCCGCGACAACGCCGCCTCCTCGCAGGCGAGGCCCGCGAGGTCTTCCGGCGAAATGGGAGAGACAAAATCCGCAAAGGCGCTGCGGATCAGCAGCGGTCGTTTTTGCCAGTAATCACGCAAGAAGATCGCCGGGGGCATGCCGAGCGGCGGCAACGATGTTGCATCGACCTCGATCTGCAACGCGCGTTTCGCCATGACCTAGATGTCCCGTGCGAGGCGTTCTGCCAAGCCGATGTAGCTGGCGGGCGTCATGTCCAGCAGGCGTTGCTTTGCGTCGACGGGCAGCTCCAGCGTCGCGATGAACGCGCGCATCGAATCCGAATTGATGCCGTGGCCGCGCGTCAGTGCCTTGAGTTGTTCATACGGATTGGGCAGCCCATGGCGCCGCATGACCGTCTGCACGGCCTCGGCCAGGACTTCCCATGCGCTGTCGAGATCGGCCTGCAGGCGCTCTGGGTTGGTGTTGAGTTTGCCTAGTCCTCGCTGCAAAGCCTCCACGCCCACCAGCGTGTGGCCGAAGGCGGTGCCCAGGGCGCGTAACACGGTCGAATCGCTGAGATCGCGCTGCCAGCGACTGATCGGCAGCTTGGCTGCAAAGTGTTCGAACAGCGCATTCGCAATGCCGAAGTTGCCTTCGGCGTTCTCGAAGTCGATCGGGTTTACCTTGTGCGGCATCGTCGAACTGCCGATTTCGCCAGCCTTGAGCGTCTGCTTGAAATAGCCCAGCGAGATGTAGCCCCAGATGTCGCGACACAGGTCCACGCACACGGTGTTGATGCGTTTGTGTGCATCGCAGAGTTCGGCGATGCCGTCATGCGATTCGATCTGGGTCGTATACGGCTGCCAGTCCAGGCCTAGTAACGTCACGAACGCCTGCGAGAACCTCGGCCAATCCATGTCCGGATAGGCAGCGACATGCGCGTTGTAATTTCCGACCGCACCGTTAACCTTGCCAGGCATCGGTAGCGATGCAAGCACGCTGCGTTGCCGGTCCAGCCGCGCGACGACATTGGCCAGTTCCTTGCCAACGGTGGTCGGCGAGGCGGTTTGCCCGTGGGTGCGTGACAGCATCGGCAGCGCGGCGTGGTCGTGCGCCATGCCGCGCAACGTCGTGATCAACCCATCGAGCTGCGGCAACATCACGTGTTGCCGGGCCTCGTGGAGCATCAACGCATAGCTGAGGTTGTTGATGTCCTCGCTGGTGCAGGCGAAGTGGACGAACTCCAGGGATGGACCGAGTTCGGCATCGTCGGCCAAGCGTTCCTTGATCAGGTATTCGACTGCCTTGACATCGTGGTTGGTGGTGCGCTCGATGTCCTTGACGCGCGCCGCGTCGGTCGGCGAGAAATCGCGGGCAAGCGCACGCAGCCGATTGGCTGCGGAATCGGAGAACGACTTGAGTTCGACAATTCCTGGTTCGCTGGCCAACGCCAGCAGCCACTCGACCTCCACCTTCACGCGTGCCTTGATCAGCCCGAACTCGGAAAAGATCGGGCGCAGCACATCGACCTTGCCGGCGTAGCGGCCATCGAGCGGGGACAAAGCGAGCAATTGGGCGTCGGACATGGCGGGGGCGCAGCAAGGGGACACGCAATTCTAAACGGTCGGGAGCGTATCCTCGGATTAGCCATCCCTTTACACCGTTCGTCCTGGGCGTAGGGCCACAGGTCCGCAGTCGAAGGATCAGCGCTGCGCGCTTGCGCTCAGGACGGTTGGAGCTACTTTCCATACAGATCGATGCGAGGACCGACGTGACTCGAAAGAAAGCATTCCGCACGGAACACGACAGTATGGGCGACCTGCAGGTGCCGGCCGATGCGCTATGGGGCGCGCAGACACAGCGTGCGGTCGAGAACTTCCCGATTTCCGGCCAACCGATGCCCCGCGGATTCATTCGCGCGCTCGGGCTGATCAAGGCGGCAGCGGCGGAAGTCAATTCCGGGCTTGGCCTGCTCCCCGCCGCCGAGGCTGCTTCGATTCGTGCGGCCGCACTCACCATCGCCGAAGGCGCGCATGACGCTCAATTCCCGCTTGACGTCTTCCAGACGGGGTCGGGGCCCTCCAGCAACATGAATTCCAACGAGGTCATCGCGACACTTGCGTCGCGTGGACACGAGAAAATCCATCCCAATGATCATGTCAATCTGGGCCAGAGTTCCAATGACGTGGTTCCCACCGCGATCCGGGTGTCGGCCCAAGTTGCGGTAGTCGAACAGCTACTGCCCGCGTTGAAGCATCTGCGCAAGACCATCGAGCGTCGTGGCAAGGCGCTTGGTGACATCACCAAGACGGGGCGAACGCACCTGATGGACGCGATGCCGCTGACCTTCGCGCAGGAGTTCGGCGCGTGGGCCGCGCAACTGCAATCTGCGCAGGACCGCATCGATGATGCATTAAAGCGGCTGAAACGGCTACCGATCGGCGGCACCGCAATCGGCACCGGCATCAATGCCGATCCGCGCTTTGGCAAAGCCATGGCAAAGACGCTGTCCAAGCTTGCCGGGACGAAGTTCGAATCGGCCAACAACAAGTTCGAAGGGCTGGCGGCGCAGGACGACGCCGTTGAATTGTCCGGTCAGCTCAACGCACTCGCTGTTGCACTGATGAAGATCGGGAATGACTTGCGTTGGATGAATTCCGGGCCACTGGCGGGGATTGGCGAAATCGAATTGCCGGCGCTGCAGCCTGGCAGCTCGATCATGCCCGGCAAGGTCAATCCGGTGATTCCAGAAGCGCTGTGCATGGTCTGCGCGCAGGTGATGGGCCACCACACGGCCATCACCGTTGCCGGCGCCAGTGGCAACTTCCAGCTCAATGTGATGCTTCCGTTGATCGCGCATGACCTGCTGGATTCAATCGGATTGCTGTCCAATGCGATGCGGTTGCTTGCGGACAAGACCATCGCCGGGCTCAAGGTGCGTCGCGAGCGGGTGGCTGCCGCACTGGACCGTAATCCGATCCTGGTCACGGCGCTCAACCCGATCATTGGTTACGAGAAAGCCGCGGCGATCGCCAAGCGTGCGTATGCCGAAGGGCGACCGATCCTCGACGTGGCGACGGAAGACAGCGGTTTGCAACGAGGCGAATTGGAACGCCTGCTCGATCCCGCCCTGCTTGCGCAAGGCGGGATCCATTCCTGATCAGTGGGCGGGGGCGGGTACGGGCGCGTCGGCAGCTCTGATGTCAGCGCGAGCGCCTGGCTGGACAGATTCGCGGATTCCGCTGCGGATCCTGTTGCGGATGTCGTCGCGAATTTCCGTTCGGTCTGCATCCGTCGCGACGGTGACATGGGCGCCATCCTGATGGCGTTTTCCGCAATCCTCGATATCGCTTGCCTTGAGCGTCGCATAGGGCGCGAACGCGGGCAGCGTCGCCGCCAGTTGCTGCTGGATTTCCTGCACCGGTTTCAACTGCTTGCATAGCTGCATGGCCGCGGCTTCGATTTTGCCGGCCTTGGCGTTGATGTTCTTGTCGATCTGGTCAGGGTGGCCGCTCATCAGTCCGTTGAATACTTCGGTGATCGCCTGTCCACCCAGGTCCGCGCCCTGCACGCCAAGGTTCATCCCGGTCTCGGCCACGACCATGATGGCTTCACGGTACTGGACCAGCATGGTGTGTTGTGCCGTGGTTACGGGCACCTGCTTTCCGTCGATCAGCAGGTCGCCCGCTGGCGTGAGCTCAGCGTCGGGCCGAGGATCCGCTGGGTCCTTGTGACCCATTCTGGCAACGACATTGTGGTGTCCACCGGAGAAGAATTCCCCATTGAGGTTGATGTTCTCCGTGGCGAGCTTGATGCGCGCCTTGTCGATGGCACTCTTCGCAGCGCGGCCCAGGACGGTTTGCGGCTCCTGAGCCGCAGGGCCCGCTGTCGTGGACGCTTGCGGCGCGGGAGCTTCGTCGCACCCTGCCACCAGGATGGCGAATAGGGCGACGCCAGCGAGGAATGGAAGTCGAGTTTTCATTGAAAGGATTTCCCTATGTCCAAGTGTCGAAAGGGTCTAATCGGCTATACGCTGAAGAATCAACCCTCGTCACGCCAGCGGCGCAGGCGGACGGCAACGAAGATCATGGCTACGCCAGCCAGTACGCCCAGCCACAACTGCGGAGTCAACAGGACCGCATAGATCGATTGCAGGTTCACGATCTGGCTGATCGACTGCGGGCCATCCATGTGGACATGGTCGAGGTTGACCACGCTGAACCAGCTACCGGGCACGGTACCAAGCAACATCCTGGCCACGATGTTCTTCCAGAACCACGTTGTATCCAGATTGAACACGTTCATGATTCCGAACCAGCTGACGAAGATGCCGGCAAATGCAGGAATCATCAGTGCCCACAGGAACGGCTTGCTGCGTGCCCAGGCCGAGCACAGCAGCAGCCAGCCGACAGTCGGCAGCGACCACAGTGCGAAGACAGGAATTGCAGCGACGAATTGCGCAGCGATCGTCAGGGGGCTGCCGGGACTCCAGAGCATCTGCATCGGGCTTCCGCCGTGTGCAAGTACAAGACCGCTGGCGATCAGCAGGAAGCCGAACATTGTTGCCAATGCCACACAGGAGGCGATCACCGGAGCCACCACGGTCGCGCTGACCACCTTCGACAACACGGTGTCGCGATCCGACAGTGGCAACGACTTCCAGAACAGCACGCTGCGATCCTTGCGTTCGTCGTACAGGGTGCCTAGGCAATAGAAGAACACGACGAAGGTCATTGCGATGAAAGGCCAGAGCGAGCTCACCAGCAGGCTGGTGTCGACAGCGCCGCCAAGATTGCGCATGGCTTCCGGATCAAGCGTCGAAGTCAATTTCCCCAGATCCAGGCCGTTGATCGACATGTTCATGCCGTTGACGTTCAGCCCGCTGCCGGCATGCCTTGCGCGATTGAGCATCACCTCGCCGGTAATCGCTGCCATGGCCGTTAGCAACAAGGAAATGCCGCCGGCCCAGATCGGTGCCCAGAAGAACCCGCCCTTGTGCTCCCAGAATTCGCGCCTGAGCAGCAGCTTGAATTTGTGGGTGGCGTGCGGTGCGGCCACCGGGGCGCGCGTGTCCGCTCTCATGACTGGATTGGCGTTCATGCGTAGGTTCCTTTCATCGTGGCGACGAACAAGTCGGCCAGGCCGGGTGTGCGGGTTTCGCCCATCGCTGAGAGTTGCGATTGCGGCACGCCGTCGAACAACATGACGGTCTTTCCGAACGGCAGCGCTCGCTCATCGACGGGCTTGAGCCCGCGTGCGGTATCAAGATGGGCGGCATCGACCAGCACTTCCACATAACGCTCGCCGACCATGTCCATTGATGCGTCCAGCACGATCTTGCCGTCACGGATGAACATCACGTCGGTCAGGATGTGCTCGACTTCCTCCACCTGGTGCGTGGTGATGATGATCGTTTTCTGTTCGTCGAAATAATCTTCGAGCAGCCGCTGGTAAAACTGCTTGCGGTAGAGGATGTCCAGGCCCAGTGTCGGTTCGTCGAGCACCAGCAGCTTGGCGTCGATCGCCATCACCAGTGCCAGGTGCAGTTGCACGATCATGCCCTTGGACATTTCGCGCACGCGCATCTGCGGCGTCAGCTGCGTGCCGGCCATGAAGCGCTCGCAGCGTGCGCGGTCGAAACGCGGATGCACGCCAGCGACGAATTCGATGGCTTCGCGCACGCGCATCCAGCGCGGCAGCACGGCGACGTCGGCGATGAAGCAGACGTCGTTCATGAGGTCATCGCGTTCAGTGCGCGGGTCGCGGCCGAGCACGCTGAGGTCACCTTCGAACGGAATCAGCCCGAGGATGGCCTTGAGTGCGGTGGTCTTGCCGGCGCCGTTGGGGCCGATCAGGCCGACGATGCGACCTGATCGCACTTCGAAGCTTGTGTCGGCCAGTGCGAGCTTGTTCTTGTAGGCCTTGCGAAGGTTGCGCGCGCTGATCACGGAAGTGCCTAGCTGCACGACGTCCTGCTGGCGTTGGTCGAAGGACAGGTTCATCGGGTGCCTCCTGAGGACTTGAGAAGGTCTTCGGTCAGCAAGCCCAGGCGCTGGATGCGTTGCAGGACCAGCGGCCATTCCTCGCGCAGGAAGCGGTCGCGCTCGCTGGCCAGGAGTTTCTTCGATGCTTCTTCGGTCACGTACATCCCCAGTCCCCTACGTTTTTCGACAAGTGCTTCGTCAGCGAGCTCCTGATAGGCGCGCGACACGGTGATCGGGTTGAGCTGATATTCGGCAGCCACCTGCCGAACGGAGGGCAGGGCATCGCCAGGCTTCAGGACACCGTCGAGCATCATCGCCACGACGCGCTCCTTCAGCTGGCGGTAGATGGGAGCGCCGTCGCTCCAGATGATTGCGGTCATGGATCAGCTCCGGTTGCGGCGCAGACCCTGCGCGAACGAGAAGTAGGGCATCGCCAACAAGGCGCGGGAGTGGCGCAGGTGACGCCGCTGGCTGGCCGACTGCACCGCGTCCTCCATTGCCAAGGCCGCGCCTACTGGTAGAGATCCCATACCAGGGAGGCTTATCGATAGAGTGGGCTGGACGACGGGGGGTGGCACCGGCCCGGCGGCCAGCAGCAAGACACCGAAAACCGCTGCGGTCGCTGACATGGCAATCAGGGAGTGGTGGAGCTTGCGGTTCATGGCTGTATCCTGCGCTGGGTAACCGGTGTTGTATGCAACTATAACACCAAGACACATCTCGTCAAGCGGAGATTGACCCAACTAAAGACCTACACGGATTGTTGGCCGCCTGGCTGAATGTCCTGCGTGGATGCGAATTGCCTGCAGGCGGCCATCCCGCGACAATGGAAGATTGGATGCCCCTCGCGGATATTGGAGTTTTTTGATGAAATTGTTTGCGCGCGCGCTTGCCGCGACTTTGGTGCTGGCTGCGGCCGGCGTTACGGCGGGGGCGCAGGACAAGGCCGCACTGGGCAGCGATCGCGACAAGGTCAGCTACATGATTGGCATGGATGTGGCGCATTCAATCGCAACCGCAGCGCCGGATGTCGACGTGAACGCATTCGAGCGGGCGGTCCACAATGCATTTGATGGAGGCAAGCCGTTGATCGCCGAAGCCGGCATCAAGCCCCTGGCGCAGTCGCTGATGCAGCGCATCGCCGTTCGCAACGGCAAGGCACCAGCGGGCACGGTGTCGCCGACGGTGGCAAAAGACCAGGTCGGGTACCTGATTGGTGCAGACATTGGCCGCTCGCTGATCCCGATCAAGGATGAGATCGAGTTTCCGGTCTTCATGCAGGGCTTGCGCACGACGCTCGCTGGCGGCAAACCATTGCTCACCGATGCTGAAGCCAGTGCATTGCGTAGTGCGTTCACCCAACGCATGCAGGCTAGATTACAGGCTCAGGCGAGCGTGGCCGGGGGCAAAAATGAAGCCGAAGGCGTCGCGTTCCTCGCAAAAAACAAAGCGGTCAAAGGTGTCTACACCACCCCATCAGGCCTGCAGTACATGGTCCTGCGTCAGGGCGCGGGACCCAAGCCCAAGCCAGGCGAACACGTGCGCGTCAACTACCGGGGAACGTTGCTTGACGGTACCGTCTTCGACAGTTCCTACGATCGTGGCGAGCCAGCCGAATTTGGCCTGGATCAGGTAATTCCGGGCTGGTCGGAAGGCGTCGCCATGATGCCGGTTGGCAGCAAATACCGGTTCTGGATACCCGGAAATCTGGCATATGGCGCCAAGGGCACCCCAGAGGGCCCTATCGGCCCGAACGCGACTCTCGTTTTTGATGTCGAACTCATGTCGATTCTCCAATAAAAAGCCAGCCGTGCTTGCAGTGAAGTTTCAGGTCTTGTCCTGGATGCCGGTCAGAACCATCCGCCGGAATCACTGTCAGAATCATCAACGTGTCTTTTCCCGACCTTTGGAGTGTTTTGGATTATGAAGTCTTCCCTGCGTGTTCCACTGACGTTGCTCGCTGCCGCTTCGCTGACCGTTTTCGTCACCGGCTGCAAGCCCGCTGACAAAACCGCCGCCGACAAGACTGCGGCCAGTGCCGACAAATCCGCCGTCAAGCCCATCCCTGGCCTTCCGACCGAGAAGGACCAGGTCAGCTACATGATCGGCATGGCGATGGCCAAGCAGATGGACATGGCGAAGGACGAGATCGACGTGGACGTGATCGCCAAGGCCATCAAGGCATCCCTGGCCAAGCAGAAGATGCTGCTGACCGACCAGCAGGCGTCCGAAATCGCCCAGGCGTTCTCGCAGAAGATGCAAGCCAAGCAGATGGCGAAAATGGTGGCTGACGCCAAGACGAACGAGGCTGCAGGTGATGCGTTCCTCGCCAAGAACGCCAAGGCACCGGGCGTGCAGACCACGGCGTCAGGCTTGCAATACCAGGTCATTACCCAGGGCACGGGCGCCAAGCCTGCCGTGACGGACACGGTGCGCGTCCAGTACAAGGGCACCTTGTTGGATGGCAAGACGTTCGACAGCTCCTACGATCGCGGCGAGCCAGCGTCGTTCCCGCTGAACCAGGTCGTGCAGGGCTGGCAGGAAGGGATCGCATTGATGCCGGTCGGCAGCAAATACAAGTTCTGGATCCCCAGCAAGCTGGGTTATGGCGACAAGGGCACCCCAGGTGGTCCGATCCCACCGAACGCCACGCTGGTATTCGAGGTCGAGCTTCTTGACATCGCCAAGCCCGCCGCTAAATAAACTCCAGCTTCTGTGATTGTGGACGCCGGCCGCAATAGCTGCCGGCGTTTGTTTTTGACGCGAGATCGTCGACAAGGAGGGTCCCATGGATGTCACGATTTTTGGTACCGGGTACGTCGGTCTGGTCACCGGCACCTGCCTTGCGGAAGTCGGGCATGACGTCATCTGTGTCGATATCGATGCCGAGAAAGTCGAAGGCCTGAATCGTGGCGTCGTGCCGATCTACGAGCCGGGCCTAGAGTCACTCGTAAAGACCAACCATGCCGCCGGCCGCCTGCATTTCACGACCGATGCCGTCAGTGCCATCGGCCATGGCAGCATCCTGTTCATCGCTGTCGGTACGCCACCGGACGAGGATGGAAGCGCGGACCTGCAATATGTCCTGAAGGTCGCCGACACCATTGGCCGGAACCTGTCGCGGCCTGCGGTCATCGTCAATAAATCCACGGTGCCGGTGGGCACGGCCGACAAGGTGCGCGCCACCATTGCCAGTGCGCTCGCCGCGCGCGATGTCGATATCGCATTCGATGTGGTGTCCAACCCGGAATTCCTGAAGGAGGGTGCGGCGATCGAGGATTGCATGCGCCCGGATCGCATCATCATTGGAGCGGAAAATCCCGCCGCCGTCGACAGGCTCAAGCGCTTGTATGCACCGTTCAACCGCAACCACGACCGCATCGTGACCATGTCCGTGCGTGCCGCTGAACTGACCAAGTACGCCGCCAATGCAATGCTTGCGACCAAGATCAGCTTCATGAACGAGCTGGCCAACATCGCCGAGAAAGTGGGCGCGGACATCGAAATGGTTCGCCATGGGATCGGCTCGGATCCACGCATCGGATGGCACTTCATCTATCCAGGTGCGGGCTACGGTGGTTCGTGTTTCCCCAAGGATGTCCAGGCGCTGGCCCGTACCGCACAACAAATGGGGTACGAATCCAAACTGTTGAACGCGGTCGAAGCGGTCAACGACGCACAAAAAAACCATCTGCTGGAATTGATCCACCGCCATTACAACGGTGCATCATTGAAAGGCAAAACCTTCGCGGTCTGGGGCCTGGCATTCAAGCCCAATACGGATGACATGCGGGAAGCGTCCAGCCGTCCCCTGCTGCAGCAGTTGTGGGAGGCGGGTGCCAACGTGCGCGCCTACGATCCGGAAGCCCGGCACGAGGCACATCGAATCTTCGGTGAACGGCCGGATCTCGTGCTGTGCGAATCGTCTGCCGCAGCATTGGAGGGTGCCGACGCGCTGGTCGTTGTCACAGAGTGGAAGCAGTTCCGGAGCCCGGATTTTGCGCAACTGCACGCCATGCTCGCCGACAGCGTCATTTTCGATGGCCGGAATCTATACAACCCTGAGGACGTGGAGTCGACCGGCATTGCCTATTACGGCATCGGCCGCGGCCGTTCGATCATGGTGGACTGAAGAATGTCCATGGAATCCGCGCTTGAACGTCGCGTTACTGAACTGGAAACCCGCATCGCATTCCAGGAGGATGCCCTGGCTGAAATAAGCGATGCGCTGGCTGCATCGCGCGCTGAAACCGCACGCCATGCAGAATTGCTGCGCCGCGCGCTCGATGACATCAAGCCACGTGGTGATTTTTTCGCCGATCCAGGGACCGAACCACCTCCGCCACATTACTGACGTCAGCTAGACCACATACCACCATGACCGATTCCCTTCGCGATCAGCTGCTCGGCCTTGGTTTCAAGTCGACGCCTAAACCGGCGCGAACACCTGACACCAAGCCGCAAACCCGGCCTGCCCAACCACCACAGCGTCCGCGCGTGGCACAGGACTCACGGCAGCCGGCGAAGTCGTTCGTGGGATCGCATGGACGGCCGAAAGTAACGCGCACTCGCGAAGACATTGACCTCGCCAAGGCCTACGCCATCCGTGCTCAGCGCGAAAAAGACGAGCGCATCGAAGCCGAGCGACAGAAGCAGGACGAGGCACGCAAGCGTCGCGAAGCCAAGGCACAGCTTGCTGAATTGCTCAAGGACAAGGCGCTCAATGATCCTGCGGCGGAAATCGCGCGCCACTTCGACTACGGCGGGAAGATCAAGCGCGTGTACGTCAATGCAGGGCAATTGAAGGCGCTCAATGCAGGTCAACTTGGCGTCGTGCAGATGGATGGGCGTTACGTGCTGGTCGAGGCCGAGTTGCTGACCCAGGCCGAAGCCATTTTCGCGCCCGCCGTGGCACTAAAAATCAACCCCGACGCCACCGCGGATGACCCTTACGCCGATCCTCAATTCCATGTGCCCGACGATCTAGTCTGGTAAACCCGTGGAAGCAACGTCTGCCTAATGCGCTGACTCATCGTGGCTGAAGTCGCCTCCTGGAAAACTGCAGGACGGCTATTCCGGGTCGTAATCAAGATTGGAAGCAAGCCAGCGCTCCGCCTGTGCCAGGCTGACACCTTTGCGCTGTGCGTAGTCGGAGGCCTGCTCTTTTGATACGCGCCCGACCACGAAGTATTGGCTTTTGGGATGGCTGAAGTAATAACCGGACACGGCTGCCGCGGGCAACATCGCGAAGTTCTCCGTCAGCTGCATGTCAGCGTTGTGCGCTGCACGCAACAGGCGGAACAACGTCGCCTTTTCGCTGTGTTCGGGGCAGGCGGGATAGCCCGGTGCCGGGCGGATGCCGCGATATTCTTCGCTGATCAGCGCGTTGGCATCCAGCGACTCATCGGCAGCGTAACCCCATAACTCCTTGCGGACATGTTGATGCATGCGCTCGGCCAGGGTTTCGGCCAGCCGGTCCGCAAGCGCCTTGAGCATGATCGCGTTGTAGTCGTCATGGTCGGCTTCGAAGCGCGCAACATGGGGTTCGATCCCCAAGCCTGCGGTCACTGCAAACGCGCCGATCCAGTCCTGCTTGCCCGATTCTTTCGGTGCAATGAAATCTGCCAGGCAGAAATCCGGACGTTCAACCGGTTTGTCGACCTGTTGGCGAAGGAAGTGAAATGTTTCCGACCTGGAGCCTCCCTCCGGATGGGAGGGGGGCAACAATACTTCGACGTCGTCACCAATGCTGTTCGCCTGCCATAGCCCGACCACTGCTTTTGCGGTCAGCCATTTTTCAGAAACGATCTTGCGCAGCATTTCCTGCGCATCGGAAAACACTTCGCGAGCCTGTTTACCTACGACCGCGTCATCGAGAATTGCCGGATAACGGCCGGCAAGTTCCCATGCGTTGAAAAATGGTGTCCAGTCGATCAATTCGATCAGGTCTGCGAGAGGGTAATCATTGAAGACAGTGACACCCGGTTTCCGTGGCGCTGGCGGTGTGTAATTTGCCCAGTCGCCATCGAAGCGCTGTGCCCGCGCCTTGACCAACGGCACGAGTCGCTTGGCGTCGCCGCGGTTGCGATGACGCGTTCGGATTTCCGCAAAATCCGAATCGTTGGACGCGATGAAGTCCTTGCGCAGGTCCGGGCTGATCAACGACTGCGCGACGCCCACCGCGCGCGAAGCGTCCTTCACCCAGATGGTGGGGGACTTGTAATGCGGGTCGATCTTCAGTGCTGTATGCGCACGCGAAGTCGTTGCACCGCCAATCAGCAGCGGCATCGTCATGCCCTGGCGCTGCATTTCACGTGCGACGTGGCTCATTTCTTCCAGGGATGGCGTGATCAACCCAGACAGCCCGATCAGGTCGGCGCCTTCGGCCTTTGCACGATCCAGGATGGTCTGCGACGGCACCATCACGCCAAGATCGATCACTTCGAAGTTGTTGCACGCCAGCACCACGCCGACGATGTTCTTGCCGATATCGTGCACGTCCCCCTTGACGGTGGCCATGACGATCTTGCCATTGGATTTGCCGGTGTCGCCAGTGCGCAGTTTTTCCGCTTCGATGTACGGCAGCAGGTGGGCGACCGCTTTTTTCATCACACGCGCCGACTTCACCACCTGCGGCAGGAACATCTTGCCCGCACCAAACAGATCGCCGACCACGTTCATGCCATCCATCAACGGCCCCTCGATCACATCCAGTGGCCGCGTCGACAATGCACGCGCTTCCTCGGTGTCCGCGACGATCCACTGGTCGATGCCATGCACCAGCGAGTGGCTCAGTCGCGACTGCACCGGTCTCTCGCGCCACGCGAGATCCTCGACCCGTTTCTCGCCTTTTTTTCCCTTGTAACGATCGGCAATTTCCAGCAGCCGCTCAGTGGCATCCTCGCGACGATTGAGCACGACGTCCTCGACTCGCTCGCGCAGGTCCGCATCAAGGTCGTCATAGATCGGCATCGCGCCAGCGTTGACGATGCCCATGTCCATGCCGGCCTTGATCGCGTGGTACAAAAACACGACATGGATGGCCTGTCGCACCGGCTCATTCCCGCGAAACGAGAACGACACGTTCGACACGCCGCCTGAAACGTGGCTGTACGGAAAGCGACGCTTGATTTCCTGCGTGGCCTCGATGAAATCCACCGCGTAGTTGTTGTGCTCCTCGATGCCGGTCGCAATCGCGAAGATGTTCGGGTCGAAGATGATGTCCTCGGGCGGGAAACCGATTTCCTCGGTCAACAGCTGGTACGCGCGCGAACAGATTTCTATCTTGCGCGTGGCCGTGTCCGCCTGGCCGGCTTCGTCGAATGCCATCACCACCACAGCAGCGCCATAGCGTCGCACCAGGCGTGCTTGGCGCAGGAATTCCGCCTCACCTTCCTTCATGGAGATGGAGTTGACGATGCCCTTGCCCTGAAGGCATTTCAATCCCGCTTCGATCACCGTCCATTTCGAACTGTCGACCATGACCGGGATACGTGCGATGTCAGGCTCGGCGGCGATCAGGTGCAGGAACTCCACCATCGCTTTTTCCGAGTCGAGCATGCCCTCGTCCATGTTGACGTCGATGACCTGCGCGCCGCTTTCGACCTGTTGCCGGGCGACGACAACCGCCTCATCGAAGCGGTTGTCGAGGATCAGCTTCTTGAATTGCGCACGACCCGTCACGTTGGTCCGCTCGCCAACATTGATGAAGTTGCTTTCAGGTGTGATCTGCAGCGGCTCCAGGCCGCTAAGACGGGTTTGCCTGGTGAGGATTGTCATGCGCTCACGCCACTGCTTCAAGTTGTGGGGTGACTCGCGGTGGCACGCCACGCACCGCCTCCACGATCGCAGCGATATGCTCCGGCGTGGTTCCGCAACACCCACCCACGAAATTCAGCAGTCCCGCTTCCGCAAATTCCCCTAGTACGGCCGCCATGTCCTCCGGCGTTTCGTCATACCCGCCGAAGGCATTGGGCAATCCCGCATTGGGATGGATACTGATGTGGACGTCGGCCACCTGCGACAAGATGTCGATGTGCGCACGCAGGTCTTTCGCGCCGAGCGCGCAGTTAAGACCAATGGACAAGGGTTGCACATGGCGCAAGGAATACCAGAACGCTTCAGCCGTCTGCCCTGACAAGGTGCGGCCGGAAGCGTCAGTGATGGTTCCGGAAATCATGACCGGCAGACGACCGCCACGCGCCTGGAATTCATCGCCGATGGCAAACAGCGCCGCGTTTGCGTTGAGCGTGTCGAAAATGGTCTCGACCATCAGCACGTCTGCGCCGCCGTCGATCAGGCCCGAGACTGCTTCGCGATACGCAGCCGCAAGGTCATCGAACGACACCGCGCGAAACCCTGGGCGGTTGACGTCCGGGCTCAGCGAGGCAGTGCGGCTGGTCGGTCCGAGCACGCCGATCACGAAGCGTGGTCGTGACGGATCGCGCGTCTGGGCTGCATCGCAAGCGGCGCGAGCCAGTTTGGCGCCTTCGAAATTCAACTCGCGCACCAGATGCTGCAGCCGATAATCGGCCAGGGAAATTGATGTCGAGTTGAATGTGTTGGTTTCCACCAGGTCCGCACCGGCGGTGAGATAGGCGGCGTGGATTTCGCTGATCAGGTCGGGACGAGTCAACGTCAGCAGGTCGTTGTTCCCACGCTGGTCCTGATCCTCGCATCCACAACCCGCTCCATGCGCGTGCCCCTCAGCAGCGAACAACGCGTCGTAGCCATGTGCAAAACGCTCGCCGCGATAATCGGATTCCTGCAGTTCATGGCGCTGGATCATGGTGCCCATGGCGCCATCGATGACGAGGATACGCTTGGACAATGCAGCCTCAAGCAGGGCAACACGGTCTGGATGTAGCCACGGAAGTTGTTTCACGGCTTCACTCCAATCAGCGAAATCACCTCGAAGTGCGGCGGTCGCCGCTCGCGTGTCACGGTCTCGCAACTGGCGACATCCAGGCCCGCCTTGTCGGTGAACCTGTGCAGTTCTTTTTCGGTGAAGCCAAGGTTGACGTGGCCATAAGCAGCCACCACGGCGCGATGTTCGTGTTTACCCAGGCTGCTGAGCAGCAGGCGCCCACCGGGCCTGAGTACGCGAGCGGCCTCTGCGACTGCCTGCGCAGGCTTGGCGGCGTAGGTCAGGGCATGCATCAGCACGACCAGGTCGAAGCTGTCGTCGGCGAAGGACAGGGCGTGCATGTCGCCCTCACGTACCTCGACATTGCCAAAGCGGCGCAGCCTCTCCGCGGCGGCGGCCACCACGCGAGCACTGGTGTCCACGCAGATGTAACGTCTCGAATGCGGTGCCAGCAGCTCGGCAAGGACACCGTCACCCGATGCGATGTCGAGGACGTCGCCGGGTTCCAGCAAAGGCAATGCCGTGCGTGCCAGGGCTTCCCATGTGCGGCCTGGCGAATAGTGCCGCTCCATGTCTCCCGCGACCGAGTCGGCCCAGTTCTGGTCGGCTGCGCGCATGGCCAGCACGCCGGGGACGCGTTCGGCATCCTGCCGTAGCAACGCGTCGTCACTGCCATTGCTGATCGACTGCCACAACGCCTGCTGGGTCGCATCCAGGGTGGTGTCGTCGAAGCGGTAGTACGCGGAAACGCCAGCGCGTCGATCACGCACCAGGCCTGCTTCCTTCAATTTCGCCAGATGGGTGGATACCCGAGGTTGTGCCAGTTGCGTGATCGCGGACAGTTCGGCGACCGTCAGCTCCTCGCCATCAAGCAGGCTCAGCAGGCGTACCCGGGTTGCGTCGGCGAACACCCTCAACCGGCTGGACCAGCCTTCCAGATCCATAAATATCTTTCCATCGCGATTCAAAGATAAGTGTCCGCCGCCGAGGCTTCGTGGTCAAGTGCGCCTCGTTGACGAAGGGGGCAATCAATCGTCTCGGTTCCCGATGCCCGCGCCACGTGGGTGATTCGTCAGCGAGCCTCCTGCTGCGACCGTTACAATGGGGTTCTGCTGACCAACCCGAGGTGCCTGCGTGGATTTTGGCTTCACTGAAGAGCAACTTCTCATCCAGGATGTGGCTCGCCGCATCGGGCAGGAAAAAATCGCCCCCAGCGCCGAGCACTTCGACAAGACCGGCGAATTTCCACTGGACAATATCCGCCTGCTTGGAGAAAACGGACTGATGGGGATCGAGGTGCCGGCTGAATACGGTGGTGCCGGCATGGATCCGATCGCCTATGTGCTGGCGATGATCGAGATCGCAGCGGCCGATGCTGCGCATTCCACGATTTTGTCGGTGAACAATTCGCTGTTCTGCAACGGCATCCTCACCCACGGCACCGAAGCGCAGAAACAAAAGTACGTGCGCGAGATAGCCGAGGGCAAGGAAATCGGCGCATTCGCGCTGACTGAGCCGCAGTCCGGGTCCGACGCCACGGCGATGCGCTGCCGTGCGGTCAAACAGGCCGACGGCAGCTACATCATCAATGGCAAGAAGAGCTGGATCACTTCCGGCCCTGTCGCCAAATACATGGTGCTGTTCGCGATGACCGACCCGGAGAAGGGCGCCCGCGGCATTACTGCATTCCTTATCGATACCGTCAACGCCGGATTCCACCGCGGCAAGACCGAACCCAAGCTCGGCATCCGTGCATCGGCGACTTGCGAAATCGAATTCACGGATTACATCGCGCCAGCCGAAGACGTGCTTGGGGTGGAGGGGCACGGGTTCAAGATCGCGATGGGCGTTCTCGACGCCGGTCGCATCGGCATCGCGTCGCAGGCGATCGGCATTGCGCGCGCCGCGTACGAGGCTACGCTGGAGTATGTCCGCGAACGCAAGGCGTTCGGCCAGCCCATTGGCGCGTTCCAGATGACACAGGCCAAGATCGCCGACATGAAATGCAAGCTCGACGCATCGTTGCTGTTGACGCTGCGCGCGGCATGGCTCAAGGGCCAAGGGCAGCGCTTCACCACCGAAGCTGCCGTGGCCAAACTCACTGCATCCGAAGCTGCAATGTGGATCGCCCACCAGGCCGTCCAGATCCATGGTGGCATGGGTTATTCGAAAGAAATGCCACTTGAACGATATTTCCGCGATGCCAAGATCACCGAAATCTACGAAGGCACCAGTGAGATCCAGCGGCTGGTGATCGCCCGGCACGAGACCGGCCTTCGCTGATCGCTGACGTCGTCCTCAAAAATCGCCCGCATTCGTGCGGGCTTTCTTCCTTCGCAATGGACCGATCTTCTCCATGAGCGCAAATTCCGATGCTTCCCCGGCTGCCCCCGGTGATCGTGCTGTATCCGTCCAGCTTGTTTCTGGTTGCGACGAGTCCTTGCAAATGAAGTCGCTGGATTTGAGCAGCGTGTTCGACGCGCTACGTCAACGCGTCCCGACTTCCCAGCAAGTCCAGGCCGAAACGTTTGCGCAAATCTTCTATCAGCGCATGACCCGGGATGAATTCCTGCAGCACAGCCCGGACGCCTGGGCAGCGCTGGCGGCGGATTTTCTCAATCTGGCCCGCGTGCGCAAACCCGGCGAACCCGACGTGCGGGTGTTCAATGCAAGCTTGGCCCAGCAGGGTTGGGAATCGCCCCATACGACCGTCCAGATCGTCAATGACGACATGCCGTTCCTGGTGGACTCTGTGACGATGGCGCTGGCCGAGCAGGGCATTGCCGTGCACGTGCTCGGCCACCCGGTGGTCAAAATGACACGGGACGCACAAGGGATCCTGCTAGCGGTTGGCGAGGGTACGCCAGAGTCGTTCATCCATATGGAGATCGACCGGCAGTCCACCGACGCAATGAAGGACGTCGAACGTACGATCAGGTCCAGTTTGTGCGATGTGCGGGCGATCGTCGCTGACTGGGACGCCATGCGCGCGAAATTGCGGGCCGTCGCCGATGAATTGACGGCCCGCACGATGCCGATTTCCGATGCCGGACGCGTCGAAGCACAGGAATTCCTGCGCTGGGCCGCCGACGATCATTTCACCTTGCTGGGATATCGCGAATACGAAGTTGTCCAGCAGGATGGCGATGAAGTGCTGTGCCCGCTGGAATCAAGCGGTCTTGGTTTGCTTCGTGGCCAGGATGCACATAAACCGCGCCTACTGAAGTCGCTGGCTGCGTATTACATGCCGCAATCCGGTGCGGTCGATGCTCTGATCCTGACCAAGACCAATGCACGTGCCACGGTGCATCGCCCCGGTTACATGGATTACATCGGCGTGTTGAAGTTCAATGCGCAGGGCAAGCCGGTTGCGGAACAGCGCTTCATCGGTTTGTACACCTCCAGCGCCTACAACCGGCGGCCATGGGAAATTCCCCTGGTGCGCGGGCGCCATGAATATGTCATGCAGAAGTCGGGCCTGGCGCCGTTCGGACACAGCGGCAAGGCGTTGCGTCATATCCTTGAAACGCTGCCACGGGAAGAGCTGTTCCAGTCCAGCGAGGACGAACTGCTGCACACCAGCATGGGTATCCTTGGCCTGCAGGAGCGTGTCCGCAGTAAATTATTCCTGCGCCGGGATCGATACGGTCGTTTTTATTCAGCGTTGGTCTACATCCCGCGTGATCGTTTCAACACCGAGGTGCGCACGCGCATCGAATCGATGCTCAAGCGCGCGCTGGATGGCCAAAGCATCGACACCACCGTGCAGGTCGGTGAGTCGCCGTTGGCGCAGCTGCACATGATCATCCGGCCAAAAGCCGGCCAGGCCCGCCCACGCCTGGGCGATATCGATACAACCGCGCTGGAAGCGGAACTCACGGAGATCGTGCGCAATCGCCATGACGACCTGCGCGAACAACTACTCGCACGACATGGAGAAGAGCTTGGCCTCAAGCTTGCCAACCACTATGGCCGCGCCCTGCCGGCCGGGTACATCGAAGAGGCCACACCGGCGATAGCAGCCGACGATGTCGACGCGCTCGCGGCGTTGTCCGGTCAGGACGACCTGCGCATCTCATTGCATCGTCGCGCCGATGGCGGATTGCGCCTGAAGTTCTATCGATTATTCGACGACATCCCGCTGTCGGATGTGCTGCCGATGATGGAGAACATGGGCTTGCGTGTGATCTCCGAGCATCCATACCGCCTCGAGCTGGGCGATGGCGTGGCGTACATCCAGGATTTCGAAGTCGAAGCGACGCGTGCGGATCTCGACATTTCGCGGCTGGACCAGGGTTTCGAGGATGCATTCACCCAGATATGGCGGGGCCAGGCCGAGAACGACGGGTTCAATCGCCTGATCCTGGGCGCCGGGTTGTCATGGCGGCAGGTGGCGATGCTGCGTGCCTACAGCAAGTACCTTCAGCAGGTGGGCGTGCCGTTTTCGCAAGCGTATGTCGAGCAGACCTTCAACCACTACCCGCTGTTGGCCCGTTTGCTCGTGGAATTGTTCGAGGCGCGTTTCGATCCCGTCACCGGAACGGAAGACACGCAGGCCATCCAGGATGGTATGCAGCGCCTGCAGCGTCAGTTCGAAGCGGTGGTCGGCGCGAACGCACGCGCAATGGCCGATTTACAGCCCGTGATCGCCGCGCGTGCGTCAACCCGTGAGCGCCAGACCGAAGTGATACATGCGGCACTGGTCGCATTCCTGGATGGCGTTTCAAGCCTCGATGAAGATCGCATCCTGCGAAGCTTCATCGGCGTGATCGACGCGACATTGCGCACCAGCTATTACCTCAACACGCTCGACCGCCCGCGTGCCGATGGCGGCCCACGTGACTACGTCAGCTACAAGCTCGATTCGGCGCTGGTGCCTGATCTGCCAAAACCGCGCCCATACCGTGAAATCTGGGTCTACGGATCGCGCGTGGAAGGCGTGCATCTGCGCTTTGGCCCGGTCGCCCGCGGCGGACTGCGCTGGTCGGATAGACGCGAGGATTTCCGCACCGAAGTGCTGGGCCTGGTCAAGGCGCAGATGGTCAAGAACACGGTGATCGTCCCGGTCGGCTCCAAGGGTGGCTTCTTCTGCAAGCAGCTACCAAGCCCCGCGGTCGATCGCGATGCGTGGTTTGCCGAAGGAGTCGCCTGCTACAAACGCTTCATCAACGGCCTGCTCGACATCACCGACAACCTGGTCGATGGACAAGTCGTACATCCGCAGGATGTCGTCCGGCATGACGGCGACGATCCATACCTGGTCGTCGCGGCGGACAAGGGCACCGCAACGTTCTCCGATACGGCCAACGCCATTGCGCGCGCGCACGGTTACTGGCTGGACGACGCCTTCGCGTCGGGCGGTTCGGTCGGATATGACCACAAGGCGATGGGCATCACGGCCAAGGGCGCCTGGGAATCGGTCATGCGTCATTTCCGTGCGCTGGGGCGCGACTGCCAGATGCAGGATTTCAGCGTTGTTGGCATCGGCGACATGTCGGGCGATGTATTCGGAAACGGGATGTTGTTGTCCCCGCATATCCGCCTGCTTGCAGCATTCGACCACCGCCATGTGTTCCTCGACCCGGATCCAGATATCGCGGTTTCCTTCGCCGAGCGCAGCCGTATGTTCAATCTCCCGCGTTCGTCGTGGGAGGACTACAACCCCTCATTGATCAGTGCCGGTGGCGGCGTCCACCCACGTAGCGCGAAATCGATTGCCTTGACGCAGCAGGTAAAAACCGCGCTTGGCATCGATGCGACCGTGGAGGCGATGAGTCCAGCCGAATTGATAAGCGCGATCCTGAAATCGCCGGTCGACCTGCTCTGGAATGGCGGTATCGGTACCTACGTCAAGGCTGCCAGCGAGACGCACCTGAACGTGGGCGATCGTGCCAACAACGCACTGCGGGTCGACGGCCAGGAGTTGCGCTGCAAGGTGGTGGGCGAGGGTGGAAACCTCGGCTTCACCCAGCTTGGTCGCATCGAGGCGGCGCAGAACGGAGTCCTCCTCAACACCGACTTCATCGACAACTCTGCGGGCGTGGACACCTCCGACCACGAGGTCAACATCAAGATCCTGCTCAATGGCGAGGTGCAGAAAAAGCGGCTGACGTTTGAAGCGCGCAATACCCTGCTGGCATCGATGACCGATGAGGTTGGCGCACTCGTGCTCAATGACAACTATCGGCAGAACCAGACATTGAGCCTGATGGAACACATGAGCTTGACGCGCCTGGGTTCCAAGCAGCACTTCATCCGCACGCTCGAATCCCAAGGGCTGCTTGATCGCCAGATTGAATATCTGCCATCGGATGCCGAAATCGCGGATCGCAAGACCCGAGGGCAAGGCTTCACGCGACCCGAACTTGCCGTTCTGCTGTCCTATTCCAAACTCGTGGCCTACCAGCAGATGCTGGCTTCCGACGTGCCGGAGGATCCGTATCTGTCAAAGGAGCTGATTCGCTACTTCCCCGAACCTTTGCAGCAGAAATACGCCGTTGCGATGGAAGGGCATCGCCTGAAGCGCGAAATCATCGCGACTGCAGTGACCAACTCGACCATCAACCGCATGGGCGCGACATTCCTGCTGCGCATGCAGGAAGACACGGGTCGCACGCCCGGTGAAGTCGCCAAGGCGTACACGATCACCCGCGAAACACTCGATGCGCGCCAGTTGTGGACACAGATTGACGCGCTCGACGGCAAGGTGCCGGAGTCCGTACAGATCGATGCGTTGCAGGTGATCTGGTCGTTGCAGCGTACGTTCACCCGCTGGCTGCTGTCCCGCCCTGGAGCAATACCTGATATCGCGACGGCGGTGGATCGTTACCACGATGGCTTCCGTGAAATCCGCGCGGGCGAGAATATCCTTCCTGATTCGCAACGCCCTGGATACGACGCAAGTCTTCGCGACTGGCAAGCCAAGGGTGTGCCATCGGAGCTCGCCAGCCAGTTGGCCGCGCTTCCCTACCTGGAGCCGTGTGCCGACATCATCGAAGTCGCACGTGGACATTCATTGCGGCCGAACGATGTCGCCAAGGTCCATTTCCGTCTCGGCGAAGCCTTGAACCTTCCATGGCTGGTCGCGCAGATCGATGCGTTGCCGGTCGAAGGCCGATGGCACGCGGTCGCCCGTGGCGTGCTGCGCGATGAGCTTGGTAGCCAGCAACGAACACTGGTGCAGCAGGTACTCGCGATGCCGGGCGAGAACGCCGACGCCAAGGTCATGCATTGGTTGCAGCGTGATGATCCCTCGTTGAATTTCACCCTGGCGATGCTGACGGAACTGGCGGCGCAAAAAACGCTGGACTATCCCACCGCCTCGGTTGCAGTGCAGCGGTTGTCGCAGCTCGCCTCCCGCGGCTGAGGCATGTCGTCACGACACCAGCAGGCGGAAGTCGCCTGTTGGTGCTTTCTCGTTGGTCACGTCGAATGTCCGACTTTCCCATTGAACGGGATCGCTTCGCGTAAGGTTGATCCAGTGGCGTAAACATCGTTGTTCGGGTCCATTGCCCAGACGCTCATGAAGCGCATTCCCGCAGCGCAGTGCCAGTCGGGTTATTCTCGAGGCATGATCTGGAGCCAGTGATGAGCCAGCCGCGCATTGCCATCCTCGCCAGTCCCGACGCCGGCGCTCAGGCGGCGTCGGCGATATTGGTTGCTCGCCATGGATTGCACGGGCCAGACGACTCGGATGTCATCGTCGCACTTGGCGGCGACGGCTTCATGCTGCAGACGCTGCATCGGCATGGCAATGCGGGTAAGCCGGTGTTCGGAATGAAGCTCGGAAGCGTCGGGTTCCTCATGAATCACTATCCGCCCGACAACATGTCAGAAGACAGACTGCTGGAACGCATCGCCGCGGCAGAACCCGCAGTGTTGCGACCGCTGGAAATGCTGGCGCAAACAGACTCTGGCGCGAGCGTCTCATCGCTGGCCTACAACGAAGTCTCGTTGCTCCGGCAGACCCGCCAGGCCGCCCACCTGGCCATCGATCTCAATGGAAAGCCGCGCCTGGAGGAGTTGGTATGCGATGGCGTCATGGTGGCAACGCCGGCGGGCAGCACTGCCTACAACTTTTCCGCGCAAGGTCCGATCCTGCCGCTGGGCTCCAGCGTGATCGCGCTGACGCCGATTGCGGCATTCCGCCCCCGCCGCTGGCGCGGCGCGCTGTTGAAATCGTCGACAGAAGTGCGTTTTCGCGTCCTTGATCCTTACAAGCGCCCGGTCAGCGCCACGGCCGACTCGCATGAGGTGCGCGATGTCGTAGAGGTCACCATTCGTGAGTCGCGCGTGCACACCGTCACGCTTCTGTTCGATCCGGAACATAATCTTGAAGAACGCATCCTGAGCGAACAGTTCGTGGTTTGAGTCCTAAAGCTTGCCAGCAAGCCACTTGGACAATCTCATCCGGTGATATCCACATCCGCGATACTGCCCCAATGCCCACCTCTGAATCAAAGCCGCTGATCGTCGCGATCTCATCGCGCGCGCTGTTCGATCTTGAAGCCAGCCACAGGTTGTTCGAGCACGAAGGCCTGGATGCTTACGCCAGCTTCCAGCGCGAGCATGAGGATGAATTGTTGACGCCTGGCATTGCATTCCCGCTCGTGCGCAAGTTGCTCGCACTCAACGACAACACGCCACTGGATGCACCGCGCGTCGAGGTGATCCTGTTGTCGCGCAATTCATCCGACACAGGCTTGCGTATCTTCAACTCCATCGAACATCACGGGTTGGGGATCACCCGCGCCGCGTTCAGCAATGGCGCTTCCCCATATCCGTATATCCGTCCCTTTGGTGCTGATCTGTTTTTATCGACACATGGCGAGGACGTTAAAAACGCACTTGCGGCTGGTGTCGCTGCCGCGACCATCCTGCCTGCCGCGCAAAGGCAATCCACGCTGCATCCTGACGATCAGCTGCGCATCGCCTTTGATGGCGATGCCGTGATTTTCAGTGATGAATCCGAACGTGTTTCGCGCGAGGGTGGTTTGGCTGCGTTTGCGGAGAACGAACGCGTACGCGCCAGGGAGCTTTTGTCGGGGGGGCCATTCCGTGGTTTTCTAGACGCGTTGCATCGTTTGCAGAATGCGTTTCCCGCAGGGGATACCTCGCCGATCCGCACGGCGCTGGTGACAGCGCGTTCGGCGCCGGCACACAAGCGTGTGATCCTCACATTGCGTGAATGGGGAGTTCGCCTTGATGAAGCCTTGTTTCTCGGAGGCCGCCCCAAGGGGCCATTCCTTGAAGCCTTCGGTGCAGATATTTTCTTCGACGATTCCGAGCACAACATCGTGTCGGCACGCGATCACGTCGCGGCAGGACATGTTCCACACGGGGTGAGTAACGTCTGATCAGCAGGATCCCGCTTGCATTTCTGCGGATTTGGAGCATGGGGTCCAGCATGCGATCTTCCAACATGACGATGGTTGTTGGAGCTGGTGGTTTCCTGGCTTGGCTTCCCACTGCTGGGTCAGTGGCGTCATCAGACTTTGGGATCAGCCCAGCTTTTACGGTGGCAGCTGGATGTCCGACAGCTGCCATTGCAGGCCATGTCGCGTCAGCACAAAGACAATCGGACGACCCTTGGCATCATGCGTCGTCGCAATAAAACGCGAGGCGGACTCATATTTATAAGAGGGGTCATGTAATGGCTCGGTCGAGGATGGTTCACTCGACGACAGGCCATCATCGAATCGTTTGAAGAGAATATGCCCCTGCATGAGTGCACCAAGGCCTGTTGGCGTCACCATGGCGTCGACGGTGGTACCGGCCACTGCGCCGGCAATCGTCAATCCGAAGGCGCCAAGCGGGCTGGCCTGCATATCCGCACCGGCGCTACGCACCATGCGGTCGTCCAGCTGTGCCTTGAGGCTTGAACGCAACGCAGGGAAATCGATCTGTCTGGCCAATGCCGTGGCGTCCTGCGCAACCACGGCACGACGAATCGCGCGCACGGTCAGATAGGGCCCGGCGGCGACATACGTGCCAAGCCCCAGCAGCAGGACGATGAGAAGGGCGATCCATTTCTTCATGATTGTCCAATCGACAGAGAGAAGCCCATTGTAGGAGCGGCTTCAGCCGTGACCTCCCGGGTGGAGTCGGAGTCTGCAAGGAGCTCGAGGCTGAAGCCGCTCCTACAGTGGAGCGAATGGCTCAAAACTCCAGGTCCAACGCCGCGCAAAGGTAGTCCACGAAAGGTGCCAATCCCTGTAGGTCTTTTTCCAGTGTCTGGCGAAGTTTTGGCCCGAGCATCACGTCATCGTCGATCTTTCGCACGGCGACAAAATTCCGATGCTTGAGGTCTTCGATGAACTCGAAATCCGTCGGGAATCCGCGTGGTGGTCGCACCAGTTTTTCACTGGCCTGTAGGTCGTAACGACGACAGAAAGCGGGCCCATGTGCGGCATTCTTCCAGCTGCCGGGATTGTCGAAGATGAATTGGCGGACCATCCGTTGCGTCACAGGCTGCGGATGCCACAACCCAGAGCCGATGAAGCACGCCCCAGGTTCAAGGTGCAGGTAAAACGACGGCGCTTCGACCTGGCGACCGCGCGCATGGAACAGGCGCGCTCCCTGCCAGCGTTTGTATGGCGTCTTGTCCTTGGAAAACCGGGTGTCCCGGTGAAGCCGGAACAACGATCCGCCAACGGGTTTGATATCGGCCCGATAGTGATCACTCACTTTAGCCAGTCCCGGTTGCAGGTCGACCAGTAATTTCAGGAATGGTGCGCGCACATATTCTTCGTAGTCGGGCTTATGCGCCTGAAACCAGGCGCGCTCATTGTGTCGTGCCAAGCCACGCAGGAACTTGAATGTCTTGTCTGTAAAGTACGTGGTCATTGCAGGTTGCGTTCGATCTCATGGCCCCAGGAATCAATCTGGTCGAGTAGCGCGAGTTTCATGCGGTCATTGGCATGCAAGTTTCGCAACGTCGCCAATTCAACGCGGAAACCCGCAAGGCTCAATTCGGAAAGTCCTGATTCGGCCAGAAGGCGCTGGCGCCGGTAATCATCCCAGCGCTGGCGTTCGGTGTGCGTCAAGGTCAGCGGCCAGTTGCGCGCCCGGTACCGGAACAGCAATTCCGGCATGCGGGGATCGGAGAACCCAAAGTCGCGGGCGCCCAGCATCTCTGGCGTTGTCCCGCGGACTTCGGTGAAACGACGCTTGTCACCGTCACCAACAAAACCATCGTACAAACTGGCGTCGACATCGCGTTTTGCCTGGGCGCGCTGGGTTGCATAGACGCGACGCACTTTTTCCGCCAAGGTCGGCCCTGCAGCGCGCAACTTTGCTGCTCGTCGCTCGGCTTCGACAGGGTCGATCCCCAAGCGCGCAAAGTCCTCATTTCGCAGGTGGTCCCAGGCAATGAGGGCAGGGCAGCGGTTGAGATGGACTTCCTTCAGCGGAATCCGGGCTTCGCCTTCCGGCAGGTCGGCTGTTGGTGTGTAGAGGCGGTCTGCGATGTCTTCCGCCTCAAGCGCGAGCAATGCGTCAGGATCGCCATCGAGGTCGAATACGATCACCCGGCTGTCGATATGGGGATGCCGAGCCAGCGGCAATACCGCCGCAGTGCACAGTCGTGCAGCGGGATAACGCTGCGATACGTGCACGACCGGAGTCATGCCGACCACATCCAGCAGCTGCGCCGCGTAGCGCTTGTCGCGTAGGCGCATTGCGTAGTCCCACAATTTTGGTTGCGCAGCGCGCAACTTGCGGGCGATGCCGATCAGCGCGCGCACGTCCGACAGCGCTTCATGGGCATCACCAGTGCGCACATCGTTGGCGGTTGCCAGGTGCTCCAGCCGGAATGACGTGGCGCCATCATCGCGTTTCGGCCACTGGATGCCTTCCGGGCGAAGTGCGTGTGCAAGCCGCAGTACGTCCAGCAGATCCCAGCGACAGTTTCCCCCGCGCCATTCGCGTTCGTAGGCATCGAAAAAATTGCGGAACAGGCCATGTCGAATGAATTCGTCATCGAACCGCAACGAGTTGTAGCCCAGCGTGCAGGTCGCCGGCCGGGACATCTCCTCGAAGATCCTGGTGAATGCGTCGGCCTCGCTGACGCCATCGCGAAGCGCCTGTTGGGGCGTGATGCCAGTGATCAGGGTGGCGATCGGTGAGGGCAGCAGGTCGTCAGCGGGCCTCACGAAAAAGCTGATCGGCTCATCGATCTGGTTGAGGTCAGAATCGGTACGGATGGCGGCAAATTGCGCGATGCGAGAGGTGCGCGGATCGGCACCGAAGGTTTCCAGGTCGTAGAACAGGAAGCTGGTGGACATGTCGGCTCGGAACAAGGTTGGCTACGTCAGCATGCCGCAGTTGGATATCGCAGTTTGAGACTGCACGCCTGGGTCAGTGCTCGGCGGCCAGCGGGGACAGCCGGCGCTCGACTTCGCCATCGACCCAGGACCAGTCGACCTCATCCAGAGATCCGCGATTCCGGGTCGCTTCGACCAGCAGTTCGCGCTGGATTCGCCCACGTTCCAGCGCCGTCGCATAGGGAATCCTTCTGAACGTCACCATTGCGTAGCGCGGGACGAAGCGTAGCGGATGGCGCTCGGCCAACATCCGTTCCAGCGCACGTTGCAGCAGGAAGTCCGCGTCATCGACACGTTCACGCATTTCAAGGTAGTTCTCCAGCGCCATCTGCTGGATGGCCTGGGCGTTGGGTCGACGTTCGATTTCAAAAGCCGAGAATGCCTTTTCGAAACCAGCATCCGCCTCCAGATGTGTTGCGAGCGCGACGCAATCCTCAAAGGCGCAATTCATGCCTTGGCCGTGGAAAGGCACCATTGCATGGGCGGCGTCACCCAGCAGCACGGCCTTGCCGCCAAGGTGCCACCGGTCGAGATAGAGCGTGGATAGCATGCCGGTTGGATTCGTATCGAAATCGTGTGCGAGCGTTGGCATCAATGGAAGGGCATCAGCAAACTCGCGCGCGAACAGCGCATCGGCATCTTGGCCATCAACGATGGTATCGAAGCTGGGATCGCCTGGATGTTCGGAATGATTCGGCAGGAACAGCGTCACCGTGAACGTGTGTTCGTCGTTGGGTAGCGCGATGCACATGTAGCGGCCACGAGGCCAGATATGCAATGCGTTGGCTTCCAGGCGAAAGTCGCCATTGGCGGAGGGAGGAATTTCCAGTTCCTTGTAGCCATGATCCAGTGACTCCAGGCGTTCGCCAAGCGTGGCATGCCTGCCCATCTGATCCCTTAATGCTGATCCAGCACCATCGGCACCCAACAGCGCGGTGAAAGCATGCGCGTCGGCATGCTCCTCGCCCACGAACGTCGCAATATTGGCATCGAAGTCAACGTGTTCCAGCCGGCGGTGGAAGTGAAGTCGGACTCCCGCGTTTTCAGCGGCATCGATGAGGGTGATGTTGAGATCACCGCGACTCACTGACCAGATCACTTCGGAATCATCACGGCCGTAGCGTTGCAGTTGCTCTTCGCCATCCAGGAAATGAACCATGCGCCCGCGCATCATCACGGATCTGGCGAGCACGGCGTCGGCCACATCGGCGCTGCGCAGTGCATGTAGCCCACGCTCGGCCAAGGCAAGGTTTATCGAGCGGCCGCCAGCGTAGCCCTCGACCCGTGGGTCGCCGCGGCGCTCAAAAACGTCCACGCTCCAGCCACGGTTGGCCAACAGGGTAGCGAGCAATGCACCAGCAAGGCCCGCGCCAACAATCGTGATTTGCCGCGCTTGTTTCAAGCCAATGCGCCCCGCCAGTGCTCCACTGCACGCACAAAGCGCAATACGTCGGCATGGGAGTTGTAGAGTGGTGCAGGCGAAATGCGGATGACATCCGGTTCACGCCAATCGCCGAGCACTCCGGCGCCGGACAAGTGCCCGAAGAGCGCGCGACCCTGCTCGCGCCCCCCGACAACGCGCAATGACAGTTGTGCGCCGCGACGTTCCGGATCCCGCGGGGTAACGATCTGCAAGGTGCTTGCCAGACGCTCTTCGATCAGGGCCTCGAGATATCCGGTCAACGCTATCGATTTGCGTCGAAGCACATGGAGTCCCGCGCGACCAAAGAGATCCAGTGATGCCCGCAGCGGTGCGAGTGCAAGCACGGGTGGGTTGCTCAGCTGACAGCCATCAGCCCCAGGTGTGGGCACGAATGCAGGGGCCATCTGGAAGCGCGTGTCGGGGTCGTGTCCCCACCATCCTGCAAAGCGCGGCCGGCTGGTTCGTGCGTGTCGCTCGTGGACGAAGCAGCCACCCACGGCACCTGGTCCTGCATTCATGTATTTGTAGTGGCACCAGACCGCAAAATCGGCGTCATGATCGTGTAATTGCAACGGCACGTTGCCGACGGCATGGGCGAGATCGAAGCCGACAATTGCACCAGGCGCGTGCGCAATGCGGGCAATTTCTCCAAGATCGAATGATTGCCCGGTGCGATATTGCACGCCTGGCCACAACACCAAGGCCAGGCGCGGGCCGTGTTCGGCAATCGCGCGCTCGATGGCGACCATTGATATCGTGCCGTCGGCTTCGTCCGGCTGCAGTTCGATGAGATGGATCGCTGGATCAAACCCATGGAAACGCATCTGCGACTCGAGCGCGTATCGATCCGATGGGAAGGCACCGGCTTCCATCAGGATGGCAGGTCGCTGCGTGGTCGGTTGGTAAAAGCTGACCATCATGAGGTGCAGGTTGGCCGTCAACGAATTCATCGCGACCACTTCCGATGGTTGCGCGCCGACGATTTCGGCAAGCCCGTTGCGCACAAGCTCGTGATACGTCATCCATGGTGCAGGCTCGCGGAAGTGGCCTTCGACCGCTTCGTGCGACCACTTCTCGAGGACTTCCTCGACCATTCCGCGCGCGCCCTTTGGCTGCAGGCCAAGTGAGTTGCCACAGAAGTAAGCCTGCTGGACACCCTCGTGAAATGGGATATGAAAGGCATCGCGGAATTCGCGCAGCGGATCGGCGGCATCCCGTGCGCTGGCATGTGCATCGCTGAAAATATCGGTCATGACTTACGGGTATTCATTGAAACCGCGCAGCCGGAAGGGAAAGCCATTCCAGCGCGGTACCGTGATACAGGCGCGCTTGTTCGGTATCCGACAGGCCAAGCGCGGCGATGCCGGCCCCTGGCGTCTGCTCGCCAAGCGGGAAGGGATAGTCGGTGCCGAGCATGACTTGAGAGACCCCACAAGTGTCGAGCAGGAAGCGCAGCGCGCGATCATCAGCGACCCAGGAATCAAAATACAGTTTCGACAGATAGTCGCGGGGATTACGGAAGTTGTCCGTGGCTACCAGGTCGGGGCGCATGTTGAAACCATGCTCGATGCGACCAATGGTGTAGGGGAAGCTGCCGCCACCATGCGCCAGGCAAATCTTGAGTTTCGGCAGGCGTTCGAGCACGCCACCGAACACAAGGCAACACGCCGCGCGCGACTGCTCGGCCGGCATGCCGACCAGCCAGGGCAGCCAGTACTTGGGCATCGTATCGGTACCCATCATGTCCCACGGATGCACCAGGATGGCCGCACCCAGCTCGCTGGCGGCTTCGAAGAATTCAAACAGCTCCGGTGCGTCAAGATTCCATTTGTCGACGTGCGAACCGATCTGCACGCCCTGCAGGCCAAGCTGGTCCATGCAGCGTTCAAGTTCCTGCACCGCCAGGCGCGGGGATTGCAGGGGTACCGTGCCGATCCCGGCATAGTGGCGTGGATATTCGCGGCAGGTCTGCGCCATGTGGTCGTTGAGCGCCTGGTGCAGCTCGAGCGCGTGATGCGGCTTGGCCCAATAGCTGAACATGACCGGCACCGTGCTGATCACCTGAACCTGCACACCAAACGCTGCGTAGTCGTCGATGCGGACCTGCGGGTCCCACGTCTTGGGCCAGATCTCGCGGAAGAACTTGCCATCCTTGTAGATGCGATGGCGACCATCGTCACCATGATGGATCACCGGGAAACGCTCGTCCCCGTATTTCTTCGCCAGATCCGGCCAGTCGCGAGGCAGGTAATGGGCATGGGTGTCGATTTTCAACATGTCAGCAGTTTAGCCGAGCAGCACACCAAGAGCGTTTTTTGCTGCAGATCATGTATCCGGCATCACGTATTTCGACGGCGACGGATTCTTATGCCCACACTGCTTGCAGGTACGCAGGTCGATCGATGAGTAGAAGCGGTCGAACACGGGTGGGAAATCGGCTTCGATGTCGTGCAGATGGAAAAATTCCTCGTACAGCTTGGCGTTGCATCGTTCGCAAAACCACAACAGCCCGTCCTTTTCATGTGTTAGGCGTTTGCGTTCGATGACCAGGCCGATGGACTCTGCAAAACGTTGAGGCGAATGCGGTGTACGTGGCGGCAGCAGGAAGGTTTCGCCGGCGTGGATCGGGATGTCGCGCACTGCCCCATCTTCCTGGATGCGCAATACCATCTCGCCTTCGAGTTGATAGAACCATTCCGGACCTTCGTCCCAGTGATAATCGGTCCGGGCATTCGGCCCGCCGACCACCATCACGATGAAATCGCCGTCGTAAATGCATTTGTTGCCGACTGGCGGTTTCAATAGGTGACGGTGTTCGTCAATCCATCCTTGCAGGTTCAGCGGGGCCGGAAGCATGGCTACTCCTTGAGCATCGCGATGCACTTCAATTCGATCGCGATCGGCGTTGGCAATGCGGTGATGCCGACTGTCGTGCGGCAGGGTGCCATTCCCGCATCAGGGAAATACTCACTCCATACCTCGTTGTAAATGCGGAAATCACGCAGCATGTCGGTCAGATAGACGGTGACGTCGACCAGATCCTCCCAGCGTGCATTGCTGGCAACGAGTACAGTGCGCACGTTAGCGAACACCATTCGTACCTGCGCCTCCATGTCGTAACGGCGCACACGGCCGTCTGCGAACAGTTCGTTGCCCGGGATTGCATTCGTCTGCGGATCGCGTGGTCCGATTCCGGACAGGAACAACATGTTGCCAACACGCCGTGCGTGCGGGTAGGCGCCCACCGCCTTGGGCGCGGAATCGGCATGGATGGAACCACTCATGCCCCAGTCCTGGGCTGGATCAACCGTGAAAGCGCGTTCCTGTATGCAGGTTCGAGTGCTTCGGCCGAGTCCACATCCATGCCAAGCTCGCGGACGCGGCCGTCATGCAGGCTGTACACCCAGCCATGCACGGATAGCGATTGTCCGCGAGCCCATGCATCACCAACGACCGTGGTGAGGCATACGTTTTCGGCCTGTTCGATGGCATTGAGTTCGCAAAGACGATCTCCGCGCATCGTGTCGTCGGCAGCATCAAGCAGCGCGCTATGTTTCAGCGCCACGTCTCCAACGTGACGGATCCAGTTGTCGGCCAGTCCAACCCGCGTACCGTGCAGTGCGGCGTGCACGCCGCCACAACCATAATGACCGACGACGAGGATGTGCTCGACCTTCAGGACATCGACCGCAAACTGGATCACGGACATGCAATTCAGGTCGGTGTGCACCATGACGTTGGCGATGTTTCGGTGGACGAATACTTCGCCCGGGGCCAGGCCCATGATCTGGTTTGCCGGCACGCGTGAATCGGAACATCCGATCCAAAGATATTTAGGTGCCTGCTGCTGCGACAGGCGCTGGAAGAAACCAGGATCGTCACGTTTCACCTGTTCCGCCCAGTCGCGGTTGCTTTGCAGGAGGTTGTCGAGATCTGTCATCGCAGCAGGATTCCAATGTTTTTTGGCGTGGTGAAAAATCGCATTGCTTCCAAGCCCCCCTCGCTACCAAGT
This sequence comes from Lysobacterales bacterium, assembly GCA_038235185.1. Taxonomy (GTDB): domain Bacteria; phylum Pseudomonadota; class Gammaproteobacteria; order Xanthomonadales; family Xanthomonadaceae; genus Cognatiluteimonas. The sequence continues at coordinate 39,502 of JBBSUF010000006.1, forward strand.
CCCGATTGTCCCATGCCACCAAATGGCGTACGCAGGTCGCGCATCATCCAGCTGTTGATCCAGACAATCCCGGCGTGGATGTCCGCGGCGATCCGATGCGCGCGATTGAGGTCGTTGGTCCAGATCGACGCAGCCAGCCCGTACGCGCCGGCATTCGCCAGTGCCAGCGCGTCATCATCGGTGTCGAACGGCTGCATCGTGACGACCGGGCCGAAGATTTCTTCGCGATTGCTCAGGCAGTCAGGACCAAGGCCATCGATCACGGCAGGCGTCACGAACCAGCCGGGACGCTCCAACGCTTGCCCGCCGCACCAGACGTGACCCCCTTCCTCCTGCGCACGCGCAATCGCGGCGACCACTTTGTCGAAATGCGCCTGCGATACCAGCGGCCCCACGTCGGTGTCGCCATCGATGGGGTCGCCGACCCGCAATGCGATGGCATGCTCGACCAGGGCATCGCGGAATTCCACGTAAATACTGCGTTCCACCAGCATGCGTGATCCGCACAGGCAGATCTGTCCGCTGTTCTGGAAGGCCGAGCGCACGATCGTGCCAAGTTGCGCGCGCCAGTCGCTATCGGCGAAGACCAGCGTGGGGTTCTTGCCGCCTAGTTCCAGCGATACTTTTTTCAGCTGCGGTGCCGCAAGACCTACAATGTGTTTGCCCACCGCAGTACTCCCGGTGAACGAAATGGCCTTGACCGTGGGATGCATGACCAATGGTTCTCCAACATCGGGCCCCATGCCGTGCACGATGTTGAGCCCACCCTTGGGAAAGCCGATCTGCGCGGCGAGTTCCCCCAGCATGGTCGCCGTCAGCGGAGTCACTTCCGAAGGTTTGGCGACGACGGTGTTTCCCGCGGCAAGCGCTGGCGCGATTTTCCAGGTGAGCAGGTAGAGCGGCAGGTTCCATGGCGAAATCGTGCCGACCACGCCAAGCGGTTGTCGCAAGGTGTAGTTCAGCCCGGCTTGGCCGTGATGGGATTCGCTGGAAAACTGCGTCGCGGCATGAGCAAAGAAACGAAGGTTGCTGATGGCACGCGGGATCTCGATGTCGCGTGCCAGCTTGAGTGGCTTGCCACCGTCGCGCGATTCCGCATGGGCGAAATCATCCAGTCGGGTTTCCAGCGCGTCTGCGAGTTTTTCCAGCCAGCGGGAGCGTTCGGAGTTGGGCAATCCCGACCAGGCGGGAAAGGCAGCTTGTGCAGCCGCCACCGCCAATTCGACGTCCTGGGCATTGCCGGCGGCCACCTCGGCAAACGGTTGCCCGGACGCAGGTTCGAAAACCTGATGCCAGCGGCCCGTGGCTGCTTCGCGGGGTTCTCCGTTGATCCAGTGTGTGAGGCGCATCGGGCAAGAATAACAGTGGCGCGCCAGAACGACATTCGCGGGCAAAGCTTGTTCGACGCCGGTCGCATGGAATGATCTGGATGCTGCTTTTACCAGATCAGATCGACTGCATCCGCCCGCCATCGACCGCCAGACTCACGCCATTGACATAGGCCGCTGCAGGCGAACAAAGAAATGCAATGACCCCGCCGATTTCACTTGGCTGCGCAAAGCGTCCCGCCGGCACCGTTACGAGCATGCCATTGACGATGGCGTCTTCGGTCTGCCCGGAGGCCTTCATCCGATCATTGACGATCTGCGCAATGCGTCCCGTCTGCGTGTAACCCGGCAACACGTTGTTGACGGTGATGCCGTGAGGCGCAAGTTCACGCGAGAGTGTCTTGGCCCAGCTGGCAACAGCGCCGCGAATGGTATTGGACACGCCGAGGCCCGCGATGGGCTCTTTCACCGATGTGGAGATCACATTGACGATGCGGCCCCAATTCGCTGCGCGCATGCCGGGAAGCGCCGCCTGCACGATCGTCTGGTTGGCGATGAGATGCTTGTTGAAGGCGTCCAGGTATCCGGCGATGTCCGCTGAATAAGCAGGTCCTCCTGGTGGGCCACCGGTGTTATTAACAACGATATGCAGCGCTTTGCCAGCAACGAGTGCTTCGATCCGGGCGCGCAATTCGTCGGTCTTTGCGACATCGGCGGCGATCCAGCCATGCTGCTGCGCACCTTGGCGGGGCAGGGTGGTGGCCACTTCCTGCAATGCGGCGGGGCGACGCGCCAGCAGTGTGATATCGGCGCCGAGCAGCGCAAGCTCATGCGCCGTGGCGCGGCCGATGCCTTCGGAAGCGCCGCAGACCAACGCATGTTTACCGATGAGGTTCAGGTCCATCTCAGTCTCCAATCATATCGGCGGCCATGCGGTCGCGCATCAATAGTGCTACGTCGCGACTGGCTTCGCGTGGCTGTCGTTCAAGCTGCGTGGCGACCTCAATCC